>JAFZPN010000014.1 GCA_017550315.1 Clostridia bacterium
GAAGTTTGCCATCGTTCAGTCCTCTGCGTATGCGCTCGGTTACGCTTCGGTCTTGGCGGCAGGCTTCTTCGCGGAGGGCTTCTTCTCCTCGTGACGGATCACGATGGAACGGAGGATGCCTTCGGTGATGCCGAAGATTCTTTCCAGTTCGCTCGGGAGAGACGCTTCGCTCTTGAAGTTTACCAGGACGTAGTAGCCTTCCGGCTTGTCGTTGATGGGGTACGCGAGTCTGCGCTTGCCCCACTCGTCGACCGATTCGATCTCGCCGTTGTCGGAGATGAGCTTCGTGAACTTTTCCACGAGCGTGCTCGTCGCTTCCTCGGTCAGATCGGGATCGATCACAAAGAGGGTCTCGTAAGAGTTGATGATCTTTTCCATTTGGTAACCTCCCTATGGACTTCAGACCGCCGACGCAATATTTTCGGCGGCAGAGAGACGGGCCACTCAAAAAGCCCGTTCGAGGGTTTATTATACCATATTTTGTCCCCCGTGTCAACTCTCTCTTTTCATTCTTTTTTCGGCAAAGCGCATAAAAGATCGCGCCGGCGCGCCTCTCTCCCCGTTTCTTTTCCAAGACGTCACCGAAAGTTCATAATTCCGCGATGACATGGGCCCCTTCGCTGTGGTAGAATATTGACGTGAACGGCTCCGTGCCGTCAGAATCTCCCAAGGAGGAGTCCTCATGAAACGTATCGCCGCCGCCATCCTCTCCGTCCTCCTGCTCAGTTCCGCCTCCTGCGGACTGCGGAATTCGGAGACCTCGCAGAACGAGGAAAACGCCGACATGACCATAGAACAGTCCGCTCCCGAAATCACCGCAAAGGCCGAAGAAGAGCCGTCGGGTGAGCCTGCCGTCGCGGTCGACTACCCGTATGTCGCCCTGAAACAGCTCGAGCTCGAAAGCAAGCCGTATATCCAGAACGGCGAACTGATCCTCTATTTCACCAATCACGAGCTCTGGTACGAGCCGGACGAAGCGGCTTACATCGGCATCATATCCGACGGCTCCGCCATGAGCGTTCCCGCCGCCATCGTCACATCGAAGCATCCGGAGCTCGAATCCGGCGAGGACTATCTCGGCGTCGCGCTCCGTCCGTCCGAGCCGCTCCCGTCCGGATCCTATGCGTTCACCGTCACGTTCTCCGAATACACCGTCTCGTTTGAAATGACGATCGACTGAGGAGGCGCGCATGAAACTGCATTTTCTCGGCACCGGCGCGGCGGACTGGGATCTCTCCTGGGCGGATGATTCGATCGATTTCCGGCGCAACTCTTCCCTGCTCGTCGACGGACGGCTCCTGATCGATCCGGGCAAGTGCGTCTTTGAATTCGAGAAGACCTTCGGGTACCGGGATCTGTATGCCGGGGTGACGGACGTGATCTGCACCCACCGGCACGGCGACCACTATTCCCCCGACACGGTCGCGCGGCTCGAAGCGATGGGCGCGGTATTTCACCCGACCGAACCGTGGGATACCCTCGAACTCGCACACTACACCGTCCGGGCCTATCCCGCGAATCACCGGACCGCGGAGAATCCGATGCACTTCGTCGTCGAATCGAAGGACGACGGGCGGCGGTTCTTCTACGGGTGCGACGGCGCGTGGCTCTTCTACGACACGTACCGGGCGCTGTGCGATCTCGGGCACCTCGACTGCATGATCTTCGACTGCACGATCGGGGACGTGCGCGGGGACTACCGGATCTTCGAGCACAGCAACGTCGCGATGGTGTCGGAGATGAAGGACACGTTCTCGAAGCTGTGCCCGCGTTTCCTCGTCAGCCATCTCGCACGCACGCTCCATCCGCCGCACGAGGAAGCCGCAAAGGTCCTCGCCGCGCACGGGATCGAGACGGCGTACGACAACTGGATCACCGAAATCTAAGCGAAAAGGGACTCTCGGAGTCCCTTTTCCTTTTAATTACTGTCTCTCCGCCAGCCAGATCGACGCGCGGGACTGGATCTTCCGGGCACAGTCCTCCGCGCTCCCGTGGCCGGCGAGGAAGGCGGAGATCTCCTCCTCCACGATGGCTGTGACTTCGGCGGGAATGCGTTTTGAAAGCGGAACGCCCGCCGACGCGAGGGAATCGAGGATGTGCTCCGCGTCCGCTTTGGTGAAATCGACGATATAACCGGGCTCCCGGAGATCGGCGTAGGTCGTCGGTGGATCGGGCTTCGGCGTTGTGATATGCATATTGCCGCTGAAATACTGGATGATCTCCTGATCGTACAGCTGTGCCAGGCCGTCCCGGAACCGGTCTTTCAGGACGGGAAAAACGTCCCTTCCGTAATAGGACTCCCGCTCCTCGAGGACCGCCGTGCGGACGAATTCCCACGCGAGCGCCGGCGCCGTACAGGTTGATGTGATCGCATAGACCGTCTGCGCGCTCACCTCCGTCCCGGCGCCGGGATACCCGATCATGACCCAGTCCTTCCTGTCGAACGCCGTTTCGAGATACGGAAGCGCCATATAGAACGCCGCCCCGGATGATGCCAGCGCGACCTTTCCGTTCATCAAGTAATCGTATCTCTCCGGTCCGGAAGCCGCGTAAACGGGCGAACGCTTTCTCAATTCCGCCTCGTCCTTCGGCAGCGACGCGGTGAATCTGAGCCAGCGGATGAATTCCGGGCTGTCGAAGGAACAGATTCCCTCCTCTCTGTCGAAGAACGCGCCAAGGCCGTAGTTCCCGAGCAGCACGCGGATCGCGCCGCTCTGGAGGAGGCCGTCCGTCAGCTCCACCCCCTCCGGGAGGTTTTCCGCGAAGTCGAGGAATTCCGCGAGCGTCCAGCTTGTCTTTCCGTCGAGGCCGCACGCTTCGAGCACGTCGGGATGGACGAGGAGCGTATCGAACAGGAAGTAATTCGAGAGGCACCAGAGCGCGCCGCGGTCCTCAAACGCGGTGAGAACGCAGTCGAGGATGGCGTCGCGGTTCAAATCCGGATCCGCGTCGAGGAAGGGGTAGAGGTCGGTATAACGGCGCTTGTCGAGGATCATGTCGATCGACGCATCCTCGCCGGGCCGGCCGACGACGATGTCCGGGAAAGAGATCCCCGCCGCCATGTCGAGGGCCAGCCGCTCCGAACCCGCCGTACTGTTTTCGGAGGTGGCATAGACGCTGTAATCGAGCAGGAGGATGCGCGCGTCCGTGTGGGTTTTGTTGAAGGACGCGATGGCGTTCTGTACCACCTCGTCCCAGAGCGGCCGGGAGATCGCGACGGTCAGCACGGTGACGTCCGCGAGATTCACGCTCCCCGCCGGGCGGTAGACGAACGGATGCCCGTCTTCGATAAAGAGAAACCCGTCCTCGCCCGCGGGACCGACGAGGGACACCTTGTCCGCGTTCAGGGAGGAGTTGACATAATCGAGCAGGCATTCGGAGACGATCTCACTTTTTTCATCATATGTGACTCCATACACGCCGCCCGATGCTGCGTAGAGATAGACCTAGGGAGAATCGATGGACGCCGGGAAGCAGACCGCGTGACGCTGGGGAGGCAGGGGGATCTCCTCCGTGCGCTGACCGGTCGCCTTGTCGATCCCGGCGAGGATGGAACCGGAAGGATTCTCCGTGAGGAAGAAGACCGCGCCGTCCGCACGCATGAGCAGCTCCCCTCCGTGATCGATGCGCATAGAGAAGATACGGGAGAAGTCCGGACGGATGGCGACGATCTCGTGCATATAGGTGCTGAGCCAGACATCGCCGTCCGGATCCACGAGAAAACCGAGGAAGAACGAGTCCCCGGCTTCAAAGAGCGAAGAGAGCGCCGCTTCTTCTTCTACGCCGGTCTCCGTATCGCGCCGGACAAGATATTGTCTGCTCTCCGCCGTCCCGGGATTGAGGTTTTTCACGTACCACAGCGAGTCCCCGGCGCGGATCACGTTCGTCAGGGTCACGCGGGTGTCCTTATCCTCGGCGATGATAAACGGTTCGAGCTGATATGCCTTCTCCGTGAGGGTGCAGAACGCATATTCCCTGTCGCCATTCTCCGCGCTGCCATATGCCTCCGCAAAGATCGTCGCGGTCTCCGGATCGTAGGCAAGAGGCTCGCTCACCGCCCAGCCCTCCGGCAATCCGTATTCCGTCCCGGTCCAGACGTGTTCCAGAACGCCATCTGCCGATATGTTTCCCGCGGCCTCGCCGGTCTGTGGGTTCGCGCCGGTATCCGGCTTCTTCCCGTGACATCCCGCCGCGCTGAACAGGATCACCGCGGCAAGGAGCGCCGCCGTCCATCGCTTCTGCATGGAAGGTTCTCCTTTTTGATTTACCGGTTTTCGTTTCTTAAACCACCATGGTTTAATTATACTCGACTTCCGCGCGGCTGTCAAGAGGGTTTTGCGAAAAACAGAAAAATCCGCCCGGAAAGACGGATTTCTGAATCTGATGGCCGCAATCTAACAGAAAAGGATCTGGATCTGCGGTTCCTATTTTTCCTCATTCTTTCTTCTCCGCAAAAATCAAACAAAATCTCTGATTATCCCCCGCCGCAGGTATCAAATCATACGGGTTCTCCGCCCATATCGCCTCCGCTATGATTTCCGAGCATACATCCTCAAACCCGGCTTTCTCCAAATCTTCGATGAGGTATTCCTCGACCACGCCGCGTTCGACTCCTGCTCCAACGGCAAGCTCATAGCTTTTCGTGCCCTTTTCGATATATTCGCCCTGTATGATGAGCTTTCCACTGGGTTTCAAGACACGATACAGTTCCTTTGCCACCTTATCCCCTTCCGGGATATTGCCAAAGCCCGACAACGAGACAATATAGTCAAACGAATTGTCCCGAATCGACAGATAACGTCCATCTGTCGTGACAAAGGAAATGTTCGTATGTTCCCCATTTCGCCGGATTCTGGTACAGATCAATTCAAGCTCGTTGATATCCGTGCAGACGATCTGAATATTGGGATTTCCCGAATCAATCAACTGCTGGAGCATGGTTCCGCCGCCTGTCGCGAGGTCGCAGACAACACCTGACAGCGAACTCAAGAGACGGTTCATGTGCTCCTTTTGTTTTCTTATTCCGTCGAGAGTCTCCTGATTGCATCGAGCATAATAGTCTCTTGAAAGTTCCTCGTCCGAAAGGTTCCCCCGTCCGAATATTTCATAGAACAGTTCGTCCATCCCCGCTTTGTCGCTCGGAATCTCGATTTTATTCAAATAGAACTGATCTCCGGACAGATCGGTAGAAATCAGGTTGTAAACACCGTGCCGGTAACCGTACTGTCTGCCGCACCCGGAGCATTTTAAATCTGCGGTCAGCGTGTTGTGACATTCGGGGCACATGATGATTTCGGTGATGTTTTTCATACCTGTTTTATGCCTGCAATTACAAAGAAGCCGGGCAAGGTCAGTCAAGTACCCCGCCGGATACGTGCTTATTTCTCTTTCTTTCCCTCCGGCTGCTTGAGCTCGAAGGGCTGGAGGAGGCGCTTGTTGTGCAGGCCGAGGAGATAAGCGGCCCAGCTGACGAACAGCGCCGGGAAGATGTCGAGCAGGTGGATGATCGGGTTGATCGGCGAATAGGTCGCGACGATCCCGGCGTACATCCCTTCCCACAAAAGCGCGAGCGCGCGTCCGATGACGTTGAGGCTCGCCGCCCACGACCGCGTCTCCTTGAAGGGCTGGCTGACGAGGATGAGCGCGGCAATGATGAAGTTCGGGATGTTCGCGAGGCAGGCGATCCAGAGGCCCGTGAGCGGCTTGCGGGTCGCGCGTCCCGCATCGGCGCGGATACGGTCCTGCCCGCCGTGCTCCCACAGGACATTGTAGATGAGATAGAGATAGAACAGCGTCGCGAAGCAGCTCGCGAAGAGCCTCAGCCAGATCCGCTGACTCTGCGCCGCGGACGCCGCCATCACGAGCATGATGCCGAAGAAGGTCGCGCCGAACTGGTTGATGAGCATTTTTCCAACATACTTGCCGTTTTCGCTCCAGAATTCCTTCATAAACGCTCCATAAAATATGAAATACCGGATCTCCGGGTTCGCTTTCCTGCCCGGGTGTCTCCGGTATGGTTCCGCTTCGTATGTATTGTACCGTTTTTCCGGCACTATTACAAGTCAGCTCGGTGAAAATTTACAGAAAATCCACGAATATCTTAAAGATTGTTGTATAATAAAGGAGACCGGAACGGAGGTGTTAGAGAGTGACCGATTCTGAATTCCGCGCACAGTTCCCGCCCCTTGTCCGGGACTTTGCGCGCTACAAGGACGTGGTGCAGGGATGCTCGCCGAAAACCGTGACGGAGTATCTCTTCGATCTGCGGACCTTCTGCCGTTGGCTGACGGCTTCCCGGAGCGGGCTCCCGACCGAGGGCGAGGACTTCGACGCGATCGACATCCGCGCGCTCGACAAAGACTTCTTCTCCTCCGTCACGACCGGCGAAGTGTACGACTTCCTCTCCTTCGTGAAGGACGGACGGGACAACGAGAACCGGGCGATGGCGCGCAAGCTCTCCGCGATCAAACAGTTTTACAAGTTTTGCACGTCCCGGATGCACCTCTTTGAGGACAATCCCGCCGCCGACATCGAGACGCCGAAGATGAAGAAGTCCCTGCCGAAATATCTGAGCGTCGAGGAATGCATGGAACTGCTCGGCGCGGTGACGAACGACACGGAATCGAAGACGCGCGAGCGGGACTACTGCATCCTGACCCTCTTTCTCAACTGCGGGATCCGGCTCTCGGAGCTCGCGGGGATCAGCATTCCGGACCTCGACAAGGAACTGCGCTCGATGCGCGTGATCGGGAAGGGCTCGAAGGAGCGGATCGTCTATCTGAACGACGCCTGCCGGGCCGCGATCGCAGCCTATCTGCCGATCCGCATGGAAACGCCGGCCAAGCAGAAGGGCGAGAGCGCGCTTTTCCTCTCCGGTCAGGGGCGGCGGATCTCCGTCAAGACCGTGCAGTGGATGGTGAAGAAATACCTCGGCGAGGCCGGGCTGGAGTATAAAAAGTATTCGACGCACAAGCTGCGCCACACCGCCGCGACCCTGATGTATCAGTCGGGCGAGGTGGATATCCGGGTCCTGAAGGACATCCTCGGGCATGAGCAGCTCAACACGACGCAGATTTACACGCACGTGTCGAACGAGCACATGGAGGAGGCAATGGCCGCGAATCCCCTCTCCGGCGTGAAGCCGCCGAAGCGGATGAAGATGAAGGCGAAAGAGCAGAATGAGGAGGACGGCGATGACTGAGGAGGGAGGACGTGGCATGGAAAGCTACGATGTCGCGCGGATCGAACGTCTCCGGGCGGAGGCGTTACATCCGGTCGTGAATTACGACGAGTTTTATCACTTTTTCAACGCCGCGTATTACGAGGACTGCTGGAACCCGAGCTTCAAGCGGCGGATCGCGAATGCCGTCCGTGCCGCGTATTCCGCATGGACCGTGGACATCGCGCCGGGCGAGCTGATCGTCGGGCGTCCCGCGTCAAGAGCTTATACCGACGAGGAGCGGGAGCGGTTCCGCCGGGCAGACGAAGCCGCACGCTACTCGCATCCGGGCATCGGGCAGGATTCGCACATGGCGATCGACTACCGCCGGCTCCTCACCCTCGGCACATCGGGCATCGCGGCCATGATCGACGGGTATCTCGCCGCGCTGGACCTCGACGATCCCGACGCGGTGCGGAAGGAAGACTTTTATCTCGCGGCCAAGACCTGTCTCGAAGGCGTGGAGATCCTCGCGGACCGGTACGCGGACCGTGCGGAGGAGCTCGCCCGGGAGGCAAAAGACGGGCGGCAGGCGGACGAATACCGCGAGATCGCCGCGATCTGCCGCCGGGTGCCGAAATATCCCGCACGCACCTTCCGGGAAGCGATCCAGTCCGCGGCGTTCGTCACCTACGCGATCTCCGTCAAGCCGCTGCGCCCGTCGATGCTGCAATTCCAGCTCGGACGCCCGGACCGCTGGCTCCTGCCCTACTATGAGGCGGACCGCGCGGCGGGGATCCTCACGGACGAGGAGGCGCGCACCCTCGTCGACTGCCTCTGCATCCAGATCAACCGACGCGTGCCGAACGGACTCTCCTGCGGCCTCATGGTCGGCGGGCGGCTCCCGGACGAAACCGTCGTCTCGAATCCCCTCACGCGGATGTTCATCCGTGCCGTGGACGACGTGCGGCTCGTCTATCCCTCGGTGGGATTCTGCTGCACGTCCGACACCCCGGAGGGGGATCTGCGCCTCGCGCTGGAGGTCCTCTCCCACGGGCGGTCCCATCCCGCTATCTTCAACGACGACGTCATTCAGAAGGGCCTGCGGTATTACGGGCTCACGGAAGAGGAGGCGTCGGAATACATCCACTCCACCTGCGTCGAGATCACGCCCGTCGCCTGCTCGAACGTCTGGGTCGCCTCGCCGTACATGAACATGCCCGCCGAGCTCTGCGCGATCCTGCCGGACGACGGAGAATGCCCTTCGTTCGACGATCTGATGCGGAAATTCTACGCGCATCTCTCCCGCCGGATCGCGGAGAACTGCCGCCGGGAGACGCTCGGACGCTGGGAACGCGCGAAATACTGCGCCGATCCCCTCCTCTCCTGTTTCGTGCACGACTGCCTCGAAGAGGGCTGCGACATTGAGGAGGGCGGCGCACGGTTCAACTGGATCACACCCTCGTTCGTCGGGGTCTCGAACCTCGCCGACGCGCTCTACGCCATCCGCACACTCGTCTATGAGCGGCACGCGGTCACCTTCGCCGAATGGAAGGCCGCGCTCGCTTCGGATTACCGGGACGCCCCCGCGCTGCTCGCCGAGATCCGCGCCTTGCCGAAATACGGATGCGACTGCCGCGATCCCGGCACCCCGGACGGTTTCGTCGCACAGGTCTCGTCCTTCCTCGCGGCGGAATGCGCAAAGCACCGCGTGCCCTTCAAAAACGGCCGGCTCATCCCGAGCATGTTCTGCTGGATCATGCACGACATCTTCGGACGCTCGACCGGTGCGACCCCGGACGGACGGCTCGCCGGATTCCCGCTCGGCGACGGATCGGGACCCGCGCAGGGACGCGAAGCCGAAGGACCGACGGCATCCGTGCTGTCCTCGACGTCGTGGGAGCACTGGAAATTCATCGGCGGGATCGCCGTCAACATGAAGTTCACGAAATCCGTCTTCAACGAAAAGAGCCTCGACGCCGTGGAAACGCTCGTCAAGACCTACCTTGCCCGCGGCGGCTTCGAGATCCAGATCAATGTCACGGACCGGGAGACACTCGAACGCGCGCGGATACATCCGGAGGAATACGCCGACCTCGTCGTCCGCATCGGCGGGTACAGCGACTACTTCGTCCGCCTCTCCCCCACGATGCAGGAGGAGGTCATCCTCCGCACGGAGCATACGGTATAACGCACCCCTCACATAACGCCATCACTTCAACCTTTTTCATCAGGAGGCACCATGAAAAACTACATCCTTCACCTCACCAATGCCGCGCTGCAGTGGGACAACGCCTCCCCCGTCGGATGCGGCTCCGCCGGTCTCATGGTCTGGGGCGGCGTGGGCGAAGAACGTCTGACCTTCAACGAGGAATCCATCTGGGACGGCGGTCCCATGAATACCAAGGTCGACGGGTTCGCGGACAAGATCCGCCACATCCGGGAACTCTTCCTCGAGGGCCGCGAATACGAAGCCGATCAGTGGGCGCTCGAAAACATGGGAGACTGCTTCAACCGCATCCGCGCCTATGAGTACGCCGGAGAGGTGCGCATCCGCCTGCACGAAGACGACGAGGCGGAAAACTACCGCCGCGACCTCGACCTCACGGACGGCGTCTGCACCGTTTCCTATGAGAAGGACGGCACCTGTTGGCAGCGCGAATACTTTGCCTCCTATCCGGCGGGTCTGATCGCCTCCCGACTGACCGCGTCCGCCGCGTTTGGTGCGGGAATCCGCTTCCGCCGCGAAAATATCCGCCGCCTGACCGTCACGCCCGACGGGATCACCGCCGTCTGCGGGACCGCCGTGAACGACAACCGCTTCCTCATCAAGACGAAGATCGTCACCGACGGTGCGGCGTCCGTCTCCGAAGCGGGCGTCGACGTGAAGGACGCGAATTTCATCGAACTTTATACGGTCATCGTCACGGCGTTCAAGTCCTTCAACCTCGTGAACGCGGCGGAGGATCTGCTCGACAAGACCGTCGCGGGCTGGGATGCGCTCCGGGCCGAAGCCGTCGAGGATCACCGCGCGCTGATGAACCGCTCCGATCTCTCCTTCCCCGCCGATCCGGCGCTTGAAGCTCTTCCGGTGAGCGAGCGCATCGAGCGGCTGAAAAAGGATCCGGACGCGCGCGACGACGGACTCCTGTCCCTCTACTATGCGTTCGGCAAGTACCTCCTCATCGGCTCCTCCCGCCCCGGTACGCTTCCCGCGAACCTGCAGGGCGTCTGGGCGGATGGGCTCACGCCTCCGTGGAACAGCGACTACCATACGAACATCAACCTCCAGATGAACTACTGGCAGGCGGAAGAGGCGAACATCGGCGAATGCACGTCCGCGCTGTTCGACTACATGAACGGCTACCTCCTCCCCGGCGGCGAACGGGTCGCGCGGGAGAACTACGAAGCCCGCGGCATGGTGGTGCATCACCTCTCCGACATCTACGGCTTTGCGGCGGCGGCGGACGGTCTCTGGGGTCTGTGGCCCCTCGGCGGCGCATGGCTCGCCTATCACCTCTGGGAGCACTGGCTCTACACGGGGGACAAGAATTTCCTGCGCACGACGGCCTACCGCTATATCCGCAACTGTGCGGAATTCTTCATGGACACGCTCTTCGAGGGTCCCGACGGCTATCTCCACACCGGTCCCTCCACCTCGCCGGAAAACCGCTACTTCGACGGCGAACACCGTCCGGTGTATCTCGCGATCTCCCCGACGATGGACCTCGAGATCATCGGCGGACTTCTCGACTTCTACGCGGAGTGCGAGGGCATCCTCGGGATCGATCCCGCGGCGGGCGAAAAGGCCAAGGCGATCCGCGCGAGAATGGTTCCCCTGCGCGTCGGTAAGCATGGTCAGCTCATGGAATGGTTTAAGGACTACGATGAATGCGAACCCGGTCACCGGCACATCTCGCACGCGTTCGGCCTCTATCCGTCCGCGCAGATCACCCGCGCGACACCCGAGCTCTTCCGCGCGATCGAGGTGACCTTGCAGCGGCGTCTGGCGTCCGGCGGCGGTCACACCGGCTGGTCCCGCGCATGGCTCATCAACCTCTTTGCGCGCCTCGGCAAAGCGGAGGAAGCGTACGACAGCGTCCGGCTCCTCTTCACGAAATCCACCTTCCCGAACCTCTTCGACGCGCATCCGCCGTTCCAGATCGACGGCAATTTCGGCGGCGCGGCGGGCATCGGCGAGATGGTGATGCAGAGCCACGAGGGCTTCGTCTCCCTCCTCCCGGCTACCCCGACCTGGCTCGACGGCTCGTTTGAGAATCTCCGCGCGCGCGGCGGCTACACCGTTTCGGCTTCGTGGCAGGGCGGCGTCGTCACCTCCCTCGTTGTCGCGGCGGACCGTTCCGGCAGCGTGAAGATCCGCGTTCCGGGACACGAAGATATCATCGCTGAAGTTTCCAAAGAGCCCGTAAAGATTCTCTGAACGGTTTATCCCCCTTCCCTTGTATCTCCGGCGCAGATATGATATAATAATGTATCTCCCTCCAAATCCACGACAGCGAAAGGAATCCTGACATGAAAAGACGCATCCTTTCCCTTCTGCTCGCCGCGCTGATGCTCCTGCCCGCCCTTGTCTCGTGTTCCGAGAAGAGCGCGGATCCGCAGAGCAACGACCCGGCTTCCGGTGAGCCGACGGCGTCGACGCCCGCTTCTTCCGAAGACGAGATCGACGAATCCCAGCTTTCCCCCGCCGAGCTCCGGCAGCGCATTCCCGACAATCTTCCCGCGAACGACTTCGGCGGACGGGACTTCACGGTCTGCACCGAGGAGCGGAAGTTCTACGAGATCTTCTCGGAGGAACTGAACGGCGAGACCACGAATGACTCCGTCTATGACCGCAATATCCGCATTGAGGACCGCTTCAACGTCAAGATCGGTACCCTCGCGAACAGCGCTCCCGAAAACCAGGTCAACACCTCCGTGACCTCCGGCACGCACGACTTCGATATCGTGGGCTTCGTCAATTACAAGACCTACACGCCCGTGACCGCCGGTGTGCTCTACAACTGGCTGGACATTCCGCTCGTGGATCTCACCCAGCCGTGGCACAACCAGCTCGCCAACGGCGACGCGACGATCAACGGCAAGCTCTTCGCCATCAACTCCGACCTGTCGATCTCGACCCTGCTCTACACCTACGGCATGTTCTTCAACTATCAGATCATGGAGCAGTACGGGTACAGCTCGGAAGACCTCTACAACCTCGTGTTCGAGGGTGTCTGGACGGTCGACAAGCTGAAGGAAATCTCCTCCGGCATCTGGCAGGACACCAACGGCAACGGCAAGCATGACGCCGAGGACATCCACGGCTACGCCGTCACCAGCGCCGGCGTCAACACACACGACGTCTGGCTCGCCGCGCTCGACATTTCCCCGGTCCTGACGGTCAGCGGGGAGGACGAATTTGAAGTCACGTTCTTCAACGATGCGACGGTGAGCGCGCTCGAGCTGATCGCGTCGCTCTATCACGAATCCGAGGGCACCTTCTTCGATCCGAGCGGCGACTGGCGGAAGATCCCGGCATACTTTGCCAACGGCAAGGTCGCGATGTCGCAGCTCTACTTCGGCGAGACGACCGAGTCCCTCACCGTGATGGAGGACACTTACGGCATCCTGCCGCTCCCGAAGTTCAGCGAAACGCAGGACGGTTACTTTACGAACTGCTGGGACCAGTTCACGGTCTTCGCGGTTCCGCTGACGATCCCGTCCGACGACATCGATTTCGTGGGCACGATCTACGAGGTCCTCTCGGCGGAATCCTACAAGACGGTGTTCCCGGCGTACTATGACGTCGCGCTGAAGAGCCGGTATTCCGCGGAACCCGCCACGGCGCAGGTGGTCGACCTCATCATGGCGGGACGCAAGCTGGACTTCACGTTCCAGTTCGGCGAGAAGCTCACCCGTCTGCCGTACCTGTTCCGCGATATGGTCGTGGCGAACGACACCGCGGTCGCGTCGAAATATAAGAAGATCCAGAAGAGCCTGAACAAACAGATCCAGTCCTTCCTGAAGATCTATTTCGGCGAATAAGCGCATATACGAGAGAAGGAGCCGCCCCGGACGACGGCTCCTTTTTTCGTTCTCAGACCTTCCGCGCGATCTGACGGCGCAGGCACTCGATGGTGCGCTTTTCGAGCCGGGAGATATAGGACTGCGAGATTCCGAGCACCTCGGCGACCTCCTTCTGCGTCATCTCCCGCCGTCCGCCGAGGCCGTAGCGGAGTTCGATGATCTCCCGCTCCCGCGTGTCGAGCGACGCCACCGCCTCCCTTACGACCCGGGCGTCCTCCTCGCGCTCGAGCTCCGCACCGACCGGCCCGTCCCCGGATTCGAGCACGTCCGAGAGGGAGAGCTCCCCGCCGTCCCCGTCCGAGGTGAGAGGCTCGTCGATGGAGAGGTCCCCCCGGTACGGCGCGTTCTTGCGGATGTGCATGAGGATCTCGTTTTCGATGCACCGGGACGCATACGTCGCGAGCTTGATGCCCCGGTCCGTCTTGTAGGTGTTCACCGCCTTGATGAGGCCGATGGTCCCGATGGAGATCAGATCCTCGATGCCCGTCCCGCAGCTCTCGAACTTGCGCGCGATGTACGCGACAAGCCGGAGATTGTGCCGGATCAGCGTGTCGGCAAGGCTCCGGTCCTCGTCGAAGCGCGAGAGGATATCCGCCTCCTCTTCGGGCGAGAGCGGAGGAGGAAGCGCCTCCGGCCCGTTGATATAATAGATCTCCCCCTCTCCCCGGAACGCCTGCGCCACCCTCTGCGCCGTCTCCCGGATCGTCTGCATGAAAGACAAATTCGCCACCTCCTGTCGGTTGTCTGGTTTCATTCCGGCACGATCGCGTCCGCGCCGCCGTAATGCCCCTCCGCCGGATCGAGCGCGACGACCGCTTCGGTCTCCCTGCCGCCGATCCGGATCCGGTCCGGAACGAAGCCGAAGAGCACCCGGTCTCCGCCGAAACCTGTGAGCGGCACGGCACGGATGCGCAGCGCGGGATCGGATGTCTTGACGCGCGCCGCGAGGGTCGGGACCGCCCGCTCCTTCACGAGGATCACGGGCAGCCCGCCGATCGGTTCCCGCGCGATGCAGCCGGAATCGCACAGCGCGGGCATCTCATACGCCTCCCCTCCCGCCGTGAAGCAGAGCATCGCCGTCCGTCCCGCGCTTCCTGCCCTGTGAAAGCGCGAGACCGCGAGCGAGAGGACGGCGGAGAGGATCAAAGCGGTTGGGAAGCGGTCTTTGCTGGGGAGGAAGACCGGATCGCCGAGGCGCACGAGAAAGGTCACGATCCCGCCGAGCAGGGCGCCCGCTCCCCAGACCGTGACGCTCTCCCGGATGAACCGCGCGATCCCGCCGGCTCTCCCGTACGCGATCCGCGTCATGACGGCGGAGACGAGGATCCCGGCGATGACCTCCGCGAGCCTGCCCGGAGAAACGGCGGTGAGGAGTACCCCGGAAAGACCGCCGAACGCCGCCCCGAGGAGGATCCGCCGCTTCCAGAGGGGCTTCTTCATCGCGCGTGCGGCGAGCGTCAGCGTGAGAAAGTCCATCGAGAAGTCGATGAGAAACAGGATATCCGCGTAAAACCCGATACGCTCACCTCCCGGACTCATTATAGGACGGCCGGGGCGCGGTTTGTGTCGGAGCCGCGGGGGAGGCGCTTATTTCCGCTTGACATTCCCTCGCTTCCGGTGTAAAATAATCTTAAAGAAATCTTAAGCGTTTTGCCCCTTTCATTTTAAAGGTCATCTCTGCTATACTGAATACATCAACCGGAAGGAGTTTTCCATGTACAACATCCTGATATGCGACGACGAGCCGGATATCGTGAACGCCCTGAAGATCTACCTGAACGATCCGGAATACCGGCTGCTCACTGCGTCGAACGGCCGGGAAGCGCTCGATCTTGCCGCCCGCGAGGATATCCACCTCATCCTGCTCGACATCATGATGCCCGCCCTCGACGGGATCTCCGCGCTCGCGAAGCTGCGGGAGACTTCCAACATCCCGGTCATCTTCCTCACGGCGAAGAGCGAGGACACGGACAAGATCCTCGGTCTGAACGTCGGGGCGGACGATTATGTCACGAAGCCCTTCTCCCCGCTCGAGGTGACGGCGCGGGTGCGGTCCCAGCTGCGGCGCTACATACACCTCGGCGGACACGGCGGCAATCAGACGGCGGAGACGGTGTCGATCGGCGGGATCGAGCTCGACGACCGCGCGAAGGCCGTGACGCTTGACGGGGATCCCGTGAGCCTCACACCGATCGAATACGATATCCTGAAGCTGCTCATGACGCATCCGGGCGAGGTCTTCTCCCCGAAGGAGATCTACCGCGAGGTGTGGCACGACAATCCGCTCGGCAGCGACAACACCGTCGCCGTACACATCCGGCACCTGCGCGAGAAGATCGAGATCAACCCCGCCGATCCGCGCTATCTCAAGGTCGTCTGGGGGCAGGGCTACAAAATGGAGGATAAGCGATGAAGAACGAATCCACCGGCGCGCTCCGGAAGGCGCTTCTGTTCGCCGCCATCATTCTCTGCGCCGCACTGACCGTCGGGTGCGTCGCCTCCGCATGGCTGATGTACAACGAGGAGTTCTACACGACGCCGAAGGACCTGCTGATCGAAAAGGAAGATCTTTCCAGAATGCGCCGAGACGCCAAACTCATCGTGCACCATCTTCTGTATGCCGATTATTATGCAGCAGAGCCGCTCGAAGTTGTTTACGCGGACACCGCCACCAACCTGCGCTATGTCCTGTTCGACGAGAACGGGGAGATTGCCGCGTCCAATGTACAGGCGATCGCAGGAAAGGAGAATTACACCTACGAAAGCGGCTGGAAAGAGATTCCCGTCTATCTGAGCGAATATCGCAACGCGAACGACGAAACGCAGACCTTCACGGACATTACACTGGAAAGGCCGAATAGAGAACGCGGGGACTATCATTGGGACAACACCAGCACGTACCGAATGTTCGGAATGCTCGCGGCAGATCTGCCCGTGCAGGACGGATACCGGTTCATGCATCTCTTGTACAACGCGGTGTACGGGCTGCGGTATGCCGTGTATCCCGTAGGGGCGGTGAGCTTTCTGCTCGCGATCCTGTGCTTCATCCTTCTGATGTGCGCCTCCGCCCGCAGACCGCGGCAGGCCGGACTCTTCCCCGGCCCGCTGCACGCGGTTCCCTTTGATCTGCTCGCCGCCGTCTGTATTGTGCCGGTCGCTCTGTTTCTGGATCTGATGAGCGGACTCGGAGTCGGAAGCACCGGCTTCACTATGGCTGCGCGGATCGCCGCCAGTATGCTTCTCATCGCCTGCGTCGCGCTCGGCCTTCTCATGAGCGCGGCAGCGCGGATCAAGACGGGGACGATCTTCCGGAACACCGTCGTCTGGCGTACGATCATGCTGCTCTGGGAGATCTTAAAATGGTTCGGACGGGGGCTGCGGAAAGTCGGAGAGGTCCTGTGGGGTCTCTGCGGCGCGATCCCGCGGTTCTGGAAGCTCCTCGTGCTGTTTGCCGCGCTGCTCTTCTTTGAAATCATGGTGTTCGGCGCGTCGTATCCGGATGTCGAGGTCTATTGGATCTTTCATGTGATCGAAGCCGTCGTTCTCCTCGGCATCGCCCTCTGGCGCGCGCTGTCTCTCAGAAAGCTCGGAAAGGGCGGCGAAGCGCTGGCCGCGGGAAATCTCTCGTATCACGTGGATCCGGGGGGGATGCCGCGCGATCTCAAAAAGCAGGCGGAGGCGCTGAACCGCATCGGCGTCGGGATGAACCGTGCCGTCGAGGAGCGCATGAAGAGCGAGCGGATGAAGACCGAGCTCATCACGAACGTCTCCCACGACATCAAGACGCCGCTCACCTCGATCATCAACTACACAGACCTGCTCTCGAAGGAGGATTCCGGAAATGTAAAGATCCGCGAATATACGGAAGTCCTCACGCGGCAGTCCGTGCGGCTGAAACGCCTGATCGACGATCTCGTGGAGGCGTCCAAGGCCTCGTCAGGCGCGCTCGACGTCTCGCTGGTCCCGTGCGACGCATCGGTCTTCCTCGAACAGGCGGCGGGCGAATACGACCAGCGGCTGACGGACGCCGGGATGACGCTCTGCATGGCGCATCCGGACCATCCGGTCACGATCCTCGCGGACGGACGGCGGCTCTGGCGGGTGTTTGACAATCTGATGAACAACATTTTGAAATACGGGCAGAGCGGAACGCGGGTGTATCTGACGCTCGAGGAAATCAACCGCTTCGCCGTCATCACCTTCCGCAATGTCTCGCGCGATCCCCTGAACGTCTCGCCGGATGAGCTCATGGAGCGGTTTGTGCGCGGCGATGCCAGCCGGTCCAGCGCGACGGAAGGCAACGGACTCGGGCTCTCGATCGCGAAGAGTCTGACGGAACTGCAGGGCGGCGCGCTCACCCTCGCGATCGACGGGGATCTCTTCAAAGCGACCCTGCACTTCCCCGTCGCCGGGTCGGATCCCCTGCCCGCAGCGCATCCGACGCCGACACTTGCGTCCGGAACGCATCCACCCGTTCTGGAGGCGTGAAAAATCGGAACAGTATTAGACCGCCGTATTCCCGTGATGGGACGGCGGTCGTTTTGCGTGAAAACTTTACATTTTTCTCACATAAAGACACGGCGGATGTCTTGACGGGGACGCTTCGGATTTGTATAATACAATCAAGCGTATCTCCGCCCATCGGCGAGCCGAATCAAGGAGTTTCCCATGAACCCTACCCAGCAGATTCTGAAAGAAGTGAAAAAAGCCGTCTCCGGCAAGGATCAGACCCTTGTCTGGATCCTCATGGCGATCCTCGCGCGCGGACACATCCTGCTCGAGGACATGCCGGGCGTCGGGAAAACCACCGCCGCGCTCGCATTCTCGAAGGCGCTCGGGCTTTCGTTCGGCCGCGTGCAGTTCACGCCGGACATCCTGCCCTCCGATATCACGGGCTATTCCGTCTATCAGCGCGAGACCGGCCGCATGGTCTATCAGCCCGGTGCGGTGCTCTGCAATTTCTTCCTCGCCGACGAGCTCAACCGCGCGACCTCCCGTACCCAGTCCGCGCTCCTCGAAGCGATGGAGGAGGGGCAGGTCACGGTCGACGGGAACACTTACCGCCTCCCGGATCCGTTTTTCGTCATGGCGACGCAGAATCCGACGGGCGCGGCCGGGACCCAACTCCTGCCGGACTCCCAGATGGACCGCTTCACCGTGCGCCTCTCGCTCGGATATCCCGACACGGACGCGGAGTTTGAAATGGTACAGAACCGCCTCGACGGCAACCCGATTGACCGGATCGCGCCCGTCATGACAGCGGAAGAACTCGCCGGGATGCAGCGGGACGTCGCGTCGGTCTATATCAAGGAAGAGGTCATACGCTATGCCATCTCGCTGATCGCGGCGACCCGTGCGGGCGGACTGATCCTCCGCGGAGCGTCTCCCCGCGCCACCCTCTCCCTCGTTTCGATGGCAAAGGCCGCAGCCTTCATGCGCGGGCGGGATTACGTCATCCCGCAGGACATCGCCTACACCTTCCCGAAGACCGTGGAGCACCGTCTTCTCCTCGCGCCCGAAGCACAGACCGCGGACGCCGGCCCCGATCTCCTCCTGAAGCAGATCGTCGCGAAGACCTCCGCCCCGAAGGTGTGAGCCATGCCGACGCGCCGGATCGTCTATTTCCTCTTTCTTCTCTCCGCAGCGGCGTTCGCGCTCTTTTATGACAGCTGGATCTCGATCGTCCTCTTCACCGCGGTCCTCGGGCTGCCGCTCCTCTCGTTCCTCCTCTCCCTGCCCTTCGCGCGGCGGCTTGCCGTCACCATCGACGCGCCGGAATCCGTACCGAGAGGGGAGCGCGCCGTCATCCGCGCATCCTTTCTCTCGCGGGAACGAACGTGCATCCTGCCCGGCGAGATCCGCGTCGCGCTCTTCGACCGCATGGACGACGCGAAAAAGACAATGCGCTTCCGCACGCCGCCCTCCGGGGAGATCCGGTTCACCGCGGCGCACTGCGGCGTCTGGCAGGTCGAAGTGACGCGGGCGCGGGTCTATGATTTTCTCGGCCTGTTCCTCTTCTCCGCCGCCGGAGCCGCGCCCGCCCGGATCGCCGTGATGCCCATCGCTGCGCCGCCCGAGGTCCTGCCCGACTTCACCGCGCTCCGCGCCGTCTCGACCAGACCGAAGCCCGGCGGCGGATTCTCGGAGATCCACGAGCTGCGCGAATACCGTCCCGGCGATCCCATGCGGACCGTGCACTGGAAGGTCTCCGCCAAGACCGACGATCTCATCGTACGCGAGGCGCAGGAAGCTCTGAACCGCCGTGCGCTCGTGAGCTATACGATGTCCGCCGGACGGGACGACGCCGACCGGACGCTCGACAGCCTCCTGTGGGTGTCGTCGGAGCTGCTCCGGATGGAGATCCCGCACACCGTCTTCGGACGGCACAACGGCGACGCCGCGCGGATCGAATGCGCCTCCGACCTCGACGCGCTCTTTCTCCGCCTCCTCGCGGAACCGCTGCCCGCCTCGAACGAGGATCATCCGCTTCCCGCCGCCGACTGGCATTTCCGTCTTGAATGCTGATTCCATCACCGCCATGCCTCAACATCTCAACAAAAAAACCGGCCTTCTTATGCGGATCGCGGACACGCTGACCGTCGCGCTCGCCGCCTTTGCCGTCGGATATACCAATGTGCTCCTCTTCGCCGGGTTCTTCGACATCCCGACGGGAACCTACGAAGCGACCGCCTCCTTCGGGCGCATCCCCATCCTGCCGGGTCTGCTCGATGCCCTCAGCCGGCGCATCGGCGATATCCACGGGATCCATGTGACGATGAGTGGGTATGCATATCTGCCCGTCATGCTCCTTTTTCTGACGATCCTCTTCGCCGCCGTATCCCTGCTCCCGAAGCCGGGCTGGTGGTATGCGGGTCTCTTCTTTGCCGAGATCGGCTGGATCGTCTGGCAGCGCGCATACCTGATACAGGAGTTCAGCGATCTCCTATGGTATATCACCCGGATCGGCACCGTGCGCCGCCTTTTGTCCGCCGTCATCCCGGGCCTGCGTTCCCCGGCCTCGCGCGGGACGGAAACGGTGCGGGATGCGCTGCTGCTCTGCGGGCTGCTTCTCGCAATCCTCACGATGTTCCTCCTCATGCGGCGGCGGAATTCGCTCTGGTTCTCCGCCCTCAACGTGATCGCCGCGGCATCGCTCTGCGTATTTCTGCAGACCGATCCGCCGAGGCTGCCCTTTCTCTTCCTGATCGCCGCGCACATCGTGTTGATCCTCGTCTCCCTGATGCGGGGGCGGGATCCCGCGTCGGCCCGACGGATCCTCTTCTATTTCATGATCCCGTCGACGGTCTTCTGTCTGCTCTGCGGCATGATCGGAGAGCAGTTCACCCGTCCCGCATGGGCGGACACGGCGGTCAGGCAGATCTTAGATTTCGCGAGCGAGCGCATCCGGGGCAGCGGATCGGGAAACGGGGACAAGCGTACCGTTACGAACGCCGTGACCGATGTCCTCGGCACGTACGTCTGGAACAGCAACCCGACGATCAGTTACCTCTCGCTCGCGGGACCGCATTCCGACTCCGACGTCCCCGCGATGGAGATCTTCTCGGACACCACGCGGACCTATTATCTGCGCGGCATGTCCTACGGCTGGTACGACGGGACCCGCTGGATCGTCTGGGACGAGATGCCGGGCGTCCGCGCGGATTCGCTCACGACCGACGCCTCCCCGGATGAACAGCTCCTCGTGCGCACGGCCAAGCCGACCGGGGTCCTCTACCTTCCCTACACGCCGACCGAGCTCCCGCAGAAATCGTTCGCGTATTCCGATCAGTATGTGCGCACCGAGAGAAAGGTGGGCGAATACACCGTTCTCTTCAAGCCGAACGCCTATTTTGCGCCGGTTTCCTCGGCGTATTACAATGCCCTGCGCCCCGCCTACACTTACGTTCTCGATTCCACGGCCGAAGAGCTCGCCGACATCGTTAGCCTCTTCGATCCGGAAGACCCGAACGTCGTCTTCGAGGTGGCGAACTATGTGCGGAACGCGGCGACCTACGACCTCGACACGGACTTCATGCCGCCGGGCAGGGATTTCGTCTCGTGGTTCCTGCATGACAGCGAAACGGGATATTGCGTCCACTTCGCGAGCGCGGCGGCAGTGCTCCTGCGTCTGCTCGACATCCCGGCCCGGTATGTCACCGGATACCGCGCGGAAGCGATCGGCGGGCAATGGACGACGGTGACACAGGGAGATGCGCACGCGTGGGTCGAGTATTTCGACGAATCCAACGCGTCGTGGCGGATGCTCGAGGTGACCTCCTCCGTGGAGATCGACGAGGAAGAGGAAGAGGTGGTCTCGACGCCGACGGCTCCCCTGCCGAATCTGCGCGGAGACGATGCGGAATCCCCCTCCGCCGGCCGGGAAGAGCGCACGGAGCCCGCGCCTGTGCAGGAACGCCGCAGATCCCCGACGATCCTGGCGATCCTTTTGCCGGTTCTCGCCGCGGCGGTCGCTTGGCCGTTTGCGATGAAAGCGATCCGGCGCGCCGATCTCACCCGCGGGGACCGGAACCGTCAGGTGCTGGCGCGATACCGGTACGCCGCATGGCTTGCCGCCTCCCTCGGGCGGGACGTCTCCGCGCCGGTCCGCGAAGCAGCGCTCCGCACGCGGTTCAGCCAGCATCCGGCGACGGAAGAAGATCTCGCGCTCGTCAGGGCGGAAGCGGACGCGCTCACCGCAGAGCGGCGGAAGACGACGAATCCCTTCCGCTGGGTGTGGGTGCGGTATTTCCTCGCGATATAGAGCTACGGACAAAAAACAGCCCTCGGGTTTTCCGGGGGCCTGTTTATGTTTGGTTTTGCCGGATTTGCGGGCGCGATACTCAATGCCTCTCCGCCAGCCAGAGGGAGACGCGGGATTGGATCAGTTCCGCGCAGCGTTCCGGTGTGGAGACGCCCGCGCTCATGGCGGAAAGCTCTTCCTCCACGATCTCCCGTATTTCCAGCGGCACCGAATCGATATAGGGAGCTCCTGCGTTGTCGAGCAGGATACGGAAAGCATCCAGATCTTCTTTTTTGATTGAAACGGTGATATGCGGCTGCTTTGCGTATTGCGACGGCAGATTCGAGCCAGAATATGTAAACCCGTTGTAGAAATAATGGACCTGGGCCCCTATGCTGTTCCGCTCTTTCGCTTCAAAGGACGTTTTCAGGGAAGGAATGTAGGGATTCAGGTGCTGCTGATTCCCGCCGAGGATCGCTTTAAGGAATGTCCAAGCTTCGTCCGGATGTTCGCATGTATTGAGAATGATCATCGGCAGCTCGGGAATCACCTCGATCCCGGAGCCGGGAATCTCCGGCGTCGCGGTTGGATAGCCAATGAAGGTCGCGTCCTTTGTGCCGAACTGCATCTCGAGTCCCGTATAGTCCGGCAGACGTGTGATCTGCATCATCCGCAGGAAAACCTTCCCCGTGTGATAAGGCTCGATCATCCCGCTGCTGTCGCCGCGCATTGCCGCATCCCAATACGCGGCGTACGCCGGGGACATTTTCAGCGCGTCTTCGTTGTCCTTCGGGAGCGTGGAAATGAACCGGAGAAGACGCAGGAAATCCGATCCGTCGAAAGAACAACTGCCCGTATCCAAATCCATAAACGCGGCAAGGCCGTTGCTCCCGAGCAGTACATCCAGCGCAGACCGCTGGTTGATCCCGAGGGAAGGCGTCACACCGTCCGGGAGTGCGTCAATGTAGTCGAGCAAATCCGTCACGGTCCAGCCGGATGAACCCGCGAACGCTCCGAGCAGATTGTCCGGCGCGACGAGCGTGACCGTGCGGAAAGCGGTCGGAATGCCCCAGACTGCCCCGTTCGACGTACAAGACCGGATCGCTGCGGCAAGAACCGTATCGAAATTCACCTCCGGATCGGCGGCAAGATACGGTGTCAGGTCCCGGAACATCCCGTGCTCTACAATGGTTCGCTCTACCACGGTTCCCACATATTCCGTTCCCGGATTTCCGAGAAGGATATCGGGTTTGATCGTCCCGGTCAGCAGATCCCTTGCGAGGGCATCCGCGCTCTCGGTCCCCCAAGTCTCGGCGTAATCCGTCAGATGAACCTGAATATCCTTGTGCGAAGAATTGAACTCCGCCATCTGCATCCGCCAGAACTGACTTTCACCGCTGTCCGTTCCCTCCGGAAGGGCAACGACCGCTTCCAGAGTAACGGCATCCGCCGGGTCCTCTTTGTCCGAACGAAGATACAGGTAAAGATCCATCCCTTCCGCCCCGTTCTTCGCAAGCAGAATCCGTTCTTCGTCGAGGACGGCCAGCAGACGGGAGGTCGACGCGGAAAGATTCGACGCCGCGTAATCCACGATTTTTAACGTCCCGTCGGTATTGATGGCATAGATACCTTTCGTGCCGTCACAGTACAGCACGTCGCCGCACGAAACCAGAGAACCCGCGCTGTTGTCCAGAAGGATCCGGTCGGTCAAGATCCCGGTCGGCTCCACCCTCTGCGCCGTCATGTCCGCGTCCGTCACAAGGACCCATGCACCTCCGTCCTCCGTCGCGGCGATGTCCCGCACATAGCCGTTCACCGGGACGGTAAACCGTTTCGAGAGATCTTTGTCCAACGCAAGAACCTCATGGCTCGCCACTGCCCATATATTCCCGTGTTCGTCCGCGTCAAGAGCGATGAACTGCTGATCCGTACCGGTGAGCAGCAGTGCGAGGTCTGTGCTTGTCCGATCCCCGGACGCATCCCGAGCGAACACCGACACAACGCCGTCGGACATGGTCAGGAGCACATAACCGTCTCCGGTGATTTCCCCGCCGATAACCGCCGCGGTTTCGGGAAAGTTCAGCGGCGCCGCATCCCTTGTCTTTCCGTCTGCCTCCAATGTAACAAGAGAATATGTCTCTTTGCTTACGACAGTCCCGTCCTCTTCTTCGGTTTCGGTTATTTCCGAGGCAAGGCAGAGAATTCTGTCTTTGTCGGCGTATGGCTTTACCGTGGAACACAAGTTCATCCCCTCCGGCAGGACTGCTTTTGTTCCGCGAAACACAGCCTGTTCTTCCACTATAATGGAGGTTGTCTGATGGTTCGTATCGGGAATGGCACCTGAAGAAACGTCTTTTCGGCAGCTCCACATGGAGAACAGTAACAATAAAATCAATATCCAGGCAGGCATCCTTTTCATTTCCGTGATCTCCCATGAATTCCATCAACGAATACGTTACGGTTCTTTTCCATCCTCATCTATGTCCTCTCTTTCGCCCTGTTTTCGCTTGCAGGTGCGAAACGGGCGCGATACTCAATGCCTCTCCGCCAGCCAGAGGGAGACGCGGGATTGGATCAGTTCTGCACAGCGTTCCGGTGTGGAGACGCCCGCGCTCATGGCGGAAAGCTCCTCGGCGATGATCGCGTTCACCTCTTCGCCGATCCCGGACAGAAGCGGCGTGCCGACCCGGTCGAGAATGTCCGCCACCGCGTACCGTTCGTCCCAGCCGTAGGGAATCCGGATCCCCTTGCGGCCGGGCGCAGGATCGACCGGACCGACGAATCCCGTGCCGTCGGCCCATTTGATATTGTACCCCGTCATGTTCGGCGTCGCTTCGTCCAGAAAGACGGTCCTGAGCGGGGACGCGCCGGTATAGGAGGTCACCGGATCCTGTAAAAACGCGCTGAGAAACGCCCATGCGTCGTCCGGATATGCCGCGGTGTTCAGAATCATCATCGTCCGGCCCACCGACGTGACGATCCCGCCGGTATCCCCCCTGTTCCCGACGGTCGGATAGCCGATCATCGTCAGGTTGTCCATGTTTTCCTCGAGAAAAGAAAGCGGGATGCCCGCGTAGCCGTCTGCACCGGAAAACACTTTGCTGTACAGCGCGATCTTCCCTTCCGCGTACATCACGTCCAGATCATCGAACATGGCATTCAGGGACGAGTACCGTTTCCGATATTCAGCGTTTGTCGCCGGAAGAGTCGACAGCCATTTGAACAGCCGGATCGCCTCGGGACTGTCAAAGGAACAGGTCCCGGCTTCCATGTCGATGAACTGCCGCAGATCGGTGTAGTAGAAGAGTCTGCCGATGGCTTCGCTCTGGATCAGACCCTCGAGCGGCTCCACGTCCTCGGGCAGGGATTCGATGAAGTCGAGCTCCTCCTCGAGGGTCCAGCTCTCCCGCCCGGCGTATTCGCCCAGCACGGAATTCTTCGCGACCAGCGCATGGCACTGGATGGATTCCGGCATGCCCCAGATCATGCCGTCGTAGGTCATCGTCCGCAGGACC
The DNA here is from genome assembly GCA_017550315.1 of Clostridia bacterium. GTDB lineage: Bacteria > Bacillota > Clostridia > Oscillospirales > CAG-272 > UMGS1696. Next base: position 25,505 of record JAFZPN010000014.1, read on the forward strand.
GCGCCGAACAGCGTCTCCCGGTTGACCGCCGGGTCCCGGTCGATGTAGGGCGTGAGATCGAGGCACAGCGCATGGTCGATCATGACCTGAAAGACATCCTCCTCCCAGAGAAACAGCATGTCCGGCCGGCGAACGCCCGTCAGAATATCGCGCACCATCGCGTCCTTCGCCTGCCGGAAGTCGCCGTACAGTTCGCCGAAGTTGGTCACGGTGACCTTCACGTTCGGGTGTTCGGCGTTGAATTCCGCGATGCAGTTGCGGAGAAACGCCTCGTTATAGTCCTCCGCCTGACGCAGGATCCCGATCTCCACCGTCCGGATCCCGGCGTCCGGATCGGCGGTCTTCCGGCGGCGGTACAGGCGAAGGACGTCTCCGTGCAGATCATGCTTCACGAATACCGCCGCGCTCCGATCCGGAAGCACCGTGAGCAGGTCGGATAGCGGCGTGAGGCCGGATTCCGCGTAGTCCATGAAGAGCTGCCACTCCTCCCCGTCCCACACCTCGATCCCCCGGTCGGTGATGCAGGCGGGAGAAGGGCCGTCCTCCCCGGGCATCAGAAAGACGGTGTTCAGGGTGCCGGACGGATGCGGGATCTGATCTTCGGGATTCCCGAGCCGGTCCGCGTGCTGCAGACCGTACAGGGAGGTGACGATCCACGCGCCGTCCGCCTCATCGGCGGCAAGGGAAACGATCATATCGTCCCACGGAAACACCGTCCGCAGCGAGAAATCGGGCTCGAGGACCGCAACGGGATCGGTCCCCGTCACTCCCTGTATCCAGAGGGAGCCGTCCCCGCCCACGGTGAGACGCCGCGGCCGGTACCGATCGCTTCCGACGATCTCCGAAAGCGGCCCGCTGACCGTCTCCGCGTCCCCCGTCCTCGCGCGGATGACGAAGGTCTGCTCGGGATAGATCCCGCTCGCCGTGAGGAGCACATACCCGTCCGCGGTCAGGATGCCGGACTGCACAACTTCCTCCGCGGGGAGCGGAAGGGGATCAACGCGCTCCTCGACGGGATCATCCTCTCCGGACAGACGGAAGACCGCCCGGCCGTACCGCGCTTCCGCACCGTCTTCCAGTATGACCGCGACGGAGAGCGTTTCCGTTTCCGGATCATAATACGGCTTCACGTCGGCGATGGGATCTCCGTGCAGCGCAAGCCCGGAGCCGTGGAAGACGGCGGCGGAGACCTCCTCGGGGACCGTCTCCTCTTTCTTTTCCCTGCCGCCTCCGCACGCGGGCAGCAAAAGCAGCAAGGCGCCAAACAAGAAGCTGCCGAGGCAGATCAAACCGCGCCGTTTTTTTCTGTTGCTCATGAGACTCCCTTTCCTTTCTGTCCATGTTCCATCATGATCCGGCTAAACTTACGCAAATCGGATTCATCGGAAGGTTCGATCTTCCGCTTTGTTTTTTTGTTATTTGGATTCAAATAATGATCCTACCGTCGTCCATCCGGATATGCCGGTCGGCCAGTTCCGCGACGGACGCATCGTGCGTGACCATGACGAGGGTGAGGGAATAGGTCTTTTTCAGCGCAAGAAGGAAAGAAAGGACCTCTTCCGACGTGTCCTTGTCGAGATTCCCCGTCGGTTCGTCGGCGAGGACCAGCCCCGGTTTCAGAATCAAGGCGCGGGCAATGGCGACCCTCTGCCTCTCCCCTCCCGACAGCTCGGCGGGGATGTGGTCGAGCCGGTCTTTGATTTTCAGTACCCGGACGAGTTCGGCGAGATAGTCCCGGTCGATCTTCCGCTTCGCCGCGACGCAGGGGGTGACGATGTTCTCGTATGTCGTCATGAAGGAGACCAGTCCGTAATGCTGGAATACGAACCCGATCCGATTGAGGCGCAGGGCCGACCGCTCTTTTTCGCTCATCTTTTCGTATATCGGCACACCGTCATACAGCACATCCCCGTGGGTGGGTACGTCTAGCGCGCCGAGTATGTTGAGCAGCGTGGTTTTCCCGCATCCGGACGGCCCGGTGACCGCGTGGAAAAGCCCCTCTTCTATTGTCAGGGACACGTCTTTGAGCGCAAAAACCGTCCGGTCTCCCTGCTTGTATGCTTTCGATACGTTCTTTGCCGAAAGAAATTCTTTCATACTTTTACCCCCTTTTCCTCCGTCAATTTCCGAACCGGTCCGCGATGGTGTCGGAGAGCTTTTTCACCGCGAAGACTGCCACAATATACAAAATCGTTTCCAAAAGAGGAAGATGATACCCGACCGTCAGGCCGTATTTCTCCGCCGCGATCCTTGTGTATGTCATGTACAGGGACGACACGCAGAAAGAAAGGACGGAGCTGATGAGTAGCAGGGCAGCGTACCGGATCGCGGAGGCCGCGTTCAGTTCCGCCCGCTCCACGCCGAGATTCGTGAGCGCCTTTTCATCCGTTTTTTCGGTCAATCTGTGCGCAATGTTCAAAACCAGAAGAGCAAACGCACACGCCGCAGACCGCAGGACGGCCATGACGATGGAAAAGTCCCACATGGCGGCATAATACAGTTCCAATTCCGCGCTTTCTTGCGGGATGCCTCTCAGATCGACGAGCAGAAGAAAGGCGATGTTGCAGAGCGGGATCCCGACGAGGAAGATTTCGAGCAGATTGTACCGCCTGTCCCTCGTCAGGAGCAGGGCGGCAAACGAACGCCGGAAGGACGGACTCTTTCCGTAAATCCCGGAGGAGCTGCGGACGAACAGGCGGTATTCTTCCTCCCTGTCATAGTCAACGGGAGAAACCTTTGCCAGCCTATGCCAGATCGGGATCATCACCACGGCGAAATTCAGTGCCGAGAAGAGGACGAATTTGACGAAGAGCCTCCACGACAGACCGATGTTGAGGCCCATGAGATTGGATACAAAAACGAAATTGATGCGGTTCAGCGCGAGAAACATCAACCCATAGGACGCCCAGAACGCCGCGAGATCGGCAACAAGGTACAAAAGGAAAATATCCAGCGTGAGAGCCGCGCATAACCGCCCCGCACTCACGCCGATCCGCCGGAGATTCGCCATGTCCGTCCGGTGATAGCGTTCCTTCAGAACCACGCCGGAAAGCATAGCCAGAACGGCGAACACGTAGGACAGCAGGCTCATGAGAAGAACCACCCGGTCCTGTCCCATCTGGAACAGCTTACCCTCGTAGCCCGCCGCGCGGTTGTTCACAACGGAGGAGAAGCGTTCCGCCGTGTTTTCAAATTCCGCGTTCATTCTGCTGAAATAGGTCTGTACGGCATTCGCGGTCTTCTCCTTCAGATTGAAGAGGAGCAAGGTTTCGACCGGATTTCCCGTCGCTTCGGAAATAGCCCGCAGCGAAGCCTCATCGGTGACGAAGAGGATGCGGTCCGTCATGAAGGTATCGTTTTCAAAGAGGACTTTGCCATGCACCGGCAGCAGGATCCCGTCGTTCTCCGGCCTGCCGAGCCGCAGGAATTCCGCGCCGTCTTCGGTCACAAGCAAACCTTCGTCAAGAGCGGGGAGAAGATCGTCGTTCAGCCAGACGCCCGGCGAGGGGAAGTCCGCGGCTCCGCATTCCGCAAGCGCGCCGAACGCCAGTGTGCCCGGGGTGAGCGCCGCGGCCCTTGTGTTTCCGGCAAACCGGCTCAGGGACACGGTTTCATGCTCCTCGATCCTGTCAACCGCGCTGTTTCGGACATAGGCGAGTACCTTTTCGGAGCGGGTGATCACCTGTCCGGTCAGAAGATCATATCCTGCGGTGTTGCTGTGGATGCGGTAATTGTCGGAGGCGTCCTGATAGATGACCCCCGTGTACATCAGGGTCAGAGAAAAGAAAAGCACGAGATGGCAGATTTCCATAAGGATAATAGCAGAAGCACCAGACCAGCAGATTGAGAGAAAAGGGACGGCATGGAAGTCATCTTGATTCCCGTGCCGTCTATTTTTTCACTTTCTGTTTTTTGTTCCTCGTCCGTATAAAGCAATCCC
>JAFZPN010000202.1 GCA_017550315.1 Clostridia bacterium
CCCCGACGTGTGGAAGACCTGGGAATGACCTTCTCATAATCCTCATCAAACAGAAACGGAGCACCCCATGAAACGCACGCTTTCCCTCCTCCTCACCGTTCTCTTCACCCTCTCCCCCGTCTCGTTCGTTCTGGCAGACGGACCGGACGGTCCTCCCGACACCTCCTTCACGGATATCCATTCCTCCGACTGGTTCTACGCGGACGTTGTCACCGCGTATAACGCCGGGCTCATCAACGGCAAGAGCGCGGACAGATTCGCGCCGGACGATCTTCTGACCTACGCAGAGGCCGTCAAGCTCGCGGCGTGCATGCGTCAGCTCCATGACGAGGGGGAGATCACGCTCGGAAACGGATCTGCGGTCTGGTACGAGACCTACGTGACCTACTGCAAATCCCTCGGGATCATCACCGCGGACTATCCGTGGAATCAGGCGGCGACGCGGGCGGGATACATGGAGATCTTTTCCGCCGCCCTCCCAGACACGGATCTCACTCCCGTCAACGAAATCCCGGACGGCGCGATCCCGGATCTGTACGGGCTCTCCGCCGGCACGACCGCTGCGATCTACAAGCTCTACCGCGCCGGCATCGTGCAGGGGACGGGCGACGATCACGCGTGCGCGCCGTACAGCTCCATCCAGCGGTGCGAGGTCGCGGCGATCTTAGTCCGGATGATGGCGTCCGAGAAGCGCATCCGCTTCACGATGAGCGCGCCGGAGCACCGGATCGAGACGATCGGCGGGATCACCTATGTCGACGGCATCCTCATCGCGAACAAGACCTATTCCCTCCCCGCGGATTACGCGCCGGGCGGACTGCTCCCGGAATGCCAGGCGGCTCTCGACGCCCTGATGGCAGGCGCCGCGGCAGACGGGCTGTCGATATACCCGATCTCGACGTACCGCTCATACGACTATCAGGCCGGCCTGTACGAAAGCTACGCCGCGCGGGACGGATATGCCGAGGCGGACCGGTATTCCGCGCGTCCCGGCCACTCCGAGCATCAGACGGGCCTCGCGATCGACGTCAACAGCCTTGCCTACGACTTCGCGTACACGCCCGAGGGCATCTGGCTCGCGGCGCACTGCGCGGAATACGGCTTCATCCTCCGCTATCCCGAAGGAGGGGAAGCCGCCACGGGCTACCGCTACGAGCCGTGGCACATCCGCTACCTCGGCGTCGAGCTTGCCGGAAAGGTGACGGCAAGCGGCCTCACGCTCGAAGAATACCTCGGTATCACCTCGGTTTACAGAGACTGAATTCCCGCTCCCTTCCCGGATCCTCCGGGCGGGGAGTTTTTTATCCGACCCGGCACGAAAGATTTGCGTCTTTTTCTTTCCGCGCTGTTGACCTTGACTGAAAAAAAGTGTATAATATAGGCTGTTAAAATAGGGTAATTTTGATTTTGCCGGTACAGCCGCCGGCGCGGAAAGGAGTCCTCATGCCCGAGATCACCGGGGTTCTGCCCCATTCCCGTGCAGCGCGCGCGGGCGTTGTCGAGGGCGACTGGCTCCTTGAAATCAACGGACACCCGATCCGCGACGTTCTCGACTACCGGTTCCGGCTCGCGGAGAAGCGCGTCACGCTCAAGCTCCACCGCGGTCCGGACATCGTCGAAGTGACGATCCAGAAGAACGAATACGACGACATCGGCCTCGAATTCGGGACGCCGCTCATGGACAAGAAGCACCGATGCGAAAACGGATGCCTCTTCTGCTTCATCGATCAGAACCCGCCCGGGATGCGCGACACGATCTACTTCAAGGACGACGACAGCCGCCTGTCCTTCCTGCACGGCAACTACGTCACGCTCACCAATCTGAAGGACGAGGACATCGACCGCATCATCGAGATGCACATCTCCCCCGTCAACGTCTCCGTCCACGCGACCAACCCGGAGCTGCGCGTGAAGATGATGAAGAACAAGCGCGCGGGCGAGGTTTTAAAGTATCTGCGACGCCTCGCCGACGCCGGGATCACGCTGCGGGGGCAGATCGTGTTGTGCCGCGGACTCAACGACGGCGCGGAGCTCGAAAGATCGATGCGCGACCTCGCGGCGTACTGGCCTGCCATGGATTCCGTCTCGGTCGTCCCCGTCGGACTCACGGCGCACCGGCACGGCCTCTATCCGCTCGAACCGTTCACGCCCGAAGAATGCGCCGCCGTCATCCGGCAGATCGACGCCTTCAACGAGGAATTCGGCCGGGATCACACCGGGGAGGACGGAGGGCCCGCGCGGCTCTTCTATGCCTCGGACGAATTCTACGTCAAGAGCGGCACGCCCCTCCCGGACAACGATTTCTACGGCGACTACACCCAGATCGACAACGGCGTCGGGATGCTCACCTCGCTGGCGCACGAATTCCGCCTCGCGCTCTCCATGCTGGGCGAGGAAGAGGCGGCGATCCGGCGCGAGGTCTCGGTCGCCACGGGTGAAGCGGCATACGAGACCGTTGCCTCCCTCGCGGCAGAGCTCACCGGACGCTGCCCCGGGATCACCGTCCGCGTATACGCCGTGAAAAACCGCTTCTTCGGCGGACAGGTGACAGTCACGGGCCTGCTCACGGGCCGCGACCTCACGGAAGGGCTCCGGGACAAGCCCCTCGGGGAGACGCTCTATCTCTCCCGGACCACGCTCCGCGCGGAAGGCGACCTCTTTCTCGACGGCATGACGCCGGACGAACTTTCCATAGCCCTCGGCGTCCCCGTCGAATTCGTCGACAGCGACGGCGCAGCTCTCTGCGATGCGCTCCTCGGCGTGTCGTGGTGACAGCCCGCACACTCCCCTCTCAACGAAAGGAGATTCCCAGATATGAAACCCGTCATTGCGATTGTCGGACGCCCGAACGTCGGCAAGAGCACCTTATTCAATAAACTCATCGGCGAGCGGCGCGCCATCGTCGAGGACACGCCCGG
>JAFZPN010000203.1 GCA_017550315.1 Clostridia bacterium
CACCGGACGCGCCACGCCGATCGCATACGCAATCTGCACCTCCGCACGCTCCGCCAGCCCCGACGCCACGATGTTCTTCGCGATGTGCCGCGCCGCGTAGCTCGCCGAACGGTCCACCTTCGTCGGATCCTTGCCCGAGAAAGCGCCGCCGCCGTGACGGGAATACCCGCCGTAGGTGTCCACGATGATCTTGCGCCCCGTGAGGCCGCTGTCGCCCATCGGACCGCCGATCACGAATCTGCCCGTCGGGTTCACGTAGATCTTCGTCGCGTCGTCCAGCATCTCCTCCGGGATCGTCGGCCGGATCACGTTCGCGATGATGTCCTGCCGGATCGTCTCGAGGTCCGTGTCCGGATCGTGCTGCGACGATACCACCACCGTGTCGATCCGCGCCGGACGCACGCCGTCGTATTCCACCGTCACCTGCGTCTTGCCGTCCGGGCGCAGATACCCGAGCGTCCCGTCCTTGCGCACCGCCGTCAGCCGCTTCGCCATCTTGTGCGCCAGCGAGATCGGCATCGGCATCAGCTCCGGCGTCTCCCGGCACGCAAATCCGAACATCAGGCCCTGGTCGCCCGCGCCCGTCGCATACGCGTCCGTGATCTCGCCCGACTTCGCCTCCGCCGAGCGGTCTACGCCCAGCGCAATGTCCGGGCTCTGATCGTGGATCGAGTTGATCACCGCGCACGTCGAGCCGTCAAACCCGAATTTCGCCCGGTTGTACCCGATGTCGAGCACCGTCCGGCGTACCACGTCCTGAATGTCCACGTACGCCTCCGTCGTGATCTCGCCCATCACCATCACAAGACCCGTCGTGCAGCACGTCTCACATGCTACCCGGCTCATCGGGTCCTGCTTTAGCATCTCATCCAGTATCCGGTCCGAAATCTGGTCGCAGATCTTGTCCGGATGCCCTTCCGTCACCGATTCTGACGTGAATAATCTTTTCATTGTCTGTATCCTTTCGAGGGGGGAGGTACGGTCGCTTTCTTGAAAGAAAGCTCCGCAAAGAACTTTAAAACTTACTTTGTGCTGTGCTCACCAAGTTAGCCAACCAACAATAAACAACTTACTGCTTTCCTATATGGGGGAAGTAAGTCCCCTTTCATAAAGTTTTTTGAAGAGGAGGTCCGGGGGAGGAAACTCCGAGATCGACTCTGTCGATCTCGTCGGTTTCGCCTTGGCGAACACCGGTTTTTCACAAAAAAGTTCCTCCCCCGCTCAAAACCCCCTCATTCCATGACAGAACGAGGGGGTGGAAATACTCATCTGTCTGGAATTGGCACCTTATATCGGGGGATACAGGTTGCCGGGCGTCACGGAGCCAGTCTCTCGGCCACTCTTGATAAGCGATGTATTCAATTTACGAAAGATATTATAGCACGGATCCGGGCGGTTAGCAATAGACAAGTCACAGAAAAAGACGGGGGATTTGCCCGGCGCGCTTGTCGGAATCAACCAAAAGAAACCGAGCCGTGGAGGACGAAGAAGAAGAACACGAGCGCGGCGGCGGCGACGAGGGCGGCGATCACGATGGTGAAGCCGAGGCCGCGGGTCTTCTCCGGCTTATGCGCGGCGGTGTCCGTGCCGAGAACGGTGACGGACGCGAATCCGGCACGGCGCAGGGCAGCGGAGATCGGCTTATAGAGAATGAAGACGAGCGCGGCGTTGAAGACGGCCTTCGTCAGATTGAAGGGCAGGAGCAGCGTCGGGATCATCTTCGCCACGTCCGCGGCGGTCGCGCCTATATAAAACGGCGTGATGACGAGGTTGGCGAGCATCATGACGGCGGTCATCGCGGCGACTGCGCAGAGGGTCCCGACAAGGGCGCCCTTCATCGTGCGGCGGCGGGTGTAAATGAACGACGCGGCGCACACGAACGACGCGCTGGCGAGCACGTTCATGACGAATCCATATAACCCGGTCGTGCTCACCGTGACCATCTCGATGAGCGCCACGACGAGGACCATCGCGAAGCCCCAGGCGGGTCCGAAGAGCATCGCGCCGACGGTCATCACGGCATCCTTGAGGTCAAACGTCAGAAACGACGCGCGGAAATGGAAGACGACGCAGGCGACGTAGGCCAGCGCGCAGAAGACGGCGACCGCGGCCACCGTGCGGATCTTGCTGTCCGATCGGTAAGTGGTTCTGGACATGGGGTTCCTCCCTGTGAAAGAAAATAAATCCAAGGGAGAAAAGAAAATCCCGATCCTGCGCGCGCGCAAAAATCGGGAAGCTCATTTTCTCTCATCCGGACTGTGACCGTTGGTGCAGGAATCGAACCTGCTCAACCCCGCGGGGGGCTCGCGGACTGTACCGCCAGTAAGGAATTACACCTGTTCCCGAAAACGAAAGGGGGACTCGCCCGGACACGTCCGCACTGTACGAAACGGTTCCGGTCATGCCCCTTTCAGAAAAGTTTTTGAAGAGGGGGTCCGGGGGAGGAAACTTTTTTCAAAAAGTTCCTCCCCCGCCTTTTTCATTTTTCAGAAATTATTCAGCGATGTCGATGACGACGCCGGAACCAACGGTACGGCCGCCTTCACGGATAGCGAAGCGGAGACCCTTCTCGATCGCGATGGGGGTGATCAGTTCGACGCCCATGTCGACGTTATCGCCGGGACGGCACATTTCAACGCCTTCCGGGAGCTTGATGGTACCGGTAACGTCGGTGGTTCTGAAATAGAACTGCGGTCTGTAGCCGGAGAAGAAGGGCTTCTGACGGCCGCCTTCTTTTTCAGTCAGAACGTACACCTGGCCGGTGAACTTGGTGTGGGGATGAATGGAACCGGGCTTGCAGATAACCTGGCCTCTTTCGATACCCTTCTTGTCGATACCGCGGAGAAGCAGACCGACGTTGTCGCCAGCTTCAGCGGAGTCGAGGAGCTTACGGAACATTTCGATACCGGTGATGACGGTGGTCTTCTTCTCTTCGGAGAGACCGACGATCTCGACGGTGTCAGCCATCTTGACGGTGCCGCGCTCAACTCTACCGGTAGCCACGGTGCCGCGGCCGGTGATGGAGAACACGTCTTCGACGGGCATCAGGAACGGCTGGTCGGCCTTACGGTCGGGAGTCGGGATATAGTCGTCGACAGCATCCATGAGTTCGAAGATGGACGCGTAGACGGGGTCGTTCAGGTCAGTGGACGTGGACTCGAGAGCCTCACGAGCGGAGCCGCGGATGATCGGAATATCGTCGCCCGGGAAGTCGTACTCGGAGAGGAGCTCACGGATTTCCATCTCGACGAGCTCGAGGAGCTCTTCGTCGTCGACGAGGTCCGTCTTGTTCATATAGACAACGATGGCGGGAACGCCGACCTGACGGGCGAGCAGGATGTGCTCACGGGTCTGCTGCATCGGACCGTCGGAAGCCGCAACGACGAGGATCGCGCC
>JAFZPN010000204.1 GCA_017550315.1 Clostridia bacterium
GGCAAAACCCTTGTGCGGCGCACGGAGCGCGGGACGATCGCGGCGGTCGTGACGGAGACCGAGGCCTATACCGGCGTGGGCGATCCCGCGTCCCATGCATACGGCGGACGTCGGACGGCACGCACCGAAACGATGTATCGCGAAGGCGGCTATGCCTACGTCTATCTCATCTACGGCCTCTATTCCTGCATGAACGTCACGGCGGCCGAGGAGGACAATCCCGAAGCGGTCCTGATCCGCGCGGCGGTCCCGATCGAAGGGTTCGACCCCGTGTGGGACAATCTCCTCCGCACAAGCCGGAGAAAGACCGCGCCCGTGAGACCGGCGGTGGGGGACACTGCCGCCTGGGCACGTCTGCTCGACGGTCCGGGCCGGCTCTGCTGCGCGCTCGGGATCACGAAGGCCGACGACGCGCGCGATCTCACGGAAGACGATTTCTTCCTCCGCGACGACGGATTCGTCCCGCGGGAAATCCTCTGCCGCCCGCGCGTCGGGATCGATTACGCCGGGGAGGCGAAGCACTGGCCCTACCGCTTCACCGCGGGATCTTCGGGCGGCATCCCTTTCTTCGATCCGCCGCTCACGTGACGCACCTGTCCGTAACTGCATATTTCCGCACCGCCCGGGGACATCCGACGTTCCCCGGGCGGTTTTTCCGTCTGCCGCGAATCGTCATTTTGTATGCAGACCTGACAGCTTTCTTGTGGAAGTTGCCAAAAATGCGGACTTTTCAAAAAATAAATTTCGTGAATACGGTAAAAAACCCTTGCAAAATCTTCTTCCATCCTGTATAATGAGTACAGGGAAAGGATGGTAAACGCCCATGAATGAAACCAAAACCCCTGAGGCCGTGCGGGAGAACGAACTCCCGGCATATCTTATTCATCAGGGAACGAATTATACTGCTTACGACTACCTCGGGTGCCACGGAGAGGCGCGGGAGGGGAGTTTTGTCTATACGTTCCGCACCTGGGCGCCGAATGCCCGCCGGGTCGCGCTCGTCTCCGATTTCACCGGCTGGGACGAAGGCCGGGATTTTGAACGCATCAGCGAACAGGGAATCTGGGAACTCTGTGTCGAGAGCCCGGAATCGCTCGAGGGAAAGTTCTATAAATTTGCCGTGACCGGACAGGACGGTGAGGTCCGCATGAAGGCTGACCCGTATGCGTTCCAGTCTGAAACGCTCAAAAAGACCGCCTCCGTCGTGCGGAACATCTCCGGCCATGTCTGGAAGGACGCGAAGTGGCTGGCGAAGCGCTCGGCGACGGTCTGCCCGAAGCAGCGCGGCTTCAAGCCGAAGGTCACGCACTTCTATTCCGCGCCGATGAACATCTATGAGGTCCATCTCGGATCCTGGCGCACGAAGGACGGCGCGTGCACGGCGGACGGGGAACACTACCTGAATTACCGCGAGATCGCGGACAGGCTCGCCCCCTACGTCAGCAATATGGGGTATACGCACATCGAGCTGCTCCCGGTGATGGAGCATCCCTACGACGGCTCGTGGGGCTATCAGGTCTGCGGATACTTCGCCCCGACCTCCCGCTACGGCGATCCGGAGGATTTCCGATACTTCATCGAAAAGCTCCACGAATACGGGATCGGCGTGATCCTCGACTGGGTCCCGGCGCACTTCCCGAAGGACGCCCACGGCCTCTACGAATTCGACGGCCAGCCCCTCTATGAGTATCAGGGACAGGACCGCATGGAGAACCGCGGCTGGGGCACCCGGTATTTCGACGTCGGACGCCCGGAGATCCAGTCCTTCCTGATCTCCAACGCCCTGTTCTGGCTCCGCGAATACCACGCGGACGGCCTGCGCATCGACGCCGTCGCCGCCATGCTCTACCTCGATTACGACCGCGAGCCCGGGGAGTGGATCCCGAACACCGAGGGGAACAACCACAACCTCGAGGCCATCGCGTTCTTCCGCAAGCTCAACACCGCCGTCTTCCGCGAGTTCCCCGACGCGCTCATGATCGCCGAGGAGTCGACCTCGTGGCCGATGATCACCAAGCCCGTGTGGGAGGGCGGTCTCGGATTCAACTTCAAGTGGAACATGGGCTGGGCGAACGACGTCTTCGACTACATCGCGACCGATCCCGTCTACCGCCGCTACATCCACACGAAGCTCACCTTCCCGATGATGTACGCGTTCAGCGAGAACTACATCCTGCCCGTCTCCCACGACGAGGTGGTGCACGGGAAGAAATCCCTCGTGGACAAGTGCTTCGGCGAATACGACGACAAGTTCGCCTGCATGCGGACGCTTCTGCTCTATATGATGACCCTGCCGGGCAAGAAGCTCACCTTCATGGGCACGGAGTTCGCGCAGTTCCGGGAATGGGACTACGAGAACCAGCTCGAATGGTTCATGACCGAGTACCCGCGCCATATCGAGATGCAGCGCTTCGTGAACGGCGTCAACCACCTCTACCTCGCGACGCCCGCCCTCTGGGAGATCGACGACGGCTGGGACGGCTTCGAGTGGATCGAGGCGGATCTGGCGGAGCTCAACATCCTCGCCTACCGCAGACGCGACAAGAGAGGCCGCGAGGTCATCGTCGTGCTCAACTTCGCGCCGGTCAAGCGGGAAGGCTTCGCGCTCACCGTGCCGAAGATGGGCCGTTACGAGGAGGTCTTCTCCACCGATCCCTATGAGTTCGGCGGCAAGAACATCCTCAACGAGGAGGCCGTCCGCACCCGCAGCATCGTGGACGCGGAAGGCACGAAGAAGAACGTCATCGACATCACCGTTCCCCCGCTCGGCGGATGCGTGTTCCGCAAGCAGCAGAGCACCGACGCCGCGCTGTGAGGTCCCTTTGAATTCCTAATCTGACGGAGGTCATTATGTATAAGAAACAGGAATGTGTCGCCATGCTCCTGGCAGGCGGTCAGGGAAGCCGGCTTTACACGCTGACGGAAAAGACCGCGAAACCCGCCGTGCGCTTCGGCGGCAAATACCGCATCATTGATTTCCCCCTCTCGAACTGCGTCAATTCCGGCATCTACACGGTCGGCGTCCTGACCCAGTATCAGCCCCTGCAGCTCAACGAATATATCGGCAACGGCCAGCCCTGGGACCTCGACCGCGGACAGAGCGGCGTCATGGTCCTCCCGCCCTATCAGGCCAAATCTGGCGCGGACTGGTACAAGGGCACGGCGAACGCCATCTACCAGAACTTCAACTTCATCGACCGCTATGATCCCGATTACGTCCTGATCCTCTCCGGCGACCACATCTACAAGATGGACTACGCGAAGATGCTCGCCGCGCACAAGGAGAAAGGCGCGGACTGCACGATCGCCGTCCTCGAGGTCACCCTCGAAGAGGCCAGCCGCTTCGGCATCATGAACACGGACGAAGACCTCCGCATCACCGAATTCGAGGAGAAGCCGAAGCATCCGAAGAGCACGAAGGCCTCGATGGGCATCTACATCTTCAACAACGCCCTGCTCCGCCGCTATCTCGAAGAGGATGAGGCCGATCCCGCCTCCTCGAAGGATTTCGGCAAGAACGTCATTCCGAAGATGCTCGCCGACGGCTGCAAGATGTACGCCTACCCCTTCCACGGCTACTGGAAGGATGTCGGAACGATCCAGTCCCTCTGGGAGGCCAACATGGACCTCGTCGGAGAGCAGCCCGTCTTCGATCTCCGCGACCGCGACTGGCGCATCTATTCCCGCAACTACTCCGATTCGCCCCATTTCGTCGGCGAATACGCGAAGATCTCAAATTCCCTCATCACCGAGGGCTGCACGATCGAGGGCATCGTCGAAAACTCCGTCCTCTCGAGCGGCGTGAAGGTCTGCCGGGGCGCCTATATCAAGGATTCGATCATCATGTCCGGCGTCACGGTCGGCGAAGGCGCGACGGTGAACTATTCCATCGTCGACGACGGCGCGGTGATCGGGGCCGGTTCCACGGTCGGACGGACCAAAGCCAGCGGCGAAAAGATCACCGTCATCGGATCCGGGATCAGCCTGAAGCCCGCGACGGACGTCCCCGGCGGCGAAATGGTCGACGAGGAATGGCTGAAGAGTCAGGAAGACTGACAGAAAGGGGTGGAAGAACATGTCTGCATCCGGCATCATTTTCTCGAACATTCACGATAACAATATCCCCGAGCTCACCAGACTGCGCACCATCGCGTCGGTACCGTTTGCCTGCCGTTACCGCTTCATCGACTTCACGCTGTCCAACATGGTGAACTCCAATATCTACAACATCAGCGTCATCACCAACTACAACTACCAGTCCCTCATGGACCACATCGGCTCCGGCAAGGACTGGGATCTCGCGCGCCGCTCCGGGGGCCTCAAGATCCTGCCGCCCAACATCACGGCGTACGCGAATCCGTATCTCGAGGGACGGACAAACTCCCGCCTCGACTCGCTGAAGAACGTCGCCACCTCCATCGGCCGCATCACCGACGACTATGTCGTCCTCTCCGACTGCGACGTGATCTGCAATGTCGATTTCGGCGACATGATCCGCGCGCACCAGGAATCCGGCGCCGACATGACGATCGCCGTAAAGACCGCCGAGCTGACGCCCGAGACCGCGCACAGCACGGTCATCTTCCGCTCCGACGAGGGCGGGAAGATCACGGAGGTCCTCGCCTATCCGAATGACTTCTCCGGATCCGCCGACATCGGCCTGAACATGATCGTCATGAGCACGGCCTATCTGCGCCAGATGGTGCTCGAGGCGTCGACAAGGGGGTATTCGAGCCTCTCGCGGGACATCATCGGACGCCGCTGCGGCTATATGAATTTCCGCATCTACCGCATCAACGGCTACTGCCCGAGCATCTCCTCCTTCGCCGATTATTACAAGCACAGCATGGAACTGCTCACCGATCCCACCGCGCGCGAATCCCTCTTCGGCGTGAAGAACCGCCCGGTCCTGACCAAGGTCCGCAACTCCACGCCCACGTATTACGCGCAGGGCTCCTCCGTCAAGAATTCCATGGTGGCGGACGGCTGCTTCATCGAGGGCACGGTGGAGAATTCCATCATCTTCCGCGGCGCGAAGATCGGCCGGAACGCCACGGTGAAGAATTCCATCATCATGCAGGACACCATCGTCGGAGACGGCGCGTTCCTCAACTGCGTCATCACCGACAAGAACGCCGTGATCCGCGATCAGCGCATGCTGGCCGGCGCGGAGACCCAGCCGTTCTATGTGTCCAAGGGCAAGATGATCTGACGGAGGGGAGACATGAAAATACTGTACGCAGCGTCCGAAGCGCTCCCCTTCGCCTCCTCGGGCGGGCTGGCCGACGTCGTCGGATCCCTGCCGCAGGCCGTGAAGGAAGTCCTCGGCAAGGACGGCGACGTCCGGGTGGTGATCCCGATGTACGCCCAGATCCGGGGCAAATTCGCCGAAGAGCTCGAGCTCGTGACGGAGATCAACGTCCGGCTGTCCTGGCGGAACCAGTACTGCGGGATCTGGAAGGCGGAACGCAGCGGCGTGACCGTCTACTTCATCGACAACCTGTATTACTTCGACCGGGGAACGCTGTACGGCTGTCATGACGACGGCGAGCGGTTCGCGTTCTTCTCGAAGTGCGTCCTCGAACTGATGAGCGCGGTCCACTTCTATCCGGACATCCTCCACGCGAACGACTGGCAGACCGCCCTCACGGTGATCTACCTGAAGCGCAAGTACGCCCACCTCGAAGAATACCGCTCCACGCGCGCGCTCTTCACCATTCACAACATCGACTATCAGGGCCAGTTTGATTTCGGCATCCTCTCCGACGTGTTCGAGCTGCCGGAATGGGACCGCTCCGTCGTCGAGTACAACGGCTGCATCAACCTGCTCAAGGGCGCGATCGTCTGCGCGGACATGGTGAATACCGTCAGCCAGACCTATGCCCGCGAGATCCTCACGGAGTACTTCTCGAGCGGTCTGCACCACATCCTGCGCCAGGCGGATGCCGAAGGCAAGCTCACCGGCATCGTCAACGGGATCGACGTGGATTATTACAATCCCGAAAACGATCCGGACATCGCCGCGAACTACTCCGCCGCCGATCCGTCCCCGAAAGCGCTCGACAAGGAAGATCTCGAAAACATCTGCGGATTCGCACACGCACCGGACACCCCGATCATCGCGATGGTCTCCCGCCTCGCGTCGCACAAGGGTTTCGACCTCGTCCGCCGGGTCCTGGAAGAGATCGTGGCGAACGACAATATCCGCTTCGTCCTCCTCGGCACGGGGGAGACCGCGCTTGAGGATTACTTCCGCGATCTCGCCGCGCGCTATCCCGACCGGGTCGCGATCCGGCTCGAGTACAACAAAGCCCTCTCGAAGAAGTTCTACGCCGGCGCGGATCTCTTCCTGATGCCGTCGAAGAGCGAGCCCTGCGGCCTGTCCCAGATGATCGCCTCCCGCTACGGCACGGTCCCGATTGTGCGCGAATGCGGAGGACTGGCGGACACCATCCGTCCGTACAACGAATACGACGGTTCGGGAAACGGATTCACCTTTACGAACTACAACGCGCACGACATGATGAGCGTCATCCGTTATGCATGTTCCATGTTTGCCGATCATTCAAAATGGGACGATTTAGTAAAAGTTGTCATGAAAGTCGACTTTTCGTGGAATGTTTCGGCAAAAAGATACATTGATATTTACGCGCGTTTGAAGTAAAATAAAGAGTGGGTTCAAACAATGATTTTTCATTCGGCGCACGGTCGTCTGGCCCTGCGCCGAAATGTTTTTTCCGGAGTATTTGCCATGGACAAAAAACAGATCACGAGCAACGCCGCGGTGCGCGCGAGCATCGAGGCCAAACTGACCAGCTATTTCGGCGTCAGCCCCGAAGAGGCGACCGAGGAGCAAATCTTCAAAGCGACTGCTCTCAGCGTCAAGGAGCTTCTGACCGCCAAGCGTCAGGTCTTCCACGATAAGATCAAGCGCGTGCATCCCCGCCGGGTGTATTATCTCTGCATGGAGTTCCTCGTGGGACGCCAGATGAAGAACAACCTCATGAATCTCGGCATCGAGGAGGAATACCGCGCAGCGCTCTCCGAAATGGGTCACGACCTCGACAGGATTTACGAGATCGAGCCGGATCCGGGTCTCGGCAACGGGGGTCTCGGCCGTCTCGCCGCGTGCTTCATGGATTCCCTCACCACGCTCGATTACCCGGCGACCGGGTTCTCGATCTGCTACGAATACGGGCTGTTCAAGCAGCGCATCATCGACGGCAACCAGGTCGAGCTCCCCGACGTCTGGATGAACGAAGGCGCGACGTGGCTCGTTCCCCGGACCGATAAGGCCTTCAACATCCGCCTCGGCGGCACGGTCCGCGAGGAGTGGAAGGACGGGAAGTGCTCCATCGTCTATGACAACTACAAGGACGTCCGCGCGGTGCCGTACGACATGATGATCTCCGGCGCCGACTGCGAGGCCGTCAACGTCCTCCGTCTCTGGAAGGCGGTCGAGACGGCCAATTTCAACATGAATCTGTTCTCGCAGGGGCAGTATTTCGAGGCCATGCAGCAGACCGCGAACGCCGAGGTCCTCTCGAAGGTGCTCTATCCCTCGGACGACCATGAGGAAGGGAAGCTGCTGCGCCTCTCCCAGCAGTATTTCCTCGTCTCCGCGTCGCTCCAGTCCATCATCGCCGACCACCTCGCCGCCTACGGTTCTCTTTACAACTTTGCGGATAAGGTCGCGATCCACATCAACGACACGCATCCCGCGCTCGTCGTGCCGGAGCTCATGCGCATCCTCATGGATGTCTATTCCTACGGCTGGGACGCGGCGTGGAGCATCGTCACCCGCGTGGTGTCCTACACCAACCACACCGTCCTGCCCGAGGCGCTCGAAAAGTGGAACGTCCAGCTCTTCCAGCTCCGCCTGCCGCGCATCTATATGATCGTCGAGGAGATCAACCGCCGTCTGTGCGCCGATCTCTGGACCATGTACCCGGGCGACTGGGACCGCATCTCCCGTATGGCCATCATCGGCTATTCGCAGGTCCGCATGGCGAATCTCTCCGTCGCCGCGGCGCATACGGTCAACGGCGTCTCCGCCCTGCACTCGAACATCCTCAAAAAGACCGTATTCCACGATTATTACAACGCGATGCCCTACAAGTTCACCAACGTGACGAACGGCATTGCGATGCGCCGCTGGCTCTGCTATTCCAATCCGGGCCTCACCGCGCTGCTCGACGAGACGATCGGCGAGGATTACCGGCACGATTTCGGCATGCTCGAGCAGTTCGGGAAATACGCGGACGACAGCGCGATCTCTGCACGTCTGCGGACGATCAAGCACGAGAACAAGACGAGATTCGCGAAATACTATTTCGACCGCTTCGGCGTCGCGCTGGATACGGATTCCGTCTTCGACGTGCACGTCAAGCGCATGCACGAATACAAACGGCAGCTTCTCAACGTGCTGAAGATCATCACCCTCTACAACGAGATCCGCGAGAACCCGAACGGCGACTGGACCCCGACCACGTTCGTCTTCGGCGGAAAGGCCGCGCCGGGCTATTATATGGCGAAGAACATCATCAAGCTGATCTATGACCTCGGCCAGGAGATCGAGCGCGATCCGAAGGCCCGGGACCTCCTGCGCGTGGTGTATCTCGAGGACTACAATGTCTCCTCCGCCGAGCTTCTCATGCCGGCCTCCGACATCAGCGAGCAGATCTCTCTGGCGGGCAAGGAAGCGAGCGGCACGGGCTGCATGAAGTTCATGGTCAACGGTGCCCTGACCCTCGGCACGCTCGACGGTGCGAACGTCGAGATGCGGGATGCGGTGGGCGATGCGAACATCTATATCTTCGGCCTGCACGCGAACGAAGTGGACGACCTCTGGAAGCAGGGCTATTCCTCCCAGTCCTACTATATGAACAGCGAACGCCTCCGCCGCACCGTCGACCGGATGCGCGGGACCTTCAACGGCTGGAACTACACGGACATGGTGAACTACTTCCTGTATTCCCACGGCGTGCCGGATCCGTATATGTGCCTCGCGGACTACGACTCCTATATGGCGGTCTACGGACGCATGATCGCGACCTACCACGATCAGGATGTCTGGACGAAAAAATCCCTGTACAACATCGCGGGCGCCGGCTTCTTCTCCTCCGACCGTTCCATCCGCGAATACGCCGAGAACATCTGGCACCTGACGCCGGTGAAATAATCCGATGAAAGCATACGAATACAAACTTGACAGAACGAAAAAGCTCCGGGTCAACGAACTCGGGGCTTTTCCTGCCGATATCCGGCTCGATCTCACCCTGCGCCTCGTCCTCCCGCACGGGATAGCGGTGCATTCCGCTGCGCTGGGCATTCACCGGGACGCGTGGAACACCGGGCACACGGAGTTTCTCACCTTCCCGATGCGGCAGACCGCGGGAGAGGGCGACGTCTCGGACTGGATCCTCGCGCTGGATCCGGCGCACGACCTCGTGCGGAGCGGTGAAGACGGCGCGGAAGGGCTCTATTACTACCACTACGCCGTGCAGCTCACGGACGGGTCGTGCTACGTCTTCGGCGGGGAGCGTCCGACGGAGCTCGACGCGCTTTCCGGATATGTCGGGGAACGCCAGCTCCTCCTCTACCGGCCGGATTTCCATGCGTCGGCGCGGTTCCGCGAGGGGCTTGTCTACCACATTTTCGTCGACCGGTTCGCCAAATCCGGGCGCGCGAAGGTCAAGCCGGGGGCAATCCTCGATCCCGACTGGGAGGGCGGGACCCCGCAGTACGGCCCCTATCCCGGCGCTGAGGTCCCGAACAACGTCTTCTTCGGCGGCGATCTCGACGGGATCACGGAAAAGCTCGACTACATCGCAGCCCTCGGTGTGAAGACGATCTACCTGTCCCCGGTCTTCGAGGCGTCGTCCAACCACAAGTACGACACGGGCGACTACTTGAAGATCGACCCGATGTTCGGCACCGACGCGGACATGAAGACCCTCTGCCGGGAGGCGGGAAAACGGGGGATTGCGATCATCCTCGACGGCGTCTTCAATCACACAGGCTCCGATTCCGTCTACTTCAACCGCGAGGAACACTATCCGACCGTCGGCGCGTACCAGTCCGAGCGCTCTCCGTGGGCGCACTGGTACTCCTTCCGCCGCTTCCCGGACGACTACGAATGCTGGTGGGGTGTGAAGACCCTGCCGCGGGTCGACAGCGCGGATCCGTCCTACCGCCGCTTCATCTGCGGGCGCGTGACCGACAAATGGATGGACGCGGGCATCGCGGGATGGCGGCTCGACGTGGCGGACGAGCTCTCGGACACATTCCTCGACGACTTCCGCCGCGCGGTGAAGGGGCAGGATCCCGACGCCGTGATCCTCGGGGAGGTCTGGGAGGACGCGTCGGACAAGATCAGCTACGGACGGCGCAGACGGTATCTCACCGGGTCCCAGCTCGATTCCGTGATGAATTATCCCCTGCGCGCAGCCCTGATCGGGTATGTGAAGACGGGGGACTGCGAACCCCTGCGGCACGCGACGGAAGGGCTCTACCGCCGCTATCCGAAGGAGGCGTCGGACAATCTTCTCAACTTCCTCGGCACGCATGACACCGAACGCATCCTGACCCTGCTCGGCGGCGAGGAGACCGGGGACCACACCAACGCGGAACTGGCCGGGATGCGGATGACCCGGGCGGAGCGGGAGCGGGCAAAGCGGCTCCTCATGCTCGCGTTCGGGATCCTGACCGGACTGCCGGGCGTCCCCTGCGTCTTCTACGGCGACGAGGCGGGGATGGAGGGCTACCGCGATCCGTTCTGCCGGCGTCCGTTCCCGTGGCATGCGATCGACGGGGATCTACTCTCCTCCTGCCGCGCCTTCGGATGTATCCGCCGGGATGA
>JAFZPN010000205.1 GCA_017550315.1 Clostridia bacterium
ACCCCTTCAACATGCATCTTCGAGTTTTCTGAAGCGTTGCTCAATGAGGTACGGCCTGTTTTGTTTGGCGATAAACGCGTTTATCGCCAAACCGCACGGAGGATTAACAAGGGCCATTTCCCGGATGAGTAGCTCTGTATCAGAATGGCTCGCTCGCGCCAGTTTGATAAGCTGTCCGTGTTAGGCTTTTCGACTCCGTCGAGGCATAGGGTGCAGCGGTGAGTGCTTGACTTGAACCGGAACCCCCACTATTGCACCAAACGAAGGCCGTGAGTTTTCGCTTTCCTATATTGGCGAGGCCATGTAATCCTGAAATGAAGAAGTTTAGCCGAACTTGGACAACGCTTCCGAATCAGAAGGGAGGTTGTACCTGAGGGTCCTCTCTGGTCCCGTCCGGAAGGACAAAAAACGAACGATTCAGTCGAAATATGATCCGCAAGGCCCTGCCGTGCAGACAGAAGAGTATCTCAAACCTTCACATCATAAACCCTCCGGCCTCACCCCGATTTTTCTCTTGCATTCCGCGCGGGGTTATGGTATAATAGCATAATAAACTTTGACGCTTCCATGAGGCTGAATCCATGAACGAAACCACCCATCCCGCGCCGCAGACGGAGAATCACGACCCGGAAAAAAAGGCGGAGGAGAAAAAGCCGCCCCTGCGCGAACGGGCCCTGCAGACGCTCTACGACGTCTTTGAGGTCCTCGCGACCGTCACCGTCTCCGTCATGCTCCTCTACGCCTTCGTGTGCCGCCTGCAGATCGTCGACGGCACCTCGATGCTCCGGACTCTTCACGACGGCGAACGCCTGATCGTCTCCGATCTCGGCTACGAGCCCCGCCGCGGCGACATCGTCATCATCCACCGCATCGACGCCGCGCCCTATTCCCAGCCCATCGTCAAGCGCGTCATCGCGACGCCCGGCCAGACCGTCGACATCGACTTCGACACCTGGACCCTCACGGTCGACGGCGAGGTCATCGACGAGCCCTACCGCTGGATCGATCTCTCCCGTGACACGCTCCTCTGCGAATACGAGCTCCCGATCACGCTCGGCGAGAATCAGATCTTCGTGATGGGCGACAACCGCAACGGCTCCGCGGACAGCCGCCAGGAGGAGCTCGGCCCCATCGACATCCGCACCGTCGTCGGTCACGCGATCATGCGCGTCTGGCCGCGGGGGACCTTCACCGTCTTTGAGAATCCCTTCGACGGAGGAGCCGAATGAATCCGGATCTCCGTCCAGATGTACCGGACGAAGCCGCGGAACCCGCCGAAGCTGCCGAGAATACCGAAGCCGCCGATCCCCGCCGCCCTCTGCGCCTCCTTGCGGACGCCGCGGAAATGCTCGGCTTTGCGACGGTCCTCTTGGTCCTTCTCTTCTCGTTTGCCGCGCGGCTCATCGTCGTCGAGGGCTCGTCCATGAATCCGACGCTCACGGAGGGGGACCGCCTCGTCGCCGTCGGACTTTCTGCCGATCCGCGGCCGGGCGACATCGTGATCGTCCACCGCATTGACGCCGCGCCCTATTCCCGCCCGATCGTGAAGCGCGTGATCGCCGGGCCGGGCCAGACCGTCGACATCGATTTCGACACCTGGACCCTCACGGTGGACGGCGCGGTCATCGACGAGCCCTACCGCTGGATCGATCCCGGCAAGAACACGGTCCGGTGCGACTACCCGCTCCCGATCACCTTGGGTGAGCACGAGATCTTCGTGATGGGCGACAACCGCAACGGTTCCGCGGACAGCCGCCGGGAAGAGCTCGGTCCCATCGACATCCGCACCGTCGCGGGACGGGCCGTGTTCGGCGTGACGCGCGGAAAGCTCACGGTTTTGAAGAATCCGTTCGGTTCCGACTGAATTTCAGAGAAAGAGGTGATGGCCATGCCGTCTCAGAATATCCAATGGTTCCCGGGCCACATGGCGAAGACGCGGCGGCTCATCACGGAGAACCTCTCCGGGGTCGATGCGGTGATCGAGCTCCTCGACGCGCGGATCCCGCGCTCATCGAAGAATCCGGAGATCGACCGCCTGATCGGGCAGAAGCCCCGCCTGACGCTTTTGACGAAGAGCTCCCTCGCGGACCCCGCCGCCACGGCAAAGTGGATCGATGCGCTCGGCGGAGACGCCCTGGCCGTGGACACAGTGACGGGCGAGGGGATCAAATCCATCGCGCCGACGCTCAAGAAGATCCTCTCCGACAAGCTCCGCCGGTACGCTGAGCGCGGCATGGAGGGCCGTGCTTTGCGCGCCATGATCGTCGGGATCCCGAACGTGGGGAAATCCTCGCTCGTGAACCGGCTCGGCGGCGGGAAAAAGGCCCGCGTGGAGGACCGTCCGGGCGTCACGCTCACCAAGCAGTGGGTCACGACGTCCGTAGGCATCGAGCTGCTCGACATGCCCGGCGTCCTCTGGCCGAAATTCGACGACCGCGAGACGGGCGAACGCCTCGCCTACACCGGCGCGATCCGGGACGCGATCCTCGATACGGAAGAGCTGGCCGCCGCCCTCTGCCGCGATCTCTTCCGCGAGCACCGCGCGCTCTTCTGCGCCCGCTATAAGCTGGATGCGGACGCCCTCGCGGATGCCTCACCCTATGACCTCCTCTGTGCCGTCGCCCGGAAACGCGGCTTCCTCGTCTCCGGCGGGGAGCTCGATACCGCCCGCGCCGCCGATATCCTCCTCGACGAATTCCGCGAAGCCAAAATCGGGAGGATTACCTTGGAGATGCCGTAGGGGGACGGGAAGTACGCGGCTTTCTTTGAAAAGAAAGCCTGGCAAAGAAACTTTCTGACAAGGGGAAATGCTGGCTGCCTCCGGTTTGTGCAGCGGCTTGATGATGTATAAACACACACTTCTCTCTAGGCCTTCCCCCTTGGGTGGGGAAGGTGTCCCCGCAGGGGGCGGATGAGGGGGAACAAACCTTTCGCACTCGCTGAATTTCTGCCATTTAGGAGTACCTATGCTCGACTACACCTTTGATGCGGGATTTGCCGCGCGGTACGGAGCGGTCTGCGGGACCGACGAGGCCGGACGGGGTCCGCTCGCAGGCCCAGTCGTCGCCGCCGCGGTCATCCTCCCCGCCGGGCTTGTGATCCCCCATCTCGACGACTCGAAAAAGCTGACCGAAAAGCGGCGCGAGGCCCTGTATGACGTGATCTGCGAACAGGCGCTCGCGTACGGGATCGCCCAGTCCTCCGCGCGGGAGATCGACGAGATCAACATCCTCGCGGCCTCCCTTCTGGCGATGCGCCGGGCGGTGGAGATCGTGAAGAAGACGCGCACGCCGGGCGTGGTCCTCGTCGACGGCAACCGTCCGACGGATTTCGGCGTGCCCAGCGAGACGGTGGTCCACGGCGACGCGATCTCGCAGTCCATCGCCGCGGCGTCGGTGCTGGCGAAGGTCACGCGGGACCGCCTCCTCGACAAACTGGATGCGGACTATCCGGTCTACGGCTTTGCGAAGCACAAGGGCTATCCGACGAAAGAGCACAAGCTCGCGGTCT
Organism: Clostridia bacterium; assembly: GCA_017550315.1. Taxonomy (GTDB): domain Bacteria; phylum Bacillota; class Clostridia; order Oscillospirales; family CAG-272; genus UMGS1696. Next base: position 3,511 of record JAFZPN010000205.1, read on the forward strand.
ACGAATACGGGCCCTGTCCGGAGCACCGGGTGTCCTTCCTCTCCTTCCTCACGCGGGACAGAGACGCCCTCGAAGCCGCGCTCGAAGAAAAGCGGGCCGGATCATGAACGCGAAAGAACTCGGGCGGGTGGGGGAGAATTCCGCCGCGCTCGCCCTCGAGGACGCCGGCTGGACGATCCTCTGCCGCAACGCCCGCGTCGGCCGGGACGAGATCGACATCATCGCGGAGCGCGGGGACGTCCTCTGCTTTGCGGAGGTCAAGACGCGGCGGCAGTACCCGGATCACGCGGAGCGCGAAGGCCTCTCCCCCGCGGACGCCGTCGACGCGCGCAAGCGGGAATCCATGATCCGCGCGGCGGAGGGCTGGCTCGCCCTGCATCCGACGGAAAAAAGCCCCCGCCTCGACGTCATCGAAGTCTTCGTCAACCCCGACAATCCCCTCTACGAAGTCCTCCTGATCCGCCGGCACGAAAACGCCGTGAAGAAGACGGCAAAGTTCTCGCCGAAACGCCGGACACGGTTCTGACGGAAACCGCTCTCGCCCATCTCCCAAAATTCGTAATTCGTAATTCATAATTCGTAATTCTGAATTCTTAATTCTAATTTCACTAAGGAGTACTTTGCCTCTATGCTTCGTCTCTGCGATATGCACTGCGACACCGCCATGGCCATCTGGCACGGACGTCAGAGCCTGGCGAAAAACACCTTCGACATCGACCTCGAAAAGGCCGGCGTCTACGCGAAATACCTCCAGCTCGCCGCGTTCTTCACCTCCACGAAGCTCGGCGACGAGGAGGGCTGGGAGGACTTCCTCGCCTCGCGCGAATATTTCCTCGCGGAGTGCGAAAAGAATCATGTGCCCGTCCTCTATTCCGGCGATGAGATCCGCGCGTGGGCAGAGAGCGACTCACCGATCGGCTTCGTGCTCACCGTCGAGGACGCCCGGATCCTGAACGGCCGCATCGAGCGCGTACAGCAGCTCTACGACCTCGGCATCCGCGTCGTCACGCCGCTCTGGGGCGGGGATACCGTGATCGGCGGCTCGCACAACACCGACAACGGCCTCACCGATTTCGGACGCGCAGCCGTGCGGGAAATGCTCCGCGTCGGCATCGTGCCGGACATCTCCCACGCCTCCTTCCGCTCGACCGACGAGATTCTCGCCCTCTGCGAAGAGGCGGGCAAGCCGGCCGTCGCGACCCACATGAACGCCCATGCCCTGCATCCGCACTCCCGCAACCTCACGGACGACCGGTTCCTGCGCCTCGTGAAGACGGGCGGCGTCGCGGGCATCTCCCTCTACATCCGCCACCTCGCCGAAGAGGATCCCGTCACATCGGAGGACGTCGTGCGGCATCTCCTGCACTACCACGCCCTCGCCCCGGGACACGCCGGCTTCGGCTGCGATCTCGACGGCGCCGATCTCCCCGCGGACATTGCCGACCTCTCCGCCCTCCCCGTCGTTGCGGATGCGCTCCGCGCACACGGTCTCGACGAGCAGACGATCGACGACCTGTTCTGGGGGAACGTCCTGTGCTTCCTCGAAACCGCCATCACCTGAAATCAGAATCATATAAAGGACTATCATGAACTACCTGAGCACCCGCGACACCGTCCGCACAAGCCCCGTCTCCGCCGCCCATGCCATCAAGGAAGGGCTCGCGCCCGACGGCGGCCTCTATCTCCCCGAAACCGTTCCCACGCTTACCCGCGCCGATTTTGACGCGCTGTGCCGAATGGACTATCCCGCCCGCGCGGCCTTCGTCCTCTCCCGCTTCCTCGACGACTACGCGCCGGAAGACCTCGCCGCAGACTGCCGCGCTGCCTATGCCCCGGACCGCTTCCCGGGCGGATGCGCGCCGATTCACACGCTCGCGGGGGACATCCACGCGCTCGAGCTCTGGCACGGCCCGACGTCCGCCTTCAAGGACATGGCCCTGCAGATCATGCCGCGCCTCCTCTCCCGCGCCCTCGCGATGACCGGGGAGCGACGGATCGCGCACATCCTCGTCGCCACGAGCGGGGACACCGGGAAGGCCGCCCTCGAAGGCTACCGGGACGTCGACGGCGCGAAGATCACGGTCTTCTACCCGGTCGACGGCGTCAGCCTCATGCAGAAGCGCCAGATGCAGACCACGGCGGGCGGCAACGTGAACGTCGTCGCCGTGCGGGGCAATTTCGACGACGCGCAGAACGGCGTCAAGGCGATCTTCTCCGATCCGGACCTCGCGCGCCGGGCGAACGACGCCGGGTTCTTCTTCTCGAGCGCCAATTCGATCAACTGGGGACGCCTCGTCCCGCAGATCGTGTATTATCTCTCGGCCTACTGCGACCTCGTGAACGCGGGACGGCTCTCCTTCGGGGATCGGGTAAACATCGCGGTCCCGACCGGGAACTTCGGCAACATCTTCGCGGCCTATCTCGCGTACCGGATGGGCCTGCCCGCCGCGCGCTTCCTCTGCGCATCGAACCGGAACAACGTCCTTGCGGATTTCCTCGCGACCGGGATCTACGACCGCACGCGGGAATTCCACAAGACGATCAGCCCGTCGATGGACATCCTCATCTCCTCGAACCTCGAGCGCCTCCTCTCCTTCCTCGGCGGACCGCACACGACCCGCGCGCTGATGGCGTCGCTCAAAACCGCGGGGAAATACGAAGCGCCCGCGGACCTGATGGAGAAGATCCGTGACAGCTTTTCGGGCGGCTTCCTCGACGAGGACGGCACGCGCGCCGTGATCCGCGACACGTGGCGGGACGAAGGGTATCTCCTCGATCCGCATACGGCAGTCGGCCTCGGCTGCGTGAAGAATTACCGCGCGGCGACGGGAGACGGGACCCCCGTGATCCTCGCCTCGACCGCCAGCCCGTACAAGTTCGCGCCCGCCGTGGCCTCCGCGATCGGACTGCCTCCGCTGGCGGATGACGACGTCTTCGCGCTCCTGCGGCGTCTGTCAGCCGAGACCGGGACGGAGATCCCCGCGCCGCTCGCCGCCGTCGAGACCCTGCCCGTGCGCTTCACCGCGGTCATCTCCCCGGACGAGATGCCCGGGATCCCGTTTTCATCATGAGCCTCTGGGTCATGGCGGACACGCATCTTGCGCTCGGCTGCGCGGGAGACAAGCGCATGGACCGCTTCGGGGACCGCTGGACCCGTCACGCGGAGAAGATCGCGAAGCGCTGGTCCGCCGTCGTCTCGCCCGAGGACACCGTCGTGATCCCCGGGGACGTCTCGTGGGCGGGCAAGCTCGAGGAGGCGGAGGCGGATTTTCGGTTCCTCTCCTCGCTCCCGGGCCGCAAGCTGCTCGGCAAGGGCAATCACGACTACTGGTGGTCCTCGCTCGCGCGAATGCGCCGGTTTCTCGCCGAGCGCGGGATCGCGGGAATCGATTTTCTCTACAACAACGCCTACGCCGCAGAGGGTCACGTGCTCGCGGGATCGCGGGGATGGTTCCTCGAAGAGCGGCAGCAGACGGCGTTCGACACGGATTATGAGAAGCTCGTGAACCGCGAATGCGAGCGGTTGGAAATCTCGCTGGCGGCAGCGGATGCGATGCGGGCATCGGAGGGGATCGCGGAGCCCGCGTTGGCGTTCCTGCACTTCCCGCCGATCTGGGGAGACTTCCGGGTCGAGGAGATCGTGGACGTCCTTCTACGGCACGGCGTTCGGCGCTGCTGGTACGGGCACATCCACGGGCAATACGAAGAGCCGCCGCATTTCGAGTACCGGGGAATCCGGTTCGAGAACGCCGCGGCGGATTACCTCGATTTTCTGCCGAAGAAGATCGGATAAGAGAGAAAAGAGAATACACAAAAGCCGTGCGGCGCATGTCCGTACGGCTTTGTTTGGTTATTTCGGCTGGATGCCTCTCAGAACATCATCCGCTCCATGTATTCCGACGCGAAGACGGGATTGGATGCGAGGGCGACCATCTCGACCTCCCGGGCGCGGCGTTCGCATTCCCCGCGCAGGTCGCCCGCGAGCAGAAGCATCGACGCTCCCGCCAGCGCGGCGTTCCCGAGTATGCGCACCCGATCCCCGAGCTCCTCCGGGAGAAGCCCGATGGCCACCGCGTTCAGAATGTCGAGATAGCTCCCGAAGCCGCCCGCCACGTATAGCTCTTCGACTTCGGCGCAGTCCACCCCCGCCGCCGAAAGCAGCGTCCGCATCCCCGCGTGGATCGCGCTCTTCGCGAGCTGCACCTGCCGGATGTCGTCCTGCGTCAGGCACACCGGATCCGCAATCATCGCGGGATCGTCCTCGAGATAGCCCGTCTCATCGAGGGCCTCGGTTTCGAGCAGGCACGCGACCGCGTCGACAAGTCCGCTCCCGCAGATCCCGACGGGGGCCGCGTCGCCGATCACGTGCGCCGAGAGCTCTCCCTCCCGGACCTTCACCCGGTCAACCGCTCCCGCGCGTCCGCCCATGCCCATCGAGATCCCCGCGCCTTCAAACGCAGGTCCCGCCGCCGTGGAGGTCGCGTGCAGCGTGCCCCGGTGCCAGAGCATCATCTCGCCGTTGGTCCCGATGTCCACGAGGACCGCCGTCTTCTCCGAGCGGCAGATCCCCGAGGCCAAGAGCGCTGTCGAGATGTCCGCCCCGACGAACGCCGCCGCGCAGGGGGGCAGATACACCGGCGTCTCCGGCGCGAGCGCGTCGAGCCCGATTTCTCCGGCCTTCACGAATTCCCCGTACAGGCGGTTTGCGTGAAACGGCGCGTGCGTCATCGGCTCCACGTCGTCTCCCGAGAGGAGGTGCAGCATCACCGTATTGCCGGTGATCACCATGGCGTCGATCTCCCGCGTCCCGATCCCGGCCTCCGCCGCCATCCTGGAAAGCATCTCGTCCGCCGCCGACCGGATCGTATGCGCGATCTGCTCCGCGTGCCCGGCGAGGCAGGCCTCCATGCGGCTGATGACGTCCGCGCCCCACGCCGATTCCGGGTTGAGCTCCGTCACTTCCGCAAGAAGCCGTCCCGCGGGATCGTACAGGCGCGCGGCCAACGTCGTCGTGCCGATGTCGAGAGCCGCGCCGACGCGGGAAAAGGTCGGATGCAAAGTGAACGGCGGCAGGCTTCCGTCCGCGCGGATCTGCGACTGCCCGCCCGCCTCGCACGGCGTCACCGCGCAGTCCCCCGTCACCGACGTCAGGCACGCGAGCCGCACGCCCTCGGCGATCTCCGCCTCCGAGAGCACCGCGCGCTCCCGCCCCGTGAGGGGGGAAACCTCGCCCGTAACCTTCACGCGGCACTTTCCGCACCGTCCGTGACCGCCGCAGGGCATGGCGAAAGAATCGCCGGCGAGCAGGCCGCTCTCCGAGAGAAGCGCGCCGAGACGCTCCCCGACGCCTGCCGGGATCTCTTTGCCGCCGACCGATACCGTGACCGTCCGTCCGTTCGTCATGGATCCGCCTCGTTTTCTTTAGTTTTCCTGATCGGACAGATCGAACAGCGCCGCGCCGAAATAGGTCACGGTGTTCTGTCCGTTGATGTACTTCATGCCCGCGGCCTTCGCGAGCTCGGATACGTTGATCCCGTAGGTCTCGAGCGACGACATGGCAAGCTCCGGATGCCGGCAGGGCTCGCCCGTCTTTTTCGCGCAGGTCTCGCACATGCGGCAGCCGCCCGCGCCGAGATGCAGGACCCGCTTGAGGGGCTCCGCCCGCAGCTCGTCCCGGATCCGGCGCACCACCTGATTGTGACGCGCCCCGGCTTCCATCATGCCCTCGAAGTCATAGCTGTCCTCGAGCTCGCCGACGGTCTGGTAGACGAGGATGTGCGAAAAGGTCCGCACCTCGGCCATCAGCTCCTCGATCGGGCCCGCGTCCGGGGGACACATCCAGCTCCGCCCGTAATTCCCGCAGAGATTCTGCTCGCACATCTTCCGGAAGGCGGCGTCCGTTTTGACCTCGTCGGTCGAAATGACGCCCGCGCGATAGGCACCGGCTTCCAGAGCGATGCCGCAGAGACGCTCCGCGATCTGCGCCGTGATGTCCATGTCCCGCCCTCAGGCGACGTCCCCGGCGAGTTCCCGGCAGAGCTCGACCGCCTTGTCCGCCGCGCTGGCCGCGTCCGGGGTGTAGGCGTCCGCGCCGATCTTCTGACAGTACGCATCGTCCACGGGCGCGCCGCCGATCATGATCCTGACCTTGTCGCGGATCCCGGCTGCCTCGGCCTTCTTGACGACCTCTTCCATGACGCCCATGGTCGTGGTCAGAAGGGCCGAGCAGGCGATGATCTGGCAGTTCTGCTCGATCGCCGTCTGCACGAAGGTGTCCGGGGAGACGTCCGTGCCGAGGTCGACGACTTCGAGGCCCTTGCCTTCGAACATCAGCTTCACGAGATTCTTGCCGATGTCATGCAGGTCGCCCTGGACCGTGCCGATGCAGACCTTGCCCTTCGCCTTGACGCCTTCTTCGGCGAGCAGAGGCTTCAGGACGCCCACGCCCATGTTCATCGCGCGCGCGGCGACAAGAACTTCGGGGACGTAGACTTCGTTGGTCTTGAATTTCTCGCCGATCACGTTCATGCCGGAGAGAAGGCCCTCGTTGAGGATGACGGCAGGCGCGATGCCCTCGGCGACGGCCTGCTCGACCAGCTGCTTCACGACCTTGGCCTTGCCGCGCTGGAGGTTTTCGGAGATTTCGTTTAAAAGTTCGGTGCTCATGATGCGCTCCTTTTCAGAAAAGAGAGTTGTTTATTTCGTATGGAGACCGGCTCAAAGCCGGATCTTTTTGATTTGTTCGGCGTAATACTGCACGAGCTCAAATTTGCTGCCGGGCATGAGACGGTGATCGGGACAGGGGAGGAATCCCCCGAGGGAGGCGAGCCTCTTCATGCGTTCGATCTCCGCGTCGACGGCGGCTTTGTCCTTGCGGAAGGCCGTTTTGTCCATCCCGCCGACGCCGCGCATGCCGGGGCCGAATTTCTGCCGCGCGGGTTCAAACTGGTCGCCCCAGACCCCGACCTCGATCGGGAACATGGTGTTGACGCCGTTCTCAAACCAGGTGGGCAAAAGCTGTCCGACGACGCCGTCGCAGTCGAGGGAGATGATGTCGATGCCGTATGCGTGGCAGAGGTCGCAGCGCTTCTTATAGTGCTTCGCGCAGAGCTCGTCGAAGATCTCCGGGGAGACGAGCGGGCCGTTCTTGAAGCAGATGTCCTCCCAGTAATGGGCGAAATCAAACTGCGCGCCGGTCTCGAGGATCGTCTTCGCGCATTGGTACTGGAGCTCAGCGTAGGTGTCGACGAGATCGGCGAAAAGCTCCTCGTCCTCGTCGTAGATCAGGTAGCTCATGCCGACGACCGAGGTCATGTTGCGGATGTCGCCGAGTACGGAGCCGAGGTGCAGCCCGATCGGGATATCCTTCGGCCGCGTCTCGTTGAAGTGCTTATAGTACTCGACGTTCACGCGCTCCGGGAAATACTGCATCTTCGGCCGGTAGAGCGTCTCGAACGCCTCGCGGTCCTTCAAAAGGTAATCGTCTTCCGAGGGGATCGACGTGACGCCGGGCTTGTGTTTTTCGATGATGCCCGCGCCGTTCTGAATCCGCCGGGTGCCGTCCGGGAGGATTTCGAGGACCTTGGTCTCGAAGCCCGGGGACAGGCCGTTGTTCGACCCGGTGCAGTGGTACCAGTTGAAGTCCCAGCCGATCAGCTTGTCGAGCGCCATGTCCTTTTCGCTGCCGTCCCCGTTCCCGATGGCGAGCTCCCGCGGGATCTTGCCCTGATCCGCCCATTCCGTGAGGAGTTCCCCCCAGTATCCGAAGTGCACGGCGGGAAGGCGGTCGACGGGACGGTAGTGCAGAATGTTCATCGCTCGTTCTCTGTTGGTCATGTCCGCCTCCGACGATGATGCTTTTTTTCTATTTTACCACACCGCCGCGGATTATGCAAGAGTTTCTTTCAAGAATAATCGGGCGCCCGCATCTGCCGTAAATTCCTGACCTGCTGAAAGGCGCGGCCGGTCGATACGAGTTTCCTCCCGCATTTCCTTCGCCCTGTTTGATTGAATTTATCATTCTCCCCGGCGGGTTTTGTAAACATGGATGTACATACTGCGCCTCCGGTCCGGTTTTTTCGCGCGAAACGGCCGCAGAACCTTGACAGAGAGGGGAAAAACGGATATAATGGGAGCAAATCCACCATCCAAAAGAGGAGGCTCTCCATGAAAACCAAAATCCTCGCTCTTCTGCTCGCCGCGCTGATGATCTTCCCCTCTCTCGTCTCGTGCAGCAACAGCGGATCGAATCCCGAAAACACCGAAAGCCCGGCCGCCCAGACGCCGGAAGTCGTCCCGGAGGAGACGGAACCCGCCGAGGACATCAACTCCCGGCTCGCCGAAAAAGACGATCTCCCCGAAGCGGACTTCGGCGGACGCGACTTCATCGTGTTCGGCTCCGATGAGGAAGGCTTCGGCGTGTACATCTACACCGAAGAGATGAACGGCGAAGGCGTGAACGACGCCGTCTACCAGCGCAACCTGACCGTTGAGGAGCGCTTCAACGCGAAGACCGTCTACTCCGGCGTCGCCACCTACGGCACGTGCTCCTCCCAGATCACGGCGGCGGTCGCGTCGGGCGACTCCGAATCCTTCGACCTCGTGCAGTATCACGTCGTGTCCAGCTCCGGCAACGCCATGAAGGGCGAATACCTCAACTGGTACGACATCCCGCACGTGGACTTCACCCGCTCGTGGTGGTCCCCGTCGAACATCAACGATCTGACGATCGCGGGCCGCTGCTATCTCGCGATCGGCGACTTCGCGCTGTCCTCCGTGGGCCGCTCCTACGTCATGCTCTATGACAAGGACGAGGCGAAGAACTACCAGCTCGAGGACCTCTACACCGTCGTGAAGGAAGGCCGCTGGACGATCGACGCGCTGCGGAACGTCTGCTCCGTCGTCTATACCGACACGAACGGCGACGGCAAGGAAAACGACGGAGACTACTTCGGCCTCGGCACCGACAGCTACTCGAACCTCAACACCTACCTCTGGGCGTGTGACAACCAGATCTTCTCCCGCGGCGACACGGGCGAGCTCGAATTCCGCTACTACTCCGAGCACCTCGTCGACGTGTACGACGCCTGCTGGAACCTCCTCAACCAGACGCCCGGCGTCTTCAAGAAGGGCGAGCACAAGGCGGGCATGAAGCTCTTCGCGCAGAACGGCACCCTGACCTGCAACGCGTACCTCGACGGCACGATCTCCTTCCTCGCGGACTTCGATCACGAATACGGCGTGATCCCCTATCCGAAGCTCAACGAGGCGCAGGCCGAATACAAGACGATGGTCGACGGCAACCACGAGGCCATGTCCGTGATCGTGACCGAGCCGGATCTCGACTTCGTCGGGACAATGTGCGAGGCGCTCTGCGCGGAATCGTACAAGCAGGTCATGCCGGCGTACTTCGACGTCTGCCTGAAGCAGCGGTACGCGCAGTCCCCCGAGGACGCGGAGATGATGGATCTGTGCGTGAACGCGCGCGTCTTCGACCTCGGCTACGTGTATGACAACTGGAAGGGCGTGTCCTTCTACTTCCAGGATCTCCTCGTCGACGCGAACCACCCGGACATCACGTCCTTCTACAAGAAACGCGAAAAAGTCGCGGCCAAGTACTACTCGAAAGTGGTGGAGCTGTTCGAGAACGGCAACTGAGCGCCCTGACGCTCCCCTGTAAGATCGAAAAGAACGCGTGGTGAGAACTGCGCGTTCTCTCTTTTCCCTTGACAGCGGCGCGCGGGAGGAGTATAATGGAACCGGATCCAAACAAAACGAAAAGGAAGTGGGCTTCCATGAAAACGAAATGCCTTTCTCTTTTATTGGCAGCCGTGATGCTGCTGCCGCTCATCGCCGGATGCGCCAACTCCGCCGATCCGGCAGAAGATGTCTCCGCCCCCGCCGCGGAACCCTCCGTCGCCGAGGAGGCGGCCGAGACCGAGCTGACCCGCGAGAACACCCCCGACAACCTGCCCTCCGACCTCGATTTCGGCGGCCTGAGCGTGCCGATCCTCTACCGCGGCGGCGTGGACGAGCAGGAGATCTTCGTGGAAGACCTGACCGGCGAGGTCGTGGACGACGCGATCTACAACCGCAACGTCTCCGTGAGCGAGCGGCTGAACATCGAATTCCAGTACCGCGCGTCGGGCAACGGCACCGCGCAGGAATTCCCGAGTGAAGCGCGCAGTTCTATCACTGGGGGTGCGGACGACTACGCCATCATTTCCTGGGCACAGTATTCCACCCTACCGCTCTGCCTCTCCCACCTCATCATGGACGTGAGCGACGCGAAATACATCGATTACAGCATGCCGTGGTGGAACACCGATTACATGGACATCCTCCAGATCGGGAACGACAAGCGCTTCTTCCTCATGGGGGATGTCGCGCTCAACTCCCTGAAGGTGACGGCGGCAGTGTTCTTCAACCAGGCGGTTTACACCGATCTCTACGGCGAATACGACTCCCTCTACGGCGACGTGATCGAGGGCGTATGGACGATCGATAAGCTCTATGACCTCTCGGAAAAGGGCTACCGCGACCTCAACGGCAACGGGAAGAAGGACAAGGGCGACCAGTGGGGCATCTCCGCGACGACGGTGGCCAACACGGAGCTCTTCGCCTACGGCCTCGGCCTCAAAGTCATCGGGCGCGACGCGGACGGCCTGCCGGAGCTCATCGTCGAGGATGAGCGGAACTACACCGTCCTCGACCGTCTGAACGAGCTCTACTGGAACAACGAGGGCATGAACAAGTCCTACGGCGACGGCGAAGCCTTCAACAGCCCCGTCGTCTCGAACCTCTTCGCCGCGAAC
>JAFZPN010000206.1 GCA_017550315.1 Clostridia bacterium
CCGGACTACACGGTCGACGCCTGCCACCCGATGCGGGACAACGAGGACTACATCGCGATGGACAAGGACCGCGACATCACGCGCTATGTCGACTACCTCCACAACCAGACCGAGGAACTCCTGAAGCGCTACGATCCCGTCGACATCATCTGGTTCGACTTCTCCGTCGGTCCGAACGCGCGCTTTGCCGGGAAGGGCAAGGAGACCTGGCGCAGTGGAGAACTGCTCAAAAAGATCCGCGCGATCAATCCGAAGATCATCATCGACGACCGCCTCCAGATCGATCAGGACGTCAAGACGCCCGAGCAGTACATGCCCGACGAATGGGTCAAGGTGAACGGGGTCCCGGTCGTCTGGGAGGGTTGCCACACCTTCTCCGGCTCGTGGGGCTACTATCGCGACGAGCAGAGCTGGAAGAGCGTGGATCAGCTTCTGAAGATGCTGATCGACGGCGTTTCGATGGGCGGCAACCTGCTCCTCAACGTCGGTCCGACCGGCAGAGGCGAATTTGACGAACGCGCATACGAGCGGCTGCGCGGTATCGGCAAGTGGATGCGCCGTCATTCCCGCTCGATCTACGGCTGCACGCAGGCGCCCGCGGAATTCGAGTGCCCCCGCGACTGCCGCTATACCTACAATCCGGAAACGCAGCGGCTGTACCTGCACATGTATTCCTGGCCCTTCGGCAAGATCCGTCTCAGTGGCGAGGTGGCTGAGCACGTCGATTACATCCAGCTTCTCTCCGATGCGTCCGAGATGCGGTTCAATTACAACGCCGAGAACCGCACGCTCGATATTCCGCTCCCGGTGTACAAGCCGCTCGGCGCGGAGATCCCCGTCCTCGAAATCTATCTCAAATAAGAAAACCCAAAACAGAAAGCGCGCTCCGCGGAGTTCTCTCACGGAGCGCATTTTGCTTGTCTGTTTTGGCTTTATGGATGTATCCTCATGACGACGGCGGCGAGATTGCCCGCCGCTTTTTCGAGCAGGTCCGCCGTGCGCGCGATCGATTCCTCCGCCGTCATCGGACGGTCCGCGATAGCGAACACCGCGTCCATCCCGGCTTCATAGAGCGCGGGGACGCTGTCGTCGATCGCGCAGAGGCACACGACGGGGCAGTGTCCTCCCGCCTCCCGGACCGCGCGCGCCACCGCCATCGGGAGCTTGCCCGTCGCCGTCTGCGCGTCCGTGCGTCCTTCGCCCGTGATCACGAGATCGAAACCGGAAGCCGCGGACGCAAATCCCGTCGCTCGGAGCACGTACGGCGCGCCTGGGGTGAGGATCCCGCCTGCCAGCGTCAGCCCGTATCCGAGTCCGCCCGCCGCGCCGGATCCCGGACAAGCCGAGAGGGCGGAGCCGGCCGCACGGTCGCACACGGCGGAGAAATGCTCCATATCGGACTCGCGTCGGGGGAGTTCCTCCTCGCGCGCGCCTTTCTGCCGGGCATACATCCGCACCGCGCCGGACGGTCCGGTCAGCTGGACATTCGTGTCACAGAGGAGCGTGAGGCGGACGGCGGACGGGAGCGCGATCCCCGCAAAATCCGCCGCGGCGACCCGTCCGAGGTCCTTCGTGCAGGGATCCGTGATCGGTTGTCCGTCTTTGTCTGTGAAGCGTGCCCCGAGCGAAGCCAGCGCGCCGATCCCGCCGTCTCCGGTGCCGCTTCCGCCGAGTCCGACGACGATCTCGCCGCATCCGAGGCCAAGCGCGTGCCGGATCATTTCGCCGACGCCGCGCGTGGTCGTGTTCGCGTAGTCGAGGCCGTGCCGCTTTGCCAGACGCAGTCCAGCGCAGGCTGCCATATCGAAGACCGCGGTGAGTACGCCGTCCCGCTTGATGAGGCCGAATTCCGCCGTCACGGGATCCCCGTTCGGATCGGAGACCGTTACCGTCCGGCGTTCGGCACGGAGCGCATCGAGGAGGGCGTCCGCCGTGCCTTCACCGCCGTCTCCGACCGGGTAGAGGGCGACATTTGCCTCCGGGATGCGCGACAAAACGCCGCGGCGGACGGCTTCTCCGGCCTCCCGGGATGAGAGGGAACCTTTGAAGGAGTCGAGCACGGCGGCGACGTTAAGCGTTTTCATTTTCATCCTGTTCCTCGTGGTTGTAGTGACACGGCGAGCGGTAGAACTTCGAGAGATCGATGCCGAGCCTTCCGGCGGGATCGGATGCCAGCGGACGGAAGCCCCACTTTTTGATGCGTTCGGGCGCGGCGGCATCCTCTTCGATGAAGACGAAGGGGATCTCGGCGTGGTTCAGGAATGCCATGACCGCACGGACCATGACGGGGATCGCCTCGTCCTCTTCGGAACCGGGTGCGGCGGCGACGGATCGGATGACGGCCTCCGCCGGCGCGTATGTAAACTGGCAGAGGCCGAGGATCGCGGTGATCTCGGTCGCGTCGTCGGTGAGCTCGGCGGCGAAAAAGGCAAAGGTGTCGGCGAAATACGGCGCGCCGAGGGCTTCGGCGATCTGTTTTTGCCATTCGCGGGAGCGGACGGGCTGGATCTGGAACATGGGAACCTCCATGGTAAAAGTGAAGAGAGAGGAGAGAAAAGAGA
>JAFZPN010000207.1 GCA_017550315.1 Clostridia bacterium
CCACGGTGGTTCGATCTCCATCGACAGCGTCCTTTCCGAAGGGACGAGCGTGCGGATCGAGCTGCCCATCGAATGCAAACTGAAAACGGAATGATCCCGGTGTCATGAATCTCTGCGGAAGGAGGCGGGACCCATGAAAAACAAACGGTTGCGGGAACGGCTGCTTTCCCTCTTGACGGGGCTCTTGTTCACCGCGCTCCTCGTCCTTCTGACCGCGCTCTTTCTCGCCTACCGGCAGAATTCCGTCGACACCGTCCCCTTCGATCTCGGCGAGATCACCGCGGACAAGACCGTCGATGCGACCGACATCTCCGACTGCTTTCTCCCGGCGTTTCTCGGCGTGACGGCCGTCGGCGAGCGCTCCGCACTGATCGGGACGGAGCGGACGATGGCCGAGCTCTACGCCATGCTCTCGCCCGCGATCTCCGAAGCCCTCGGCAGCGGCAACATCCGGGAGGGGACCGCCGACGACTGGGAACGCCTGCTCTCCTCGGATCACACCGTCTATATCCGGTATCACACCGAACTGCCCGCCGCCGTGATCGCGCTCTTCGCCGATCTCGAACGCGGCGTCACGCCGAAGGAAAAGCGGTCCGGCATCGACTTTTACGTCTCCGAGGCCGTGCTCATCCCCTACGTCAACGGCGAGAACGCGGCGACCTCCGCCTTCCGGCAGACGGACGGATCCGTGAAGATCATCACGGTATCCATGCCGCGGGAGATCCTCTCGACGCAGGATCTCGCGCAGTTCCTCCGCGCCTACGAGACGTTTTTCATCTCCTTTGATTTCCGGAAGACCGGTAATGGGGAGATCGCCGCGGTCTGCACCGATTCCGTCACGGCGCGCGGCATATTCATGGCGAACAACACCGCGGGCATCCTGCGCGATAACCGCGAAGAGACCGGGCAGCTCATCGGCGTGTTCGGGCTCAATCCGGACAAGCTCCTCAGCTCCCATGAGGAAGAGGACGGCTCGCTCAGCTTCATCGGCACGCAGGGCGCGTTCTATATCCGCACGTCGTCGCTCGAATACCGCTCCAGTTCCGAAGGCGGCATCGGTCTCTCCGATCTTGCCGGATACGCCGCGGATTCGGGCATTGCCGGGTATATCCGCGCCTGCCTCATCCTCGAGGGCGAGGTCAAGGCCGTCAACCGTCACTATGCGGGCGGCGACGCGAGACTTCTCCTCGGCGGCATCCAGGCCGATAACGGCACGGTCAGTCTGACCTTCTATTACGTCTTCGACAATATCCGCATCGCCGATACCCCGCCTGCGCTCACCGCCACCTTCGAGAACGGCGTTCTGCGCGAGGCGTCGCTCTATACGCTCACGGCGCAGAGCACGGGCCGCCGCGTGCGGACCTATTCCGAGGAATGGTTCCTCGGCTGGCTCGCGGGGAAATCCGGCGCCGTGTCGGCTGCGGAAGTCTCGCTGGTCTACCGCGCGGATTTCGTATCCGACCAGGTCCCGGCACAGTGGCGCGCCGCGGGACGGACATAAACCGCGTTTCAAAACCATATCATCCGAGAGAGACCATACAGAGAGGAGGGGAGAGATGGAACAGCACCGCATCATGGGCGTGCTGTCGGCCGTTCTTGCCGCGGCATGCGTGATTCTCGCCGTGCTCCTGGTGCGGGTGACCCGAGCGCGGGAGTATCTCCCCGAATCGGAGACCGAGGACCTTGTGGCCGTGCTCGCGGAGAGCGGGATCGAGATCGACCCGTCCCTCGTCTCCACGAAGCGGCAGAGCGCGGCCGTCTACGTCTGCAACTCCGGGGATTACGCCGCGACCGTTGCCGAACTGCTGACCGGCAGCGCGCCCGCCCGCACCTATATCGTTCCGGACGGGGAGATCCTCGTCACGGAGAGCGGCGAGCGGATGGATTTCTTCGGCGATTTTTCCTTCCGGTACAGCGCGGACGGAGCTGCCCCCGGCGGGACGGATGTCTTCGGACCGACCCTGTCCTCGCGCGCCGTCGGCGGAGAACGCCGGGACCGGATCGCGTCGGCGGCAGCGGGTTTTCTCGACCGCGGCAGCCGGACCTTTGAAGGGATCGGCTCCATGGAGGTCGAGACGGTCGTCGAAAACGTCTGGGAGGACGGGCGGATGTGCTACGCGCTCTGCTCCCGCATGATCGACGGTGTGCAGGTCACGGGAAACCGCGTGCTCTGCGCCGTCGACGGGGACCGGGTCAGCGCTGCGTGGGGAAACTGGTGCTTTCTGACGCCCGCCGTCCCGTATACCGCACAACTTACGGACCTCTTCAATATACTGTTCAATATGAAGAAAGAGATCGGCGTCGCCGACGGGGAAGTTCGCGTGGAATCGGTGTCGCTCTGCTATTCGCTCTACTTCTACGGCGAGGAGGAGGATTTCTGCCTGATCCCCTGCTGGCAGGTGGTGACGGATACGATGGGAAGTTTCATTTTTAATGCGCTGGATGGTGCGCTTTATACGAGAACATGACGGAAAATGTCGCATTTTCTGTCGAAATCTTCCATGAGATTTTAATTTTATGAAAATCCTTCGATGGGGCTCTTCCATTCCGGCATCGAAACTGCTATAATATGTAAGGTTATGGTATCATGCATTCTTATCCCCAAAAAAGTATTACCGCACGACAGAAAGGTCCGGTAAACAATTCTATGGAAAAGATCATCATCAACGGAGGGAATCCTCTGTTTGGACAGGTGGAGATTTCCGGCTCCAAGAACGCCGCGCTCCCCATTATATATGCATCCGTCCTGGTCAAAGGCAAATGCGTCCTCGAGAACATCCCGGACGTCTCCGATATCCGCACGTCGTTTGAGATCCTGCGCGGGATCGGCGCGAAGATCCGGATGCTCGCCCGCAACACCTGGGAGATCGACTGCACCGACGTCATCTGCGGCGAGAGCGACTATGAGCTCGTCCGCAGCATCCGCGGGTCGTACTACCTCCTCGGCTCCGAGTTCGGGCGCTTCGGCCATGCGAAGGTCGGGCTGCCCGGCGGCTGCAACTTCGGCGTCCGGCCGATCGACCAGCACATCAAGGGCTTCGAGGCGCTCGGCGGCCGCGTATCGACCGAGGGCGGCTACGTCGAGATCGAATCCGAGGGAGCCGTCGGCGCGAACATCTTCTTCGACCTCTCCTCCGTCGGCGCGACGCTCAACGTCATGATCGCGGCGGCGACTGCGGACGGCGTGACCGTGATCGACAACGCGGCGAGAGAACCGCACGTCGTCGACTGCGCGAACTTCCTCAACACCTGCGGAGCGCAGATCAGCGGCGCGGGCTCGGACGTCATCAAGATCAAGGGCGTGAAGGAGCTGCACGGATGCACCTACGCCATCATCC
>JAFZPN010000208.1 GCA_017550315.1 Clostridia bacterium
ATGTCGCATGTGCTAAACTTCACTTTGTCATTGCGAGGAAGGCGTCCTAAGACGCCTGACGTGGCAATCTCTCCAAAATTGGAGATCGATGCAGAGTATTGGTGACAATGCTATGCACAGCAAATCCGTTATTGATACCCGGTTTCTGCCGTGCTCCTCAATACCGGAGAGATTGCCACGTCGCGATCCTTAGGGATCGCTCCTCGCAATGACAAACTGTAGCTTGGTAGGAAAGACAACCAGCACCAGTTTTGTTATTGCGACAGCCTGTTTTGGGCGCGAGGATGTCTGCCGCGTTTCGGCCTCCGAGGGACGCACTGAGGAAGCGTAAATCCCCGACGAAGATGCCGGAGGAGGAATATCCGTGCCGCGGCTCCCCCGGCGGAGGGAGTAAAATAACCTATTCCTCCCTTGAGGGAGGGGGACCGCAGAGCGGCGGAGGGTGTGTAAAGACTCCGCGAAGCGTATAAAGAAAAACGGAGCCGCCGTATCGTTTCATGCGGCAGCTCCGCTTTGGTTAATGTGCAGAGTGCGGGGTCCTGTTTACGGTTCTTTCCGCGCCTGGATCATGCGTTCCACCTCGTCGCTGTAGGCGTGCCAGTACCAGTCCATCGCTTCCTTCGGGATCGCGTTGTCGAGGTAGGCGGCCTCCGCCTGGGAGAGAAGGTAGAGCGTGTGCGGCGCGAGGATTTTCAGCACATGCCAGTCGAGCTCGCCCTCGATCACGCGCCCGAAAAGCGCCGTCCGGGATTTTTCGTCGAGGAGCGGAAGAATGTGGGAGATGAAGTCCATTTCTTCCTCGCCCTCGATCGAATCGAAACTGGCGGAGCGGATCAGGGCGGCGGTCGATTCGTCGCTCAGATAGCGGGATAGCTCCACGACGTCCGTCATGTCGATCCCCTGGGTCTTCAGCTTTGCGGAGATCCTTTCCAGTTCGCTCGGGCGGAGGAGCGGCGCGAGATTTTTCACGTCTTCCATCGATTCCGCCTCGCTTTCCATGCCTTTTGCAAGATTGGTGAGCACCTTCGACTCCCCGTCCGACGGCGTACCGGCCGCGATGAGGGACTCGACGGTCACGCCGAACACCGCGGCGATGTCGGTGAGGATGGAGATGTCGGGGAAGCTGTCCCCGGTCTCGTACTTGGAAACCGCCTGCCGCGTGAGGTTCAGGCGGTCGGCGACCTCCGACTGGGTCATATCGGCCCGCTTGCGGAGTCTGGCGAGATAACCGCCGAATTTCTGCGTATCGAACATGGGAATCATCCTTTCCGTGAATGTCAGGGAAGGCCCGGGCTCCTCCTGCGCCTCTATGATACCACACGCGGCGCCGTTCGTCAAGCAAAAGGGAGTTGCGCGGGGATGACGCAAAGAAACGTTGCGCGGACAAAAAAGCCGCCCGGAGACGAATCCGAGCGGCTGATTTCGTTTATACGGGTTTATTTGCTCGTGACGATCATCGTGCGGGTCGCGGCGTCGTAGTCGACGTTAAAGCCGAGTGCGCTGCCGAGATCGCGGAGGCCGAAGAAGTTGTTGCCGCCGAGATTGTAGGCGGTGAGGTCCACCTTCTGCACGTTGATGGTCACGCTCTGGCTGCTGACGACGCAGGACGCGGATTTGTCCTCGCCGATGACCAGTTCGCTGCCGTTCGCCGTGTAGGGCGCGCCGGTGGTGATCGAGATGGTCTTGGTGGCGGCGTCATAGTCCACGCTGAACTGGGATCCGGTGCCGTTCAGAAGCGCGGCGATGTCGCGGAGCTTGAAGTAGTTCTTGTCGTTGATGTTGTAGATCTCCGCCGTCTTTTCCGCGCCGTTGACGGTCAGACGCTGGGAGGTCAGCATCACGTTCAGCTTCTCCGTCGCAGCCGGTACGGCGGGTGCCTGTGTTTCTGCGGCGCCGAGGCGGACATAATAATCATCCCCGCCGGAGCACAGGACCACATAGGCGAGCGGGCAGTCGACCCCGCGCGGATTATGCGCCGTCTTGTCCTGCAGCCAGTCGGAAATGCTGCCGGAGGAGATCTGCAGATCGTAGAAGGGCGGCGTCCGCTCATAGTGATCGCCGTTCACGACGATGCCGTAGGCGGATGTGCTGCTGCCGAACAGGCTGTCGGTGACGGTGACGGCGCTGCCGGGCTTGACCGTGACAATCTTCGCGTTTTCATAGGTGAAGAAATTGGTTCCGTCCATGGTGGCGGAGATGGATCCCGTCTCCTGCCGGGCGGCTTCAAACGTGACCGTCGCCTCCGATTGGCCCCAGTAATCGTTGAGGCCGGTGAGCGTGAGGCTGCCGTAGCCGGATGCACCGGAGGAGGCGAGGACGGGGACGATGAGGAGGAGGCAGAGGAGGGCTGCCGCGAAAAGGGAAAGCGCTTTTTTCATGTTCTTTCTTCCTTTCATGCTGGTTACCCGGCGTATGGCCGGGTGGGGTTTATACAGGATGTATTGTAGTCTCCTCCGGCGGGTCTGTCAAGAGGTTTTCGGTAAAATTCTTAAAGCCCGACAAGAAATGGCGCCGGCGGCCTGTCCCGCTGTTTCCGTTTTTCCCGTTTTTTCCGAAACCCCTGTACTTGCCGGGGGAATTGTGTTATAATAAAGGAAAAGTTCTGCCATCGGAGTTGAAAATGCGCGCCGTATCATCCCGCCGTGTCCGTCACTTTGATTTTAAAAAGAAGCCCCACCGTCCCTCCTTCCTCATGGGCGTCGCCAAGGGCCTCATCAGCTGGCCCGATCTGAAAAAGCGCGGCGCCGTGATCCGCCGTCACGATATGGAAGCGCTCGACGGGCGGCCCTATCTGCTCTTCATCACGCATTCCTCGATGGTCGACTTCAACCTCATGCTGAAGGCCACCCATCCCGATCCCGTGAACAACGTCATGTCCCTCGAGGGCTTCAACACCTACACCGAACCGCTCATGCGCTCCCTTGGCGTGCTCGGCAAGCGGAAGTTCGTGACCGACATCAACCTCGTCCGCAACATCCGCTACAGCCTGCACACCCTCGGGACGATTTTCGTGATCTTCCCGGAGACGCGGTATTCCCTCGACGGCTGCACCTCGTTCCTGCCGGATTCGCTCGGATCCCTCGTGAAGAGCATGAAGGTCCCCGCCGCCGTGCTCCGCATCCACGGAAATTTCGTGACGTGTCCCCAGTGGAACAAGATCAACAAGAAGACCTTCGTCGAGGCGGATCTCTTCCCGGTCGTGAAGGCAGAGGAGCTGCCCGCGCTCACCGCCGACGAGATCAACCGTCGCATCGACGAGGCATTTCAATACGATGACTACGCATGGCAGCGCGAAAACCAGATCGTCGTCGACGACGCGGAGCTCACCCGGGGCCTGCACTGCCTGCTCTACAAATGCCCGCACTGCGGCGCGGAGTTCGAGACCGACTCCGCCGGCCACGAGATCTGGTGCCGGGCGTGCGGCAAGCGCTGGCGGCAGGACGAATACGGGGTCCTCACGGCGGTGGAGGGCGAGACGGAGTTCTCCCACATCCCCGACTGGTCGAAGTGGGAGCGGGAATGCGTGCGGCGCGAGGTCCTCGACGGGACATACCGCTTCGAGGACACCGTGCGGGTCGAGACGCTGCCCGGGAGCCTGAAATTCTATCAACAGGGCGAAGGGCGATTCGTGCAGACGCCGGAGGGCATCCGGATCGAATGCACGGCCTACGGCGAGCCGAAGGTGATCGAGAAGCCCGCGCTCGCGCAGTACAGCGTGCACATCGAATACGACTACCTCGGCCGCGGCGACTGCGTGGACGTCTCCGAGCTCGACGACAGCTACTGGTGCTATCTCTCGAAGCGCGATCAGGTGACGAAAATCAGCTTCGCGACGGAGGAGATCTACAAAGCGGCGCGCGCAAAAGCGGACGCCAAGGCAAAGCTCCGCCGGGATCGGAAGGCGGACCATGACGCGGAGGATGCGGGATGACGGACGAGCTTCTTTTATCCGTGCGGGATGTGACGGTCGGATGGGGCGACGTGCGCCTGTGCGCCGGGATCACCTTCGATCTCCACGCCGGGGAATATCTCTCGGTCGTCGGGCCGGTGGGATGCGGCAAGAGCGCGCTCATCGCGGCGATCCTCGGGGTCGAGCCCGTGAAGGCCGGCGAGATCCGGTACGAGGGCACCTTAACCCGCGCGGACATCGGCTGCATGCCGCAGGAGAGCGATCTGCGCGGCGCGGCGACGGTCCGGGAGATCGTGCTCGGCGGCATCGTCGGCCACACCCGTCACATCTTCGTCGGGCGGGAGGAGAAAGCGCTCGCCGCCGATGCGATGGAGCGGATGGGTCTCACAGCTCTCGCGAAACGCCGCTTCGGGGATCTCTCCGGCGGTCAGCGGCAGAAGGCGCTCCTGGCCTGTGCGCTCTGCGGGGCGAAGCGGCTGCTCCTCCTCGACGAGCCGATGAAGGGGCTCGACGCGCGGGCGAAGGACGAGATGTACGACGAGATCGCGCGCATCCGGGACGAAGGACGTGTCGCCATCGTGATCGTCGACCGCGACGCCGTGGACGGGACGGTGCTCCACCTCTCGGACGAGATGCTCTTCTGCGGCCCGGTCGAGGAATATGTGGAATCCGTCCCCGGCAGACTGTATTTTGCCGGAAGAACGATATAACCGAGAGGGGCCCCATGTCCATCCGAACCGACTACCGCCACACGATCACCGCCAGCTACATCGGCTATATCACGCAGGCCGTCGTGAACAATCTCCCGACGCTCTTGTTCCTGACCTTCCGCGACACCTTCGGCATCCCGCTCTCGGCGATTACCCTGCTCATCACGTTCAATTTCGGCACGCAGCTCGTCGTTGACTTGCTCTCGGCGCGCTTCGTCGACCGGGTGGGCTACCGGCCTTCGGTGATGGCGGCGCATCTCTTCGCGGCGGCGGGCCTGATCGGGCTGGCGACCCTGCCGTTCATCCTTCCCGATCCCTTCTGGGGCCTCCTTCTCTCGGTCCTGCTCTACGCGATCGGCGGCGGACTGACCGAGGTACTCATCAGCCCCATCGTCGAGGCGTGTCCGACCGACAACAAGGCCTCGGTGATGAGCCTGCTGCACTCGTTCTACTGCTGGGGGACGGTCGGGGTGATCATCCTCGCGACCCTGTTCTTCGCCTTGGTCGGGCGGGAGCACTGGCGGCTGCTCTGCCTCCTCTTCGCCCTGATCCCGCTTGCGAACACCGTGTATTTCTCCCTCGTCCCGATCGCCAGACTGACGGAGGAGGGGGAGGGCATGACGATAAGGGAGATCTTTTCCTCCGGGTTATTCTGGCTCTTCGTCGTCCTGATGGTGTGCTCGGGTGCGTCGGAGCAGGGCATGGTGCAGTGGGCGTCGGCGTTCGCGGAGGCGGGACTCGGCGTCTCGAAGACGGTCGGCGATCTGCTCGGCCCGTGCCTCTTCTCGATCCTGATGGGCGGCGCGCGGGTCTTCTACGCGAAGATGAGCGAGCGGATCGACCTCGTCTCCTTCCTGATCGCGAGCGGGGTCCTCTGCATCGCGACCTATCTTGTCGCCTCGTTCTCCCCATCCCCGATGCTCTCCCTCGCGGCGTGCGCGGTCTGCGGCATATCGGTGGGGATCCTGTGGCCGGGCGTGTTCTCCGTGGCGTCGGCGACCTTCCGGCGCGGCGGGACGGCTTTGTTTGCGCTCCTTGCGCTGGCGGGGGATCTCGGATGCGCGGGCGGACCGACGACGGTGGGCTTTCTCTCCGGGCTCCTCGGCGATGACCTCAAGCGCGGGCTGGCGTTCGGCGCGCTCTTTCCGCTCCTGCTCGTCGTCTTCGCCGCGCTTTTGTGCCGGATCCGGAGCCGAAGGGAAGGACGGGAAACAAACTGAATCCGGAAAACGAGACCGTGCGCTGCGCGGTCTTTTTCCGTGCAACGGAACGTTGAGGGGGCCTTGCCGACGCGTCGCTTCCCACGGGCGTCCCGATGTGTTATACTGAGGATGCGGATCCGCAGAACCGATACAAAAAAACAAAGAAAAAGGAGAATCGATATGGAAATCATGACACCGGACGCAAGGCCGTCGGGAAGTCTCGGGAAGAATATCCGGCGGCTCCGGCTCGAGAGAAATCTGACGCAGGAGGAACTGGCCCTGCGCCTGAACGTCACCGCGCAGGCCGTCAGCAAGTGGGAGAACGAGACGGGGATGCCCGATATCTCGCAAATTGTGCCGCTCGCGAGCGTCTTCGGCACCACGACCGACGTCCTCTTCGGCCTCGACGGACGCGCGGAGACTGAGGAGGCGTTTCGCATCCTCACCGACGCTTTCTGCGACATACAGCCGGGGAAGCCGGAAACGGCCCTCGCCGCCTACGACAAGCTCCTCGCGGGTGTGGCGAAATACCCGGGCAGCATCGCGCTGCTGGAAAACTGCATGAGCCTCGGGCTCTCGCTCGTGATGTCGGACAACGGCCGGATCGATGCGGGCGAGCGGGCGGGACGGATCGCGGAGGAGTGCGAGCGGCAGGCGCTGTCGATCCTCTCGTGCGCGCGGAGCGGAGAGGCAGGCGCGGATGCCGCCATGCACGCCCGGGAGGTGCTCATCTTTCTGTATGCCGAGCGGGGGGATTTCGCCCGTGCAGAGGCGGAGGCGTGGAAATTCCCCACCCGCTCCGACTTCACCTGCGGCTCCCACCTCGGCTGGGTGAATGCGAAAAGGGAGAGGTGGGACAAGGCGCAGGAAAATCTTTCTACCGACCTATTTTACGTCTTGCAGCACATCGAGGACAGCGCGGCGCGCCTCGGGCAGGCATATCTCGCCGACGGCAGGATCGATGAAGCAATCGGGACCTACGAGCGTATTTTCGACGTCCTCCGCGCGGTCTACCGGGACGCCTGTCCGTGGCCGTATCACGACTTTGATTCCGGCGACGTGCATTTTCTGCTCGCGGAAGCGTATCTCGCGAAGGGCGACCGTGACCGCGCCGTCGCATGTATCGAGGAGGCGGTGCGATCTGCCGAGCGGTTGGCCGACGAAGCCGGGAAAGCGGATGGACGGAGCCCCGGCGGGGTCGGGTTTGATTCGCCGTGGCTGCGGATGTGCGCATGGGGAACAGACATGCGCGGGGCCTTCGGGCTGGAAATCGCGCGCCGCAAGCTGACGGGCAAGCTGAACGCCCCGGCGATGGAACCCCTCCGGGACGATCCGCGCATCGTCGCGCTTGTCCGGCAGATCGAAGCATGGCCATGATCCCCTGACGGACGCAAAAAACATTGACAAATACCGCGCGGTGTGATAGAATAAAGAAAAAATGAGCCGCACGGCGGCGGAGAGCGAGGCGCGTCATGAAACAGATCGGAAGAGGATGGGACATTCGTCTAAGCGGCATTCTTCTGCTGACCCTTCTGGCGCTCGCCTCGCTCTTTTCCTGCGGGAAGAAGACGGAGGAGGAAGTCCCGGAGCCCGCGCCCGAGATGCTGACGGGGATCTTTTCGGTCTCCCCGCTCGATCTCCCGGACGGCTATACGAACGAAAACCTCGAAGCGGTCCCGCCCAAGTTCGACGGGCAGACAGGGCGGATCCTCGCCTACGGCGCGCGCTATACCCTCGCTTCCGACGGCTGGACGGTGGAGAAGATCGAGCACGCCGTCTTCTCCCTCGATCCGGCGGGCGGAGAAGCACAGACGGTCTGCCAATTCGCCTATGACGCGGCGGAGGGCGTGCAGGCCGGGTGCTTCGCGGGCGGATCCTTCGTCTTTGCCACGGCGGAAAATGCCGGCGGCGGCACATGGACCCTCCGGCGGCTCGATCTGGCAACCGGGAAGACCGAGAGCGCGGGCGCACTCAACGCCTGTCTCCCGGACAGCGGCTTCTTCCGCGCTCTGGTGGCGGCGGATGGGGGCGGGAACCTCTATGCGGCGTGCGGGGCGGAGGTGGCCCTCTTCGGGTCCGATCTGGTCTGGCGGGGAAATCTCCTGGCGGACGGCGCGGTGCGCAGGCTGACGGCGGATACGGACGGGGTGGTCTGGATGCAGGTCGGGAACACGATCACCGCGCTCTCCGCCGGGGGAAACGGTCCGACGGCCGGGAAAACGGTGAGCCTGCCGGGGAACATGTCCTCGTTCTGGTTTGCGCCGGGGTACGATCTCTACGTCGGGAACGCCTCCCAGATCCGGGGCATGTCCTTCGACGCGGCCGGGGCGGAAGACGGGACCCTCGTGTACAGCGGCGCGTCGTCGGGGCTCACCTCGTCGGAATACTGGCCCTGCGCGGTGATCGACGCGGAGACGCTCCTGCTTTATCACTCCACGCCGGAGAACTACAATCCCGTCGCGGTTTTGGCGAAGAAGCAGCCGGATCTCGACGTCTCGGATCTCGATGTGCTCCGCGTCGCGCTCCTGCCGGGACTCAGGGCCCGGTATGACGACCTGCTTGTCGGTTTCCGCCGGGAACACCCGGAAATCCTCGTCGTGACGGAGGATTACACGTCTTATGCAAGTGAATCCGCCGACGCTGCTGCCGATGCGTTCCTCTTCGACTGGACGAACAACGGGTACCGCCCCGACGTCCTGATCGCCTCGAACACGGATGCGGCATACCTGTCCCTGCGCAGCCGCGGGCTCCTATCCGACCTGCGGCCGTGGATCGACGGGGACGAGGGGATCGCGTGGGACGATCTCTTCGGGAGCGTGCAAAAGGCGTTCGATGAGGACGGCGCGTTCGTCTCGCTCTGCGGCTCCTTCGGGCTCTCCTGCACCGTCGGACGGGCACAGGACTGGGAGAAGACCGACGTGACGGCGGCGGATCTGCTCGCATTTGCCGCGGATCTGCCGGAGGGGACGGCCCTGAGCGACATGGAATGGCAGGGCGGCGCGACGGCATCCGCGGTCTGGACGCCCGTACTCGAAACCTGCGTCGACCTCGAGGCGTGGCAGGCGGATTTTTCGGATCCGGTCTTTGCAGACATGCTCGCCTACTTCGACACCCTGCCGAAGCAGCGGAACCTGTTCGGGCTGAACGAGATGAATTACTGGTCGGAGCGGTGGACGCTGACGATCGACGGAACGGTGCGGCTCGGGAGCGCGATCCTGTTTGAGACCACCGACCCGCTCGACTGGTGGCTCGGGCTTTCGGGCATGTTCGGCGGCGAAGACTGCGCGCTGCTGCGGACGTCCCTGCCGAACGGGAAGCGTACAGGGCAGATCTCAGCAGAAGCGTTTTCGATGCCGAAGGACGCGCGGAATCCGGAGGCGGCGTGGGCGTTCATCCGCTTCCTCGCCTCGCCCGAAAATTATCAGAATATTTCCGGACCAGACCGCTTCGCGGGCATCCCGGCGCAGAAATCCGTGTTTGACGAACTGGCCGCGGCACGGCTGGGGAAAACTTATCTGATCCGCTGGCGTGACCGGGCGGTGTTCGAGAAGGAATCGCTCTACGGCGGCCTCGGAAACGAACCGCACAGTGAAATGGTCCTCACGGCGGAGACGATCGCCGCGGCAAGGGCGTTTTGCGACACCTTCCTTGACGACACGCGGACGGATTCGATCCCGACGGCGATCTTCGAGATCGTGCGGGAGGAGGTCTCGGCGTATCTTGGCGGCGCGCGTTCGGCGGAGGACTGTGCGAAGATCGTGCAGTCGCGCGTCGACCTCTGGCTCGCGGAAAACGCGCGGTGAGAGGCAGGGGAAAAACGCACAAAAAGCAGCGCGGAAAGTATGTAAAAATCCGGCGAAAAAACATCGGGAAAACTTTTGAAAAGGCCTTGACAATCTCCGGCCGATGTGATAGAATAAACGAGCTGTCACCCGGGGGGCACCTCCACAGACAGCGAATCGCTCATTGAAAATTGAACAACAACGAAATGTACGAAAAGACTCCGAAAATTCTTTTGAATTTAAAGAA
>JAFZPN010000209.1 GCA_017550315.1 Clostridia bacterium
GGGTTCCACCAAGAAGGATCTGACCTTCTTCGACCAGGGCTCCGAATGGCACTACACCGTCTTCACCGCGCCGTACATCGACGGCAACGGCGAAGCGGAAGGCAGTGCGGCGGGCGGTCACTTTGAACCCGACGGGCTGGCCGACTACATCGCGGCGAACCCGAACTTCATGACCGACACGGCGACGGCTGCGGCATGGCCGACGGGCAAGTCTCCGATGAGCTCCGGCGCGGAAGGCTGGACCGGCGAGAACCACGGCCTGATGCTCTATAAGGCCTTCAACGTCGACTCCGTGGAAGCGCTCAAGAGCTGCGACGAGATCAACCTCTACGGCGACTATGACAACGCGATCCACGTCTGGCTGAACGGCGTCGAGATCTACACCGACGACGGCGAAGCGGTCAATCAGGACTGGCAGTACGGGATCAATGCGTCGCTCGACAAGGACCTTGTCCTCTCGACGTTAAAGGACGGCGAGAACTACATGATCGTCACGGTCAAGGATGCGTGGGGCGGCAGAGAATGGAACTGCGGCTTCCGCGCGCATTGGAACTAAACCGGGCAGTGCCCGGAGACAGGAGACGAACTCGCCTAAGGGCAAGCTGATTTCACTGCGTGAAATCCGTTCACCAATGAAGAAAAGTGCGTACCTGAAAATGGTGCGCACTTTTTATGCGGTAAAACCGGAGAAGGGGAACGGATTGCCACGTCACGAGCCTTGAGGCTCGTTCCTCGCAATGACACAATCTTATGCTTTGCAGGATGGATTCTGAGGCGGTGCCGCATGGTTCACAAACGGTTACGTCGAAAAGACCGGGGGATCCGTCGCATAAACATGTGTCATTGCTGAGGAGTGAATTTCCGCAAGCGGAAACTCTTCGACGTGGCAATCCGTACTCCTTTTTCGGGCGGGACAGATTCTTTCTCTTTCTGCGAAGCAGAGCCTTGCAGAATAGAATACGCGCAAAAAAAGAACCCGCATGAACGGATTCATGCAGATTCCCGCGCGGATGCGCATCTTTTGTTTATTCGGCGAACGCCTCTTCCTCTTCGGGCGCGGCCTCTTCTTCGTCTTCGTCGCAGCACAGGATGGGCTCGAAAGCCTCGTCCTCCTCGTCGGCGAAGTAGTCATCGTCGTCGGCGTCGAAGCTCTCGCCCTCGTCGCCGCAGTCGAACGTGACCTGGAAATACTTCTTGAAGAGCGAATACGCCACGAGCGCCAGCGCGCTGATCGACGCGATCACGCCGATGATGACGAACAGGGTCTTGAGGAATTCGCCGGTGCGGTCGTTGTTTCTCATAGTAAATACCTCCGCTTAACTGAACGTTAACAGGTTTGTTCGGTTTGCTTCTGATTATAGTATATCAGAAAAACGCGAAAATGCAATAGGGAATTGATGAAAAGTTTGTGAAAAGGAGGGAGGAGCCGGGAAGAGTGAAGAACGAAGAGTGAATAGAGAAGAGTTGCGGAGGAAAACGCTGCGCGTTTTCAAGGAAATCAAAGGCTGTCCGAGCGTTCGATTCATTTGAAATCCGCCCGGCGGATTTCTACCTCCGCTATTCACTTTTCTCTCTTCACTTTTCTCTTCTTCTGCCCGTGCCATTTCATGATCGCCCAGCGCTTCAGGACGCGGAGCCGCTTCAATGTCCGCCGGTCGTGCGGGAAGAAAAGGCGCAGCAAGGCGATCGCGAGGATGAGCGTGACGATCTTCTCCGGCGTGAACGGGAACCACAGAAACGCCATGTACGCCGACGAGACCGCGATCATCCATCCGATGCGCAGAGCGGTCCCCAGCGCGAGGAGGATGTACGCCCAGCCGTTCGTCACGAGCCAGCCGATCCCCACGCAGAGGAGAAGGCGCGGGTTGAGGAGGAACGAGAGGATCGTCCCGGGGCGGATTCTGGTCTTGTTCATAAGGCTCCTGTCTTTTGGTCTTGGATTGCTGCGGATTTTTTGCCGACCTCCATTGTAGCACATCCCCGCCCGGCTTGTCAAGGCAGGAGGGGCGTTTCTCATGGAAGTTTAATCTGTGTCAAGCGGATGTCCATCCGACGTCCATCCGACGTCCATCCGACGTCCATCAGATGGACATCAGATCCTTCCACCGGCGGAAGGCGGTCGGGACGGCGTAGGCGGTGCGGATCGCGTCGGGGGCGGCGGTCTCGAAAGGGCAGGGGCCCTTATAGTCGATCCGGTAGCCCCGCATGCGCCACTCGACGTGGGTGAAGACGTGCTTCGCGTGGCCGAGCGGGACGGCGGTCTCCGCCTCGATGCCGGGGCACAGGGCGCGGACTGCCCGGACGGCATCGTCGGGGTCGAGCGATCCCGGGACGTGCGGGAATTCCCACATCCCCCCGAGCAGACCGTCGGCGGGGCGGCGTCGGAGCGCGTAGGTCCCGCCGCTGTGCAGCAGGAAGACCGTGAGCTCCTCGATCCGGCGCTCCTTCTTCGGGGATTTCACCGGATAGCGGCCAATGGTCCCCTCCGCGGATGCCCGGCAGAGCGAATGCAGCGGACAGTCGGCGCAGCGCGGCTCGCCCGGCGGGGGCAGGCAGACGATCTCGCCGATCTCCATGAGGCCTTCGGTGAAGCGCCCGGCGTCCGGTCCGAGGGGGTAGATCTCGCAGAGGGCGTCCGCGGCGGCTTTTTTTGTCGCGGGGAGGGCGATGTCGTCGGGGCAGGCGGTGAGGCGGGCGAGGACGCGGAGGACGTTGCCGTCGACGGCGGGCTCGGGGAGGCCGAACGCAATGGACGAGATCGCGCCGCAGGTGTATTCGCCGATCCCGGGGAGGCGGCGCAGGAGGGCGGGATCGGGCGGGATCGCGCCTCCGTACTCGTCGACGATGATCCGGGCGGCGCGTTTGAGGTTGCGCGCGCGGCTGTAATAACCGAGGCCTTCCCAGAGCTTCATGAGGACGTCGTCGTTGACCGCGGCGAGGGCCTCGACGGTCGGGCAGGTTTGGAGGAAGCGGTGATAATAGGGGATCACGGCCTCGATGCGCGTCTGCTGGAGCATGATCTCGGACAGCCAGACGCGGTAGGGATCGCCCGTTCCGCGCCAGGGGAGGGGCCGCGCGGCGGTTTGATACCACTGGATCACGAGGGGCGTGAGATCGGGGGGGAGGGAGTGTGGCATGGGGGCCTCCGGGAATTACGAATGATAAATTGCGGACAATCCGCCGCGTGTTTTCGTGAAGTGAACAAGGAAGAACGAATAGTGAATAGGTGTGGCGGAAAACGCTGCGCGTTTTCATTTATTCCGAATCCGCGCAGCGGATTCTGCCAAAGTTATTCACTTTTCACTCTTCTCTCTTCACTCCGTCCGCGGCAGCGTGATGCGGATCCGCTCCCCCGCCCAGTCGAACGCGAGCTCCTCGCAGAAAAGGGCCGGGCCCTTATAATTCAGGCGGCTGCCGTATTTTCCGTCGCCGGCGAGGGGGCTCTTGCGCGCGGCGAACTGGACGCGGATCTGATGCGTGCGGCCCGTGAGCAGCTCGACGCGGGCGGGGGTGATCGCGTGGCCGCGCCAGTCAAACGGGTCGTCGAGCGAATAGCGGAGGATCGCTTCCTTTGCGCCGCGCCGCTCGCCGCTGACAACAAAGGCTTTGTCGCGCCGCCGGTCGAAATAGAGAAGATCGCGCAGCTCCCCGGACGCGGGCAGGTCGGGCGATGCGGTGATCAGCGCGCGGTAGACCTTCGAGAACGCGCCGCTCTGCACCTCCGCGGAGAGGATCGCGGCGGCCTCGCGGGTCTTTGCCCAGAGCATGAGGCCCTCGGTGGTGCGGTCGAGGCGGTGGACGGGGTAGACGGCGGGGATGCCTGCGGCGCGGAGAAGACCGGGCATACAGGCAGTTGAATCGGGCGATCCGTCGTCCTCGGAGAGGATGCCGAAGGGCTTGACGGCGACGAGGCAGGCGGGAGTGTCATAAAGGATCGAGACGGACATAAGTGGCTCGCTTTCTTTTTTCGAGAGAGGAAGAAGAAGAGCGCGTACGGTCGCGCGCCCTTGCTTTTTATTTTTTTCTCCACGTGGACGGCGAAATCGACAATACGATCGGATAGATCTCCAGCCGCCCGAGCAGCATCGCCGCGGACAGCACCATTTTCGCCCACGCGCTGTACCCCGCGTATCCGCCCGCCGGACCGACCGTCGAGAAGCCCGGGCCGACGTTGTTGAAGCACGAGATCGCCGCCGAAATGTTCGTCTCCATGTCGAAGGGCTCCCCGCCGATCAGGAGGAGGGTCCCCGCCAGCAGCAGCGCGTACAGCGCAAAGTAATTCACCACGCCCGTGCGCGTCTCTTCGCTGAGGGGCTTGCCCTCGAAGCGGACGGCATTGACCGAGCGCGGATGGCGGAGACGGTTCA
>JAFZPN010000210.1 GCA_017550315.1 Clostridia bacterium
AAGAGGAGGTTCTTGTCCTTGATGAGCTCGGTGATCGGGATCTGCTTCATCTTCGCGACCTTGTTGCGGTCGTTCTGCCGCGTCGGCATGAAGGAGCGGGACCACGTGGGCGTGTACTTGATGAAGGGGCGCGCGAAGGGGACGTCGCTCTTGTTCGCGTAGCCGATCGCGTGCGGGGTGCCGGAGTCCGGAACGCCGCTGACGTAGTCGATGCCCTCGGCGTTGCCGGCTTCCCGGTCCGCTTCCGCCATGATCTCGCCGTTGCGGTAGCGCATGGTCTCGACGTTGACGCCCTCGTAGGAGGAGTTCGGATAGCCGTAGTACGACCAGAGGAAGGAGCAGATGCGCATCTTTTCGCCGGGAGGGGCGAGCTGGGTGACGCCGTCCGGGGTGACGCGCACGATCTCGCCCGGGCCGAGCTCCTTGATTTTCACATAGTCGAGCTTTTCGTAGGCGAAGGACTCGAAGGACACGCAGCAGCCGTCCTCGCACTGGCCCGCGAGAATGGGCAGGCGTCCGAGGCGGTCGCGCGCGGCGATGATCGAGCCGTCTTCGCAGAGGATGAGGATCGACGCGGTCCCGGCGATCTTCTCCTGCGCAAAGCGGATACCCTCGACGAAGTCGTTCTTCTGGTTGATGAGCGCGGCTGTGAGCTCCGTGGCGTTGACCGCGCCGCCGGTCATGGCGTCGAAGTGGTCCCCCGTGGCGGCGAGGTAGTCGCGGATGAGCGCGGCGGCGTTCTGGATGACGCCGATCATGCAGATGGCGTAGGTGCCGAGGCGGGAACGGATCAAGAGGGGCTGCGGGTCGTAGTCGCTGATGCACCCGATCGCCGAGGCCCCCTGCATCTCGTCGTAGATGTGCTCGAATTTCGTGCGGAACGGGGAGTTCTCGATGTTGTGGATCTCCCGCTGCAGCCCGATCTCGGGGTCCCAGGCCGCGATCCCGCCCCGGCGCGTGCCGAGATGGGAGTGGTAATCCGTTCCGAAAAACACGTCAGAGATGGCGTCGCGGCGGCAGGCCGCACCGAAAAATCCGCCCATAAAGAAGAGTCCTCCATGAAAAATACAAAAGGGCGCACGGATGCGGTGAAGAGTCCCGTGTGCCCAGACGGTCGGCGTCACATTCTTTGTTTCACGCGGTGCCGGGGCAGCCCTCGTCCGGGCGCCTCATTCCGCCTGCTTGCCGCCCGGAAAGGGCCGCGCGCATTGCCGTCAGTCGCAAAGAACGGTATGGTATTGTCACGCTTTAAGTATAGCATTCCGCCGCCCGCTTGTCAAGTGCCATTTCTGTTAAAATTTCGCCCCCGGACGACGGGATTTTCGTGGCCGTGCGGAAAAGAATGAACACTTTGTAAACAGTCTCCTTTCTTCATTGACAGAAGGGTCTGCCTGATTTATAATAAGGATGTAGAGATATGCGGACTGCCCGGGCAATTCCGGGAAAAACCGGAAAAATCTTCGTCGGCGCGGGAACTTTTTCCCCCTCTCCGGCGTCTAAAGAGCGTTCCCGGTCCCGCGGGGGCTTTTCTCCGCGCGCGGTCCGGCTCCCCATCGATCCCTATTTTCAGAAAGGAACCCGATATGAAGAAACTCCTCTCTCTCGCGCTTGCGGTCCTGATGCTCGCGTCCCTCGCGATCTCGGTTTCCGCGGCCACCACCGGCGCCGACCTCCCGTCCGTCCTCTCCTACCTGTACGGCTCGAAGGTCTATTACGACACCACCCCCTACGGCTATGACGGCCTGATCACCCGCTGGATCGACACCTGCCCCGAAGAGAAGTGCAGCGGCGTCGCCACCTTCATCATCGACGGCGGCAAGATCAAGTGGGCCTGCCCGACCTGCGGCAAGTCCGGCACGATCACCGCGCCCCAGCCCGAGAAGCCGGACAAGGATAAGACCCCGACGCCCGCTTCTCTCGTCTGCCCGACCTGCAAGAAGGCCGATGACCTCCAGTACATCCGCACCGCCGTGGTCGACGGCGAATGGAAGGACATCTACCTCTGCACGAAGTGCCTCGAGATCGTCTACACCAAGGCCAGCGGCACCTACCCCTATCCCTATGATTACGGCAAAGACTACGGCATTGATTACGGCAAGGACTACGGTTATTACGGCTACTACGACTATTACTTCGAGAATACGATCAAGTGCCACCACAACGAGGGCGGCAAGTTCTGCCAGAAGGACGCGAAGATCCAGCTTCCCCTCACCGTGAAGGACGACAAGGTCGTCGCGACCTACAAGTGCCCGGACGGCCACGTCACCGAGCATTCCATCGACAAGGATGAATACGTCCGTCCCTACATGGTCAGCGTCATCGCGGCGGCCGGCGGCGATTCCGCCGTCAAGGGCGGCACCGGCGCGAAATACGGCGAGACCAAGACCGTCGTCTTCTATCCGAAGACCGGTTACGCCCTCACCTCCGTTCTCGTCAACGGCACGAGCGTCAATTTCAAGAACAACGAGGTTTCCTTCACCGTGTACGGCCCCGTCATCGTCCGTCCGACCTTCACGAAGATTGCGGACATGAAGACCTACACGGTCACCGCGACCGCCTCCGGCAGCGGCACGATCACCGCGCTGAAGAATTACACGAGCCTGCCCTCCGCCGCGAAGGTCGAAGCGAAGTACGGCGACACCGTCTCCCTCAACTTCCTCCCCGCCGGCAAGAACTACCGCGTCGCGGACGTCAAGGTTGACGGCAGATCTGTCGGCGCCGCCACGACGTACTCCTTCACGAACATGAACGCCGACCACAAGGTGGAAGTCACCTTCGCGTGGAAGGCTCCCTATGACGACGTGATCGAGCGCTACATCCCCGCCGTTGAATTCGTGACTGAAGCGGGCGTCATGAGCGCGTACTCCGGCAGCAGCTTCTCCGGCACCGTCGGCATCACCGCGGACGATCTCGTCTGCGCGCTCGCCGAGCTGTCCGATACCGCGCAGGTTCTCTCCGACGCGAACGCGCGCCGCGCCTGGATCACTGCGAACGGCATCGCGAAGGGCGTCGATCTCACGAAGAAGTGCGACGTCCAGACCGCCTGCACCGTCGTCGTCGAATACCTGAAGGTCCTCGAAGCCAAGAACGGCGTGACCTTCCTCAAGCTCGACAAGACCGCCTCCGTGAAGGACGCGACCGTCGCGCTGAATCTCGCCACCGCGAAGACGTTCGACGCGAACCGTCTGCTTAACCGCTACGACCTGGCCGCCATCTGCCGCCTGATCGCGCGTCTCGAGTACAGATAAGCAAAACGATCAATCGAAAACAGGAACGGGAGGGGCCGAAGGGTCCCTCCTGTTTGCGCGGAAAAGGGAAGAGCATGACAAAAGAGCCGTCCGGGCGGAGTCGGGCGGCTCTTCGATTTGTGACGGGACGTTCTCAGAACGGATTTTCCGTCGCGTATTTCTGCGATGCGGGCAGGTTGTACCCGACCTTTTCCGCGCCGAGGTACTTGAAGACCTCGAACAGCGCCTTGCCGTAATGGCCGAACGCGAC
>JAFZPN010000211.1 GCA_017550315.1 Clostridia bacterium
CACCTTCCCCACGGCGGGGGAAGGCTCGCGTTTGTGCATCCGTCACGGAAGATAGCTATCATCCGTTTTCGACTGCATTTTGTATAGGCTTCTCCCTCCGTGGAGAAGCTGTCACGAAGTGACTGATGAGGGGACCCCTAAACGACTTATGTTCTTGTCATTTTAGAACGAGAATAGTATCACAAATCAAGAACAAACAGGACGGCGACGAACCGTCCTGTTTTGCCGTATGCCTGCGGTCAGATGGTAAACTCCGGACCTTCGGAGGGATTCTTCGCGTCGCAGAGGTGGACGCTTACGCCGTAATCCCGCCGCGCGTCGTCGAGGCCGAGGATGCGCACCGTGAGCGGCTTTCCGCAGAGCTCCGGCGTGAGGGCGAAGTAATAGGTATAGTATCGGTCGACCTTGCGGGAGACGCATTCCCAGACATTCGAGAGATATCCCGGTGCGCGGTCGAAGGCGGCGAGGAGTCCGTTGCCCGTGTCGAGGACCGCATAGGCGCCTTCCACGCCGTGCTCGCCTTCGAGACCGACCGCGAGGAAGCAGCCGGGCCGGAAGTCGTCCGGGGAAACGGTCACGGCGATCTCCTTCGCGTATTTCACCGTGCGGCCGGCGGGCAGAAGGTTGTTGGCGTGCGGAGCGGGGAGCGGCACCTCGATCCCGTCCTTCACGACGGCGATCTTGTAGATGCGCTCCGGCGGGATCGGCAGGCGGAAATACCGGATGCCTCCCCGCGCGGCATATACGGCGGTGCGGTGACGGCCGCGGCCCCTTATGATGTTGTGTACGCCGTCGACGAGGAAGTCCTCCTCGGCCTCGGGACCGTTGACGATCTCCTCGAGGAAGGCTGTCCGCCAGTTTGCGAGGTCCGTCGAGACGTCCCCGTGCGGCGGGATATCCTGCTGCGGGATCGTGTACCGGCCGCCCGTGCGGGTCCGATGGACGATCGTCTCGATGGGATCGAAGAATTCGACCGTCACCGCGTCCGCGTCGAGCACACCGCCGAAATCGACGCGCAGGCAGCCGCCGTTCATACGGTAGTTCCCGTAGAACGACTTCGAGGTGCCGTCGAAGAAGGTCGCGGGATCCCCGTCGAAGGCAAAGCGGGATTCCGGACCGCGCAGGACATAGGTCCGCTGGCCGAAGAACGCGTCGCGCGCAGTTTTCACCTCCGGGATCGCCGTGTCCCCGCTCCTGGCGAGGGCGCGGGCTTCGAGGGAGTCCTGATTCTGCGCGAAGAGCGCGGTCTCAAGCTGGCGTCCGGCGTCTTCCGGAACTGGGACAAAGGCGTCGGCGGAGAGGGAGCCGAGGTCAATCGGGGCGCGCAGGGTGTTGTCGAAGGCAGGGATCTCGGCAAAGGGGCGTCCGTCGCTCCAATGGACATGCCCGTCCGAGGAGACGACGCGGATCTTGTCGATCCGGCCGTCCTCGTCCTCGTGCAGGACCTCGAAGGCACATCCGACGGGTATGGGATCGGCCTCGCGGCTGTCGCAGACTTCGACGAGCGCCGCGCGGAACGGAGCCAGCGGGAGCGAGACGACCTCGCCATAATCGAATTCGCCGATGTACTGCTCGTACGGATGCCGCAGGATCACCGTGACCTTGTCGCAAGGCGCGAGCCCGATCTCCATATCGAGCGTCATCCGCAGCGTCCCCAGCGTCCAGGTCGTGCAGCCGGTCGTGAGGAAGCGGTGCGATGCCGATCCGCGGGCGACGCTGTTCTTCGGATAGCCGTCCCCGCCCGGCAGAAGCATCCCCGTGACGAGGATGTCGCGACAGCGGCGGTGCAGGTTGTAGATCCGGGCGAGGTGCGCGTGTTCGTCGTCCCGCATCAGCCACGGATTGCCGTAGATCTCCGGCGCAAGGATCAGGCTGCGCCCGAACGCCTGCACGATCAGGTCGTCCTCGAAGTAGTCGATGCAGGAGGAGATGCAGACGCCGTGGTCCTCCGAGAGCCGCGCCAGGCCCGGGGTGTTGCCGCGATCCAGGAAGTACGCCCTGTGATGCGGCGCGGTCGAGCGGTTGGCGATGTGGACGTCCGTATACATCTCCTCGCCGTTCCAGAGGAAGGTCGTCGCGTGCTTCATGCCCTCTTCGCCGAGCCAGAGGCGGTGATTGAGCAGGATGAGATCGGGCGAATACTTCCGGCACTCCGTCATCATGTCGACGAAGAGATCCCGGTGCTCGGGCGAGAGCTGTCCGCAGACGCCGTCGATCTTGAAGAGCGCGAAGTGGTAATCCCGGCAGAGCGAGACCATCAGCTCTTTCCGTGCCGCGTGTTCCTCCGGGGTCGAACCGAATCCGTCCGGTCCGCACCAGACGCCGAGCCGGCATCCGATCTTTGCGGCGGCTTCCGCGAGCGGTCCGTAGCCGTGCGGATACTGCGCTAGGAACTTCGGAGAGTCGAAGGTCTCGTAGGTTTCCCGCGCGCCGTCGAGGTTTCCCGCATCCCAGGCGTATATCTCGAGGTGCATGTTGTACGTGCGGCGCAGCCATGCGAAGTAAGCGAGGTTGACGAGGGTCTGCGCCTCGGTCGAGCCTTCGTTCGTGGAGTTGACCCACGAGAAATACTGCGGACGGGACGGCGTTCTCTCCGTCGCGCCGGCGGTCGGGTGAGATGTATCAGGTTTCATGCGGTCCTCCCGTTGCGGAGCTTATGCCCCGGTTTTTTCCTTATTATATCGGATCGCGCGCCGATTTGCAAGGGCCGAAACGCGAAAAAAAGCCCGTCGGCGTTGACAAGACGATGGGGCGGGTGATATAATGACGTCGGAACGACAGCATTCGGGGGATTTCGCGATGAATAAACAGGGCATCGGGGCACGGCTCCTCTCGCTTCTCTTTCCCCGCATCTGTGCGCTCTGCGGTAATCCGTCGCCGGACGGGGAGCTCTGCGCGGACTGCCGCCGGACGTATGCCGCGGGGACGTTTCTGCGCTGCCCGAACTGCGGCAAAACGGCGGACCGCTGTCTCTGCGGCACGGATTTTGCCGCCTCCCTGCCGACCCGGCTCGCGGACCGCGCATTCCTCGCCCTGAATTTCTATATCCCGGCGGACCGTCTCGGGGAAGAGTACGCCGGCCGCGTGACGGAGCGGATGATCCTCGCTCTGAAAAGCCGCGGGACCTACGCGGATTTCTTTGCCGGGGAGTGCGCGCGCCAGATCGGACGCCTCCTCACCGATGCGGGCGAACGACCGGCGGACTGGATCTTCACCTACGCGCCGCGCTCGCCGGAGAAGTTCGCGGAATGCGGCTTCGATCAGGGCGAAGAGGTCGCGCGCCGTGCAGCAAAACTCCTCGGATGTTCCTTTGCGCGGACCCTTGCGCGGGCATCCTCGTCTTCGGAGCAGAAGACGCTCGGGGCGGCACAGCGGAGGGAAAACGCGCAGGAAGGATTGATCCCGCGGCGGCGTTCGATCCGGGAGGGCGGGAAATATCTGCTTTTCGATGACATCATCACGACCGGCTCGACGATCACGGCAGCGGCGGAACTTCTCTATGCAGGCGGCGCAGCAGCAGTTTTCCCCGTCGCCCTCGCGCGGACCTATCCGATCGATCGGAATGGCGCAGGAGGCAAGGCGGGCGGAGAAAGCTGAAAATCGCCGAAGCCCTTGATTCCGGCCCGCCCGATGTGATATAATAAACATATAGACACGAATTTCCTTCACGGAGGTCATCATGCAGAAACACACGCTAATCCGGCGCTTCCTGGCCGGTTTTCTCGCCGCCGTCCTCATGGCACTGACGCTCGGCGTATCCGTCGGCGCGCGCGATGTGTCCGACGCCGAGGCAAAGGCCCGGGTCCTCAAATCTCTCGGACTGTTCCGCGGCGTATCCGACACGAATTTCGATCTCGAGCGCGAACCCACCCGCGCGGAGGCGCTCGTCATCCTCATCCGCGTCCTCGGCAAGGAAAGCGAAGCTCTCGCCGGCGGCCGGACCCATCCTTTCACTGACGTTCCCGCGTGGGCGGATCCCTACATTGCCTATGCCTACCAGACCGGGCTGACGAAGGGCGTGTCTGCCACGGAATTCGGCACGGGCAGCGCAAACGGCGCGATGATGTTGACCTTCATGCTCCGCGCGCTCGGTTATTCGGATACCGCGGGCGATTTCTCATGGAACGACCCGTTCCCGCTCGCGAAACAGGCGGGGATCCTGCCCGACGGCGTCGACACGGATCATTTCTGGCGCGCGGACGCGGTCCTCGTCTCCTATGCCGCTCTGAAAGCGACCGTGAAAGGCGCGGGGATCACGCTTGCCGAACGTCTGATCGCGGCGGGAGTTTTCACGGCGGAGACCTACACGGCGGTGATCGGCACGGTCCTCCCGCAGGGCGGCGGATCGAAGAAGATCTTCGTCGCGGATCCGGCGGATTTCCCCGGCATCGGCATGGATGACGTCGCGATCGGAGACTAATACGAATTTTATATAAGGAAAAACAGAAGAGATCCGTTCATCGCGAGCGGATCTCTGTTTTTGATTGGCTTATCGCAGCGCGTCCGCGAGGCGGCAGAAGTCCCTTGCGGACAGGCGTTCGCCGCGAATGTCGGGCCGGAACCCGCAGGCCTCGAGCGCGGCGGCAGTCTCCTCCTTCGGCCATCGCGCACTGAGAGCGTTGACGAGGGTCTTTCGCCGCTGACCGAACGCGAGCTCGATGAGGGCCGAGACCTTTTCGGCAAACGCGCGGCACGCTTCGTCATCCTGCGGCGCGCCCGGATAGACTTCCCGGATCCCGCCGTGCGGCACGAGCGCGATGACGGCGGACGAAACCTTCGGCGGCGGGAGGAAATTCCCGGGCGAGACGTCGATCCGCTTTTCCGCCCGGCACCGCAGCGCAATCTGTGCCGTGATCGCGCCGTAATCCCCGCTGCCCGCCGATGCCGCCAGTCTGCGCGCCACTTCGAGCTGGACCATCACGACGACGGAGCCGAAGGGGACGGGACGCTCGGGCGGGAAGGCTTCGAGCAGCTTCATGAGGACGGGCGTGGTGATGTAATACGGCAGGTTCGCACAGACGCTGACGGTCCCTCCGTCTCGGATCAGATCCCCGAACTGCTCGTCGAGGAAGGCGGGCAAATCGAGCTTCATGAAGTCCGCTTCGATCACCCGGACATTGCCGTATTCCGCGAGCACCTCACCGAGGAGCGGGATGAGCCCCCGGTCGATCTCCACCGCGGCGACCCGGTCGTAGGCTTCGGTGAGCCTCTGCGTGAGCGATCCGACGCCCGGCCCGATCTCGATCACCCCCGCCGGACGGTCCGAGGGGACGTACGCGCGGGAGAGAGCGGCGATCTCTTCCGGAATGCGCGGGTTGATGAGGAAATTCTGGCCGTATCCCTTTTTCGGAGCGAGGCCGTACTTCTCGAGCAGCTCCCTCACGACCGAGGGATTTGACAATTCCATCGGAGCGAATTATCGGATGACCGTCACCGCGTATCCGACGGTGTATTCCGCGTCGGGGGCGATGGTCTTCGCGTATTTCTTGCTCTTCGCGTCGGTCGTCTCCGCCACGTCCGCCGGGAGACCGTTCCACGGTTCGAGGCAGATGAACGGGGAGTGCTTGTGATCGGGCGTCCAGAGGCCGAGCGCGTCGAAGCCCTCGAAATCAAAGCGGAAGCCCTTCCCGGACCGGCGGGACAGGAGGCACACGGTCTTCTTCGGGAGTCCCTCGAGGATGATCGCGTCGTTGTCATAGTCCGACCAGACGAGGGGCAGCTCGTTCGTGCCCTTGAGGATGTCGAGCTTCGGCACCTCGGCGTTCATGTAGCCGTCCTTGGTGATCGAAGCCGTGCAGCCCTCGGCATCCTCGAAGAAGAGGCTGTGCTCCTCGAAGCCGCCGTCCTCGGGAGACAGCGGAACGTTGAAGCCCGGATGTCCGCCGATGCAGAAGGTCATTTCGTTCTTGTCCAGATTTTTGACGGTGAAGGCCGCCGAGAAGCCGTCTTCGCGGACGGTGTAATCGGCCTTGAGGGAGTAGCAGAACGGGAAGCTCTGGAGAGTTTCTTCGGTCTCGCGCTGTTCGAGGACGACACGGTCCTTCGCGATCAGGATCGGCTCGAATTCGCGCTTGCGGGCGAGTCCGTGCTTCGGCATCGGATATTCGACGCCGTCGAATGCGATCTTGTTGTCCTTCGCCGAGCAGCATACGGGGAAGAGGATCGGGGCCTGTCCGTTCCAGTGGGCGGGATCGCCCTGCCAGACGTATTCGAGGCCGCCCGCCTTGAAGGAGACGAGCTCGCCGCCCAGGGTGCGCACCACGCCGGACGTGCTTCCGGAGGTCAGAGAAATGGTCATGTCGTTCACTCCTTTGTCGGAATCAGATATGGGATTCAG
This sequence comes from Clostridia bacterium, assembly GCA_017550315.1. Lineage (GTDB taxonomy): Bacteria > Bacillota > Clostridia > Oscillospirales > CAG-272 > UMGS1696. Next base: position 6,338 of record JAFZPN010000211.1, read on the forward strand.
AGGGATTCAGAACGCGAGTTTTTCTTCGAGGTACGCGGCGACGTCGGCGATCGGCATACGGACCTGTTCCATGGTGTCACGGTCGCGGATCGTCACGCAGCCGTCCTCGACGGAATCGAAGTCGTAGCAGATGCAGAAGGGCGTGCCGATCTCGTCCTGACGGCGATACCGCTTGCCGATGGAGCCCGCGTCGTCGAATTCGACGTTATACTTCTTCGAGAGGTCCGCAAAGAGCTCGCCGGCCTTGTCGGACAGCTTCTTCGAGAGCGGGAGGACGGCGGCTTTGACGGGTGCGAGGGCGGGATGCAGATGGAGCACCACGCGGACGTCGTTCTTTTCGGGATCGACGATCTCCTCGTCGTAAGCGTCGCAGAGGAATGCCAGCGCCACGCGGTCCGCGCCGAGGGAGGGCTCGACCACGTAGGGGATATACTTTTCGTTCGTCTCGGGATCGAAGTATTCCATCGATTCGCCGGAGGTGTTCTGATGCTGGGTCAGGTCGTAGTCCGTGCGGTCCGCGATGCCCCAGAGCTCACCCCATCCGAACGGGAAGAGGAACTCGATGTCCGTGGTGCCCTTGGAGTAGAAGCAGAGCTCCTCCGGGCTGTGGTCGCGCAGACGCAGGTTTTCCTTCGTCATGCCGAGGGAGTAGAGGAATTCGGCGCAAAAGCTCCGCCAGTAGTTGAACCATTCGAGGTCGGTGCCGGGCTTGCAGAAGAATTCCAGTTCCATCTGCTCGAATTCGCGGGTGCGGAAGACAAAGTTGCCGGGTGTGATCTCGTTGCGGAAGGACTTGCCGATCTGGCCGATCCCGAACGGCATCTTCTTCCGGGTCGTGCGGGCGACGTTCTTGAAGTTTACGAAAATGCCCTGCGCGGTCTCGGGACGGAGGTATACGGTGTTCGTAGAATCCTCGGTGACGCCGATGAAGGTCTTGAACATCAGATTGAACTTGCGGATGGGGGTGAAGTCCTCCGCGCCGCAGTCCGGGCACTGGATGTGGTTTTCCTTGATATATGCGCTCATCTCGTCGTCGGTCCAGCCGGCGGGATTGACGTCGTCGAGGCCGTTCTGGAACGCATAGTCCTCGATGAGCTTGTCCGCGCGGTGACGGGATTTGCAGGCCTTGCAGTCCATGAGGGGATCGGAGAACCCGCCGAGGTGACCGGACGCCACCCAGGTCTGGGGATTCATGATGATCGCGGAGTCAAGACCGACGTTGTAGGGGCATTCGGTGACGAACTTCTTCCACCACGCCTTCTTGACATTGTTCTTGAATTCGACGCCGAGCGGACCGTAATCCCAGGAATTGGCGAGACCGCCGTAGATTTCGCTCCCGGCATACACGAACCCTCTGTTCTTGCAGAGCGCGACGATTTTCTCCATGGTTTTCGCTTCGTTGGACATGCGCATGGGATGGTACCTTCCTTTTACTTAAACTATTTAAACTTGAACTTGATGATCGGGATTGCCGATTATTCCTTCGCGGGCGCGCGCCACTGGGCGAAGAGCTCCAGCCCGTCGCGCAGCTTGACGTCGAAGACCTCCGCGCGGTTGTCGGCGGCGGGGATGTAGGTGCAGGGGTAGGTGACGTTGACCGTCGCAAAGGTGTTGACGGCTTTCAGAAGCTCGTAGGTGTTCTCAAAGTCGGTCATTGTGAAGCCGGTTTCGAGGACCGCTTTGTCCGGCTCGCCGAGCGGGAGGACCCAGATCGGACCCTTGCTTTCCGCCTTTGTCTCTTCGGGCGCTTCGCCCTCTTCCGACGGTTCTGCGGTCTGTGTGGCTTCGCCGCCGACCGGCGTGATATCGAAGGGGAGGTCGGGATCGGGTTCCGTGACCGCTTCCGCCGGGGTTTCGGCTTCCTCGGGTTCTTCCGGCGTTTCGCCTTCTTCCCCGGGTTCGGCGATCTCAACGGGCGTTTCGATGACCGGCGGGACGTACCAGCTGTACTGCGACCAGCCCGATTCGGCGGTCAGAAGCTGTTCCATGACGCGGTGCGCCGCCGCTTCGTCGAGGGAGGCGATCGCGGTGAGGTAGGCTTTGACGATGCTCAGCGTGTAGGACTGCTTGGCGTCGCGGTCCGCTTCGGTGTGCTCCGCCGCGAGGGAGAGCGTCCAGAGCGCGTCGCCGTCGATCGTGTTGTCGCCGATGCCCATCAGCCACTGATTCGGCACGCTCTCGGTCCACGGCCATCCGTCCTCGCCGACGCGCTGGACCTTGGTGTCGTATTCAAACGTGATCTCACGGCCGTCGGAGTAGATGTCGCGCGGGAGGTTGACGGTCACGCTGCCGAGGATCGAGGCGAGCTCGTCGAAGTGATAGCCGTCGATGAGCATGGAATAGTGGATCTTGAGGCCGGTCATGGCGTTGATGTACTCTGCGAGGGAACCCATGCCGTAGACCGTCGTGATTTCGGAGAGGGTGCGGTAGCCGCTCGGGGTGTAGACCGTCATCTCGGGGGTGAAATAGGTGTAGACGAACTGGCGGCGTTCCCGGTCGACGCGCAGGAGCACGATCGAGGTGGCGTTGACATCGCGGAAATCGACCGAGAGGATGCCGAGGGTGGGAACGGCGCTTTCGAGACCGGAGGCGGCCTTCTGAATGGCCTCCGCGTCGGGCGCGTAATCGTTATAAAGATCGGGGCGGTAGTCGGTCGTGACGAGGAGGAGATTGAAGGTCTCGCCGTCGGGGAGCGGTTCTTCCGGCGTGGTGTCGTCGGGAGGAGTCGTCTCCGCGGGGACCGTCTCCGTCTCCGCCGCGGTGATCTCGTCGAGGGATCCGTGATCGTCCTCAAGGATGTCGTTCACGGTCCGCGAGACGAACAAGGTCGCAAAATACGCGATGATCCCGAAGATCAGCGCGGAGATCAGAAATGTGACGCCGAAATTTTTAAGCGCGGAAAGCATGGGATTCATCCTTTCGTATCACATGATACCCTATATTATACAGGAAACGGCACGCAAAAGCAAGTGTCAAATTGCAGGAAGAAGTAAAGAGAGGGGCAATATAGTATGACAGAAATGATAAATTTCCGCCATCCGGGGACATCCGCCCCTCAGAGCGCGAGGAGAGCGGCTGCCGAACCTTCGCCGAGGAGGCGCGCCGCCTGGTGGGCAAACCGGGTGTGCCCGATGAGGCGGAAGGCCGCCGCCGCGCAGTCGACGAGACGCTCTTCCCGGGGATCCTCCGCCGTGCATCCGACGCAGAGGACGCGGAGCAGGCCGTAAACCGCCGCGAGTCCGATCCATTCGTCCCCAAGCGGGATCCCCTCGTAGGGGAACTGCACGAAGAATGCGTGGTTCACGAGAAGCTGCTCGAAAAAGACCGCGTGGGCGGGAAAACGATCCGCAAACAGGCGGCAGTCATCCGTGAAACGATCCGGGTTCGCCTCATACCGCGCGAGACAGATCCCGGCTTCCTCCCGGATGCTGGCGCTGCGGTCTGCGAAGTAGGCGAGCAGCCGGCATGCCTCCCGGAGTCCGTCCGTGGGATCCGCCGCGGATCCGATTTCTGCGAGTCCGAGCGGCGCGCGCAGGGAGAAGATCCGTTCGGGGAGCGTCATCGTCCGGTCTTCGAGGATCGCGAGGAGGGCACGGCGCTCGTCCCGGGTGACGGGATAGCCCGATACAACCGACGGCGAGCCGGGGAAGGGCGGCGGCACGAGCGGGAGCGCCTCGCGGGACCACGACATCGGCTCCCGTTCCCGGAGAAGCAGTTCGACAACGCCTTCGCACGAGTTCGAGAGTGAGCATTCGAGCGCGCCGTCAAAGGTCCGCACGCCGCGGGGATAGAGCCGGCAGACGTCGGAGAGCACGTCCTCGCCGAGTTCCGCGTGGATCGAACAGCGCCCGTCCTCCATGCGCATCGGGCAGTCGCCCTGCCAGTTCGGGGAGAAGCGCGCGTATTCCTCTTCCGTCGGGTGATCGAGGACCCGCAGGCCGACGTCGAGCCGTTCGCGCAGTTCCCGGCGGCAGGGAAGACCGAGCAGGGTGAAATAGTTCTTCATCGAGACCGTCACCGGCCAGCCTTCGCAGCAGGACCGGCGGCAGGCCCCCATCTTGCAGACGAAAGCCCGGAAGTACCGGGGGACAAGGTATTCGTGTGTTTCCTTCATGCGGCGCTCCGTTCTTTTGAAATCCGTTTTATGATAGCACGCCGGACCGCGCATCGCAAGGCGGTTTTTGTGAATTTTCATCCCGGATCCTCCTTGCATTCCCGGCGCGGATGTGCTACAATAGCATCGGATCATCGGCCGGGAAAGGAGGCGGGAGACATGCGCGAGAATTACGGACTGATCTTCGAGCGGACGCGTGAGACGGTGAGACAGAGCGGGATCCGTCCGCGGCTGCTGCTCCACGCGTGCTGCGCGCCGTGCTCGTCCCACACGCTCGAAGAGGTCGCGCGGGATTTCGACGTCACGCTGTTTTTCTTCAACCCGAATATCGCGCCGGAGGAGGAATTCCGATTCCGCGAACGGGAGCTTGCGCGCTTCCTCGGCGAGGCGGGCTATGACGGGATCGAAATCGACGTCCCGGCTTACGATCCCGCGCCGTTTTACGAGATCGCCCGGGGACTCGAACATCTCCCCGAGGGCGGCGAGCGGTGCTACAAGTGTTACGAACTGCGCCTCCGGGAGACGGCGAAGGCCGCGCGGGTCGGGGGATTCGACTGGTTCACGACGACCTTGTCGATCAGCCCTTACAAGAACGCTGCTTGGCTCAACGAGATCGGGATCCGCGTCGGGGAGGAGGCCGGGGTGCCATACCTTTGCTCGGATTTCAAGAAAAAGAACGGCTACCGCCGCTCGATCGAACTGTCAAAAGAGTATGGTCTCTACCGGCAGGATTACTGCGGATGCGCATTCAGCCGCGCCGAGCGGGACGAAAAGCGCCGTCGGATGCAGAAAGAACAGGACGAACAAAACGAACCGGACAAAACAGAGGAGCAGACGCCGTGACGCGCCCGCTCCTTTTTTGATGATAGGATTTACGGCAGGAGAAATGCTGCCTTTCCCGCGGTCTTCGCCTGCCAGTCCGGGGACTGGGAGCGCAGACGCCCGACGACGTCCCGTACGGCTTCGATGCAGGCGTCGACGGCAGCCTCGTCGGTGTCCGATCCGAGCGTGAGGCGCAGGGATCCCACGGCGAGTGCCGGCGGCTGCCCCATCGCGGTGAGGACGTGGCTCGGTTCCAGCGCGCCGGCGGAACAGGCCGCACCCGAGGACGCCCGGATCCCGCGCTCGTCGAGCAGGAGGATGAGCGGCTCACCCTCGACGCCCTCGAAGGACATGTTCACGTTGTTCGGGAGGCGATTGGCCGCATGGCCGTTCAGAACGGAGCGCGGGATCGCCGCAAGACCCGCGATGAGACGGTCCCGCAGACGGGTGAGGCGCTCGGCCTCCGCGTGCATCTCCCGGACCGATTCTTCGAGCGCGGCTGCCATCCCGGCAATCGCTGCGACGTTTTCCGTTCCCGCGCGCCGTTCGCGTTCCTGACCGCCGCCGAGGAGGAGAGGCGTGAGCGGTGCGCCGCGCCGGACATACAATAAACCCGCGCCGCGCGGTCCGCCGAATTTGTGCGCGGAGGCGGCGAGCCAGTCGCATCCGATCTCGCCGGGATCCGTCGGAACGTGTCCCACGGTCTGCACGGCGTCGGTGTGAAAGGGGATCGCCCGCGCCCTGCACAGTTCGCCGATTGCCCGGACGGGCTGGATCGCGCCGGTTTCGTTGTTCGCCGTCATCACGGAGACGAGGCAGGTGTCCGCCCGGATCACGTCCCGAACGGCGTCGGCGGATATGATCCCGTCCCCGTCCGGTTTGAGAAGCGTGACGTCAAAGCCATTTTTCGCGAGCCGCTCAAGCGGGCGGAGCACGGCGTGGTGTTCGATCGCGGTCGAGACGATGTGCCGCCGTCCTGTGCGAAGTCCGGCTTCCGCAGCGGAATAGATCGCCGTCGAATCGCTCTCCGTCCCGCCGGAGGAGAAGAGGATCTCCGCCGGGCGGCATCCGAGCAGCGCGGCGATCCGCTCCCGCGCGTCTTCGAGGACGGTTTTGGCCCGCGCGCCTTCCTCGTGGATCGAGGAGGGATTGCCCCATGCGCACCGCATCGCATCCGTCATCGCGTCGATCGCGCAGGTCTTCATCGGGGCGGTCGCGGCGTAATCGAGGTAGATCATCCCGTCCTCCTCAGCCGTCCAGGGAGACGAATTCCGCGATGGAGATGCCGTCGAGAAAGTCGTTGATCATCCCGCCGAGCTTTTCCCACATCGGGAGGGTCGGGCAGGTGGCGGAGCGGTCGCAGGGCTGGTCGAGGCAGGTCACGGGGGAGAGGGGACCCTCTACGAGGCGCAGGATCTCGCCGACGGAATAGTCTTCCGGTTTCTTGGTCATCCGGTAGCCGCCGCCCTTGCCGCGCAGTCCTTCGAGCAGACCGTCCTTCGAGAGCACGGCGATGATGCTTTCGAGGTATTTTTCGGAGCAGTCCTGCCGCTCGGCGATCTCCTTGAGGGGGACATAGCTGCCGTCGTTGTGTGCGGCGAGATCGATCATGATCTTCAGGGCATACCGCCCGCGCGTCGAGATCATCATGGCGTCCGCACCTCCTTGTCATGCGATTGGTAGATATTCTATTTTACCACATCCGCGTGTTTTTTTCAAGTCCTCCCGTGAAAATCCGGGACGATGCGCCGCCCGGCTCTTGCAAATCGGACCGCGATCCTGTATAATGGAGAAAACGGAAATACATGAAAAACTCAGGATAGAAGGAGAACTGCCATGGCAGACAGAACGATCCTGCTCGGTACAGACTGGTGGACGGACTGCGACGACATCGCGGCGGTTCGGATCGCCTGCCGTGCGCACCGGAAGGGACTCTGGAACCTCGCGGGCGTCGTGATCGACGCGTGCATGGAGTATTCCGCCGCCTCGCTCAGCGCCTTCATGACGGCGGAGGGATGCGGGAATATCCCCGTCGCGCTGGATCGGGCGGGGACGGATTTCACGGGGAACCTCTCGCCGTATCAGAAGCACCTCACGGTGCGCTGGCCCCACCGCATCGCGTCAAACGACGACGCCGAGGAGCCTCTTCCGATGTTAAGACGGATCCTTTCGGCGGCGGAAGACGAGAAAGTCGAGTTCATCGAGATCGGCTTCCCGCAGGTTTGGGCCGCCTTGCTGCGCGATCCGGAGGGGATGGACCTCGTGCAGCGCAAGGTGAAAAAGATGTGGATGATGGCCGGGCGGTTCGACGAGAACGGCGCGGGGATCGAGCACAACATCGCGAACAACGCGCGCTCCCGGGAGGCCGCGGCATACCTGTTTGCACATTTCCCGAAGCCGATCACGTTCCTCGGCTGGGAGATCGGCCACGACGTGATCTCGGGCGGAGATCCCGACAACGGCGGCGACCCGCTCGTGCAGGCGTTCCGGGATCACGGATCGCCGAACGGACGCTCCTCGTGGGATCCGATGACGATCCTGCTCGCACTCGCCGACGATCCCGCGCGGGCCGGATATTCTCTGCGGCGCGGACACGTGTCGGCGGATCCCGTCACCGGGGAAAACCGGACTATTTCCGATCCGGACGGACCGCATGCCTACGTCGTGCGCGAGAAGCCCGTTGCGTGGTACGAAGCCGAGCTCGCCCGCTGGCTCAAATGACGGAGGAGGGACCATGAAAACGAAAAAACGCCCGCTGATCCTGCGGCTTCTCAAAGCCTTCTTCCTGTTTCTGCTCGTCGTTCTTCTGCTCCTCTGCGCCGTGCTCTTTGTCCTCCCGCTCTGTGAGGGCGTGAGCCGCGCGAAGGTCGACGGATCGGCCGACTGGATGGCGGACCTCGACGACGATCTTCCCCTGAACCGGGTCACGATCCCCGGCACGCACAACGCCGGAGCCGCGCACGCCCAGCTTGCGTTCTTCTCGAAGTGCCAGTCTCTCGACATCCGCGGTCAGCTCGACGCCGGGTACCGCTATCTCGACATCCGCCTCGGAAAGGACGAGGAGAGCGGGGAACTGATCCTCAAGCACGGCTTTACGAACTGCAAGCCCTCCGTGCTCTCGAACCGCGCGCTCACCCTTGCCACGGTCATCGCGGACTGCTGCGCCTTTCTCGACGCGCATCCGGGCGAGGTGATCCTCTTCTGCGTGAAGCATGAGCACGGAGATTTTTCGATCGCCGAAATGCAGACGCTTCTCGACGGAGAAATCGAGAAACGCCCGGACCGCTGGTTTCTTTCGGATTCCCTTCCGACCGTCGGCGAAGCGCGGGGACGGATCGTGCTTCTGCGGCGATACGGAGACGATGCCGGGCTCGGAGAACGGGCGGGCATCCCCTTTGCCTGGAACGATCAGGGCGGTGCGGACAACCCGACCGAGGACGTCGAGGCGAATATCCCGGGTGATCTCCTCCTCTGGGTGCAGGACCGGTATGAATATGACACAGACGATAAATGGAACGCCTTCCTTGCCGGGCTCGCGATCGGCGTGGACGACGAAGAGGCTGCCGTGCATTTTTTGAGCACGAAGGGATCGCTTGCCTACGGGCATCCGTACTGGTTTGCGCGCACGCTCAACCGCCGCCTGCTCGCTTATGATCTCCCCGCCGGGGAACCGCTCGGCTGGATCATCGTCGATTTCGGCTCGCCGAAGCTCGCGGAGCACATCTGGCAGTGCAATTTCGATGGGGAACGCATAAAGGATTGACAAGCAGCCCGCGGTCGTGTATAATGAAGAAAACAAGCAAACGGCAATCGGACGGAGGCATGACATGAACGAAAACGACGGCATGGCGAGAAAATGCGAGGAATTCCGGGTCCTCTATGACCAGTTCGTGAACAGCTGCGACGCAGCGGAGACGGCGGGGAAGTGGGACAAGGAAGAATACGGCGAAATGGAGGGGTATTTCTTCAACACGCTGATGGGGATCCTCATGAACGTCATCAACGCGGACGGGAACATCGGCGCGCGGGAGGCGGAGGTCCTCAACGACTGCTTCGGCTTCTCCTACACGGTCGACGAGCTGATCGAGCTTTACGGCTACTGCGGCAAGGATCTCGAAGCGAACTACGCGGATAACGCGCGGATCGCGATGGATCTGTTGCGCGGGATCGACGCCGCGCTGACGGAGAGGTTCCGCGAGCTCGTCCTTGCGATCTGCGGCATCGTCGCCGAGAGCGAAGACGGCGTGCTCGAATCGGAAGAGAATCTCCTCGCCTCGCTGAAGGACGCGGTTTTGAAATAATGTGAATAATCCGGAATAAGAAAAACGGCCCGCATCGGATGGGTGCTCGTAAGACAGTAATTCTAAAAAATTACTATTTTGCGGCATCTGTCTGACAGGGTTGGAAACAACAACGAAAAGAACGATGTCGAGTCGAAAGGCTTAACATCGTTCTTTTTCTATCTCAAAATCA
>JAFZPN010000212.1 GCA_017550315.1 Clostridia bacterium
CGAAAAGGGCGGCGTGATCGCTTCGGCGACGATCGAATATCCCCTGTATCAGCCTCAGAACGGCTGGGCGGAGCAGGATCCCCTCGACTGGTGGAACGCCTCCGCGAAGACGACGAAGACCGTCATTGAAAAGTCCGGCGTCGCGCCCGAAGCCATCGTCGGCGTGGGCATCTCCGGCCAGATGCACGGCCTCGTGATGCTCGACGAGAACAATGCCGTCCTCCGCCCGTCGATCATCTGGTGCGACCAGAGAACCGCGGAGGAATGCGAGGACATCGAGCGGCTGATGAGCGGACGTGACCGTCTCATCGCGATCACCGCCAACCCCGCGCTCACGGGCTTCACCGCCTCGAAGATCATGTGGGTGAAGAAGCACGAGCCGGAGATCTACGCCAAATGCGCGCACATCCTCCTCCCGAAGGACTACATCCGCCTCATGCTGACCGGCGAATACGCGACCGAGGTCTCCGACGCCTCCGGCATGCAGCTGCTCGACGTCCCGCGCCGCGACTGGTCCGATGAGGTCCTCGAAAAGCTCGGCATCGACAGATCCCTCCTCGGCAAGGTCTACGAATCCCCCGAGATCACCGGGACCGTGACCCCCGATGCATCCGCCCTGACCGGACTTGCTCCCGGAACGCCCGTTGTCGGCGGCGCGGGGGACAATGCGGCGGCGGCGGTCGGCGTCGGCGTCGTCTCGGACGGACGCGCGTTCACCACGATCGGCACCTCCGGCGTCGTCTTCGCGCACACCGATTCCATCACCATCGATCCGAAGGGCCGCGTGCACACCTTCTGCTGCGCGGTTCCCGGCGCCTGGCACGTCATGGGCGTGACGCAGGCCGCAGGCCTCTCCCTCCGCTGGATCCGGGACACGGTCTGCGCGCCGGAGGTGGCAGAAGCAGAACGTCAGGGCGTCGATCCCTACCGGATCATGGACGCCGAGGCGGCAGAGTCCCCCATCGGCGCGAACCGCCTCCTCTACATGCCCTATCTCATGGGCGAGCGCACCCCGCACCTCGATCCGAAGGTCCGCGGCGGCTTCGTCGGCCTCTCCGGCATGCATACCCGCGGCGACATGATCCGCGCGGTGCTCGAGGGCGTCTCCTATTCGCTGAAGGACTGCCTCGGCGTCCTCGACGGCATGGGCGTGAAGCCCGACGACATGAAGATCTGCGGCGGCGGCGGAAAGAGCCCGCTGTGGCGGCAGATGCTCGCGGACGTGTACGGCATCCCCGTGACGCGGATCGCCTCCGACGAAGGTCCGGCTCTCGGCGTGGCCATCCTCGCGATGGTCGGTGCGGGGCTCTATCCGTCGGTCAAGGACGCCTGCGACGCGATCGTGAAGACGAAGGATTCCGTCGAGCCCGATCCCGCGCGGACCGCCGCCTACGCGAAGTTCTACGCTGTCTACGACGCGCTCTATCCGCATCTCAAGGCGGACTTTGACGCGCTTGCCGCCCTGTGATGCGCTTCTCCCGCCTCACCCTCATCGAAAAGGGCTGGTCCCCGGACAAAAAGTACCGGGCGGAGACGGCGGACGGAGAGGTCTTCCTGCTCCGCGTGATGCCGGGGACCGATCCCGATGCCTACCGGTCCGCCTTCGAGCGCCAGAGGCTCCTCGCCTCGCTGGACGTCCCGATGTGCGAGCCGATCGCGTTCGGTCCGCAGCCGGAGGGCGGCACCTGGGTCGTCCAGCGGTGGATCGACGGGACGGTCGCTGAGGATCACCTTCCGACGCTCTCCCCGGAGGCGCAGTATGAAGCGGGTATGGAAGCCGGCCGGATCCTGCGCGTCATCCACTCCCTCCCCGCGCCGACGGACGCGCCGGACTGGGAGCCACGCTTCAACGCGAAGATCGACCGCAAAATCAAAGGCTACCTCGACTGCCCGCTCCGCATTGACGGGGACGGCGCGATCTTCGGCTATCTCGAAGAGAACCGGAAGTACCTCCGCGGACGCCCGAACGTCTGGCAGCACGGCGACTATCACGTCGGGAACATGATGTTCGAGCGGGATGCGGACGGGATCCCCGCGAAGCTGACGATCATCGACTTCAACCGCGAGGATTACGGCGATCCGTGGGAGGAATTCAACCGGATCGTCTGGTGCGCCCAGACCGCGCCTGCCTTTGCCCGCGGCCGCATCGACGGCTATTTCGGCACAACGCCCCCGGCGCTCTTCTGGCGGCTTCTCGCGCTGTACGTCGCCTCGAACACCCTGTCGTCCATCTTCTGGGCCGTGCCCTTCGGCGAAGACGAGATCCGGACGATGACCCGGCAGGCGGCGGACGTGCTCCGCTGGTTCGACGACATGAAGAACCCGGTGCCGCTTTGGTATCGCGAGGCATAAAAGGAGGTCCGCATGAAGAAATGGCATTCCGTTTTCCAAATCCTCTTCGTTCTCGACCTCATCGTACTGTTCGGCCTCTTTGCTGCCGCGGGCTTTGAAATCTTCGCCGGGCGCATGGACCCGGATATACTCCTGCCGCTCGCATACGCCGAGGCGGTCTGCTGGTTTGTTCTCATCCCCTGCGTGGGGGTCCGCATATTCCAAAGATTCAAAAAATCCGAAACGGAGGAAAACAAATGAGAAAAGTTCTGATTTTCCAGGGCGGCTGGGACGGCCATGAGCCGCAGCTGACCTCGAAGCGGTTCGCCCGCCTCATGGAAGAAGAGGGATACGAGACGGAGATCTCCGACACCCTCGACTGCCTGAAGGACACGGAAAAGCTGCTCGAATACCACCTGCTCGTCGCCTGCTGGACCATGGGCTCGATCCCGTGGGAATGCTCCCGCTCCATCGCGAAGGCGGTCGGCGCGGTCGTGGGACTCGCGGGATGCCACGGCGGCATGTGCGACTCCTTCCGCCAGGACACGGAGTGGCAGTTCATGACCGGCGGCCAGTGGGTCAGCCATCCGGGCGGCGACGGCATCGAATACACCGTCAACATCCGGCATGGCTCCTCCCCGATCGTCGATGGGCTGGAGGACTTCAAGGTCTGCTCTGAGCACTACTACCTCCACGTGGACCCCTCCATCGAGGTGCTCGCAACGACCCGCTTCCCGCTGGTGACCTATTATCATGCCTCCAACAAGCCCGTGGACATGCCCGTCGCGTGGACGAAGTTCTGGGGGCTCGGCCGGGTGTTCTACACCTCTCTCGGTCACCATGACGACGTCTTTGACAAGTCTCCGAACGCGGAGATCATGATGAAGCGCGGCATGCTCTGGGCGGCGGAAGGCAGACAGGTCGTTCTCGACAAGGGGCTCACCCCCGACCGCTTCCTCAACAACGCGAAGATGTATTAAACAGGAGGATATGATGGCAACTGTCAAGATCGGATTCGTGGGATGCGGCGCGATCAGCGGCATCTACCTCGAAAACATCACCAAGAGATTCAAGGAAATCGAGATCATCGGCGTCTGCGACCTCATCCCCGAGAGAGCGGAGCGCGCGGTGAAGAACTACAACATCCCGAAGCTCTACAAGGATATGTACGAGCTCTTCGCGGATCCCGAGGTCGATATCGTCCTCAACATCACGCGCCCCTATGAGCACTACGGCGTGACGATGGCCGCCCTGAAGGCCGGCAAGCACGTCTATTCCGAAAAGCCCCTCGCCGCGTCCCTCGAAGAGGGCAAGGAGATCATGGCGCTCGCGAAGGAAAAGGGCCTGATGCTCGGCGGTGCGCCGGATACCTTCCTCGGCGCGGGCATCCAGACCTGCCGCAAGCTCATCGACGACGGCGAGATCGGCGACCTCGTCGGCTGCGCGGGCTTCATGATCTGCCACGGCCACGAGACCTGGCATCCGGATCCGGAATTCTACTACAAGTATGGCGGCGGCCCTATGTTCGATATGGGTCCGTACTACCTCACCGCGCTCGTCAACCTCTGCGGCAACGTCGAAGCGGTCTCCGCGATGACCCGCACCACCTTCAAGGAGCGCCTCATCACCAGCCAGCCGCATAACGGCGAGATCATCAAGGTCGACGTTCCGACCCTGTATGCGGGCAACATGCGCTTCGTGAACGGCGCGATCGGCACGCTCTACACGACCTTCGACGTCTATTATCCCGGACAGGCGCGTCTCGAAGTCTACGGCTCCGAGGGCACGCTCTATGTCCCCGACCCGAACGGATTCGGCGGCCCGGTCAAGCTCTTCAAGCCCGGCGAGGGCATGAAGGACATCGACCTCCAGTTCGACTATCCGGACAACAGCCGCGCCCTCGGTCTGGCCGACATGGCGAAGGCGCTCCAGACCGGACGTCCGTTCCGCGCCAACTGCAACCAGACCTTCCACATCCTCGAGATCATGGAAGGCTTTGCACAGTCCGGCAGAGAGGGCCACGAGATCCCGATCGAATCCCGCTTCGAGCGTCAGGCACCGATGAACCCGGAGATGGAGCACGGCATCCTCGACTGATTGTATTCCCACCAAAAATGAAAGAGCTGTCAGAAATGACAGCTCTTTTTCACTTATTCTCGACTTTATTCGTCTCAAACCCGTCGACGAGGTAGTGGATCCCCGCGCCGTGTTCGAGATCGAGGGCGTTGTATTTCAGTATATCGTCCGGGGAGACGTCGAGCGGCTCGCCCGTGTGCGCATGCGCCGTGAAGAATTTCTTCCGCGGTGGTGTGGGCGGCATCCCGCGCTCCCGCTTCGCGTCGACCTTGACCGTCGTCTCGAACTTCTCCGCGCGGCCCTCGATCTCGCAGGGATTGTACAGGGTCCACACGGCGTCGAGCAGCGCGTCGCCCTCCGATTTCGCCGTCTCCTTGTCCCGTCCGCTCTCGTTCAGGACCGACGCCCGGATCCCCTCCGCCGCGAGCGCATCGACCGTCGGTTTCAGCGCCTTTTTCGCTTTCTTCATCGCTGATCCTCCTCTGCCGAGACCGTCACGATCCCGTCAAAACTCCCGCGCGAGGTCAGCACCCGGCCGCCGCCCGCGAGATTCTCCAGGACCGCCCCGATCACAGCCCCTCCGATCTCCTCGCCCGGCACGACAAGCGGGATCCCCGGCGGATAGACCGTCAGGACCGTCGCCGCGACCCTTCCTTCGGCCTCTTCCAGCCGCACGGATTCCGTCCTCTGCCGGACCGCTTCGTCCATGCGCATCCGGACCGTCGGCAGCGGATGCGGCGGGATCGATTGGCTCGTGACCTGCACGCCCCGCCCCCGGAAGCGTGCGAGGAAGGGCGTGAGCGCCTCGACATGCCGCCGTCCGGTCCCCGCGCCCGTCATCAGGAGAACATACTGCGGCGATACCATCTCCGGCTCGATCCGGTATTCCTCCCGCAGGATCCGGGCAGTCTCCGGGCCGCCGAGACCGTCGAGGGCGAGAATCAGCTTGCTCTCATCGAACGCGTAAACACCCTCCGGCACGACGAAGAGATCCCCCGCCGCCGCGCGCAGTTCTGCGATCCGGGACCGCCAGTCCGCGAACAGGGCAGGATCCCCCATCGCGTCCACGCAGCCGTCGATCGACGCCATGAGGGGATACGACGGGCTCGACGTCTCCACCTGGTCGAGGCATTCCGCCGCAAGTTCCGGATCGACAAGGGATCCGCTCACATGCAAGAGGCCCGTCTGCGTGAGCGAGGGCAGGGTCTTGTGCAGGCTCATGACCGTGAGATCCGCGCCGCAGGATACCGGGGAGGGGATTTCCGGAGAGAGAAACCCGAGATGCGCCCCGTGCGCCGCGTCAACGATCAGCGGGATCCCCGCGCGGTGACAGATCCCGGCGATGGCACGGATGTCGCTCACGACGCCGTCATAGGTAGGCGAGGTCAGGATCACGCCGTCCGGTGTATCGTTCCGAATCGCCGCCTCGATCGCCTCGGGTTTGACGTCGAGACAGAATCCGAGGGGATGCGCGTCCGGCTGTACGTAAGATAGATCCGCCCGGTTCAGCAGCGCGGCGTGATAGACCGATTTGTGGCAACACCGCGCGGCGAGCAGGGAAGGATGCTCCTTCCTCGACGCGCGGCACACCGCCGTGACCGCCGCGAGGATCCCGGCCGTCGACCCGCCGACGAGGAAGAACGATCGATCCGCACCGTACCGCACCGCCGTTCTCTCCATCGCCTCCCGAAGGATCCCTTCGGGCGCGTGCAGATCGTCGAGCCCGTCGATCTCGGTGAAATCGATCGGCGCGAGCCCTCCGAGCCAGTCGAACCGCTCCGCGTCGCGCTGGTGTCCCGGCATGTGAAAGGGGATCCGGTCCCCGGCACCGGCGAGAAAATCATACAGGCGCATCGTCCACCTCCGAAAAAACAAAGAAAAAAGGCAGATTCAGGAAATCTGCCTTACAGCGGTACAGGGATTCGAACCCCGACATACAGAGTCAGAGTCTGCTGTGCTACCTTTACACAATACCGCTATCCGCAGCGACCTTTGAGGGGTTCACTTGCTCTGACGGGGGATATTATAGCACCTCGGTTCCCGGATGTCAAGACTTTTTTATAAAATCTTCAAAAAAAGTACCTTTTCCCGGATTCTTTAAGGAAATAAACCGTTTCTTTGTGCAGAATTCATGCTTGACAAAATCTCATCTGCGAGGTATAATATCACCATGGGATATGTCCGTTCTCAGAGCCGCGCACAGAGAGAAACAGGTGCTGAAAATGTTTCCGCGGAAGGGATCGGGTACCGCCCTGCCGAATAAAACGGCTTTATATTGTTAAAAATGAGTGAAAAGCTCGGGTGGAACCGTGCGGGTTTACCGCACCCCGAACAGTCGTGAGGCTGCCCGGGATTTTTTGTTTTCCGGGATGCCTACCATCTCTCCGAAACGGAGGAATAAACGCATGTTTACCGTACGATTCAACGACAAGACGCTCTCCTTCGACGCCCCCGTGACGGTGTATGACGCCGCGCGTGAGGCCGAACTCATCTCCCGCGACGTGATCGTCTCCCGGGTGAACGGCAAGGTCGCCGATCTCACCACGCTCCTCGACGCCGACTGTGACGTCGAACTTTTGACCTTCGACGATCCCGACGGCGCGAAGACCTTCCGTCACACCGCGTCCCACATCCTCGCCGAGGCCGTGAAGCGTCTCTATCCCGAGACGAAGCTCACCATCGGCCCGGCCATCGAAGACGGCTTCTACTACGACTTCGACTCCCCCGTCAACTTCACGCCCGACATCCTCGAAAAGCTCGAAGGGGAGATGAAGAAGATCGTAAAGGAAAACCAGCGTCTCGAGAAGTTCGTCCTGCCCCGTGAGGAAGCCGTCGAACTGATGAAGGACGAGCCCTACAAGATCGAGCTGATCCACGATCTGCCCGAGGACGCCGTGATCTCCTTCTATAAGATGGGCGAGTTCACCGATCTCTGCGCGGGCCCGCACCTCTTCTCGACAGGCGCGGTCAAGGCCTTCAAGCTTCTCGCCTGCAATGCCGCTTACTGGCGCGGGGATTCGAGCCGCCAGACCCTCCAGCGCGTCTACGGCACGGCTTATCCGAAGAAGGACGATCTCGAAGCGCATCTCGCAAAGCTCGAAGAGGCGAAGAAGCGCGACCACCGCAAGATCGGAAAGGATCTGCAGCTCTTCATGTCCGACGATCTCGTCGGGCGCGGCATGCCGATGTTCCTGCCCCGCGGCACGATCATCTGGCACGAGCTCGAAAAGTATATCCGCGACAAGGAAGAGGCGCTCGGCTATCAGCATGTCCTGACGCCCTGCGTGGGCACGGTCCAGCTCTACAAGACCTCCGGCCACTGGGATCACTATAAAGAGAACATGTTCCCGGCGATGCAGGTGGACGAGGAGACCTACGTCCTCCGTCCGATGAACTGCCCGCACCACATGATGATCTACAAGAACCAGTCCCATTCGTACCGCAACCTCCCGATCCGCATCGGCGAGATCGCGCACGACTTCCGCTATGAGGCCTCCGGCACCCTGAAGGGCATCGAGCGCGTGCGCCACTTCTGCCAGAACGACGCGCACCTCTTCGTCACGCCCGAGCAGATCAAGGACGAGGTCTCGAAGGTCTGCGACCTGATCTTCGACGTGTATAAGGATTTCGGCATCACCGATTACCGCTGCGTTCTCTCCCTGCGCGATCCGGCGGACAAGGTCAAGTACCATCCGGACGACGCGATGTGGGAAGCCGCGGAATCCGCCCTGCGCGAGGTCCTCGTACAGCTCGGCATCGAATTCACCGAGGAAATCGGCGAAGCGGCGTTCTACGGCCCGAAGCTCGACGTCAACGTCAAGCCGTCCGTCGGCAACGAGATCACACTGTCGACCTGCCAGCTCGACTTCTGCCTCCCGGCGAAATTCGAGCTCACCTACGTCGACCGCGACGGCACGGAGAAGACCCCGGTCGTCCTGCACCGCGCGATCCTCGGCTCCATCGATCGCT
The DNA here is from genome assembly GCA_017550315.1 of Clostridia bacterium. Lineage (GTDB taxonomy): Bacteria > Bacillota > Clostridia > Oscillospirales > CAG-272 > UMGS1696. The sequence continues at coordinate 8,377 of JAFZPN010000212.1, forward strand.
TCATGGCGTATATCATCGAGGAGACGATGGGCAACTTCCCGCTGTGGCTCTGCCCGGTCCAGGCCGAGGTGATCCCGGTCGGCAACGACTTCAACGACTACGCCGAAGAGGTTTACGAAAAGCTCAAGGCTGCCGGTCTCCGCGTGCATCTGGACAACCGCAACGAGACGATGCGCTACAAGATCCGCGAGGCGCAGCTCTCGAAGACGCCGTATATGCTCGTCGTCGGCGACCGCGACCGTCAGAACGGCACGGTTTCCGTCCGCACGAGAAACGGCGAGGACAAGGGCGCTGTACCCACGGAGCAGTTCATTGCGGACGCCCTCGAAGAGATCCGCACGAAGAAGAGATAAGAGAGATCCGCAATACGAAAGAGGCTGTCGTATCCTTGAAAAAAGAAGGCGACAGCCTTTTTGCATTTAAAACCGGGTTCCGGATGTCGTCTGTTACAAACTTCACTTTGTCATTGCGAGGAAGGCGTCCTAAGACGCCTGACGTGGCAATCTCTCCAAAATTGAAGATGGACGCAGAGTATTGGTGACAATGCTATTACAGCAAATTCGTCTTTGGTTCCCGGTTTCTGCTGTGCTCCTCAATACCGGAGAGATTGCCACGTCGCGATCCTTGAGGATCGCTCCTCGCAATGACAAGCTGTAGCTTGGTAGGGAAGTCAACCAGCATTAGCTTTGTTATTGTGATAGCCCATTTTCTATGTGTGATCGAATGAAAAAAGGCGGCGTCCGAATCGCGCCGCAGAGAACCAATATCTGTTCAGTTATCCTGTCCTTTTTTCAGACCCTCGAGGCAGCGGCGGCAGACCCGCTTGTCCTTCCAGACCACCGCATCCCCCGTGCTGCCGCAGAAGACGCATACGGGCTCGTATTTCTTCAGCACGATCCGGTCGCGCTCCACGAAGATCTCCACGGGATCCTTCGGTTCCAGTCCGAGGCGTTTTCTCGTCTCCACCGGCAGGACCACGCGCCCGAGCTCGTCGACCTTTCTGATGACGCCCAGCGATTTCATCTTGTGTTTTTCTCCTTATCACGGATCGGACGCGGTGTAGGATCGATCTCCTTCGACCGCGTTCGCTTTTTTCTGCCTTATTCTACCCCATCCCGCGCCGCTTGTCAAGTCCTTTCTGGCAACTTCTGACAGTTTTTCCCCCTTCGGCACGGATCGAGCGGCCCCGGAAATGTGCGCCGGCGAGCATATTCCGCGCGCAGGCTGTCTAAAATGAAAAAAACACGAATTCGGAGAAACGGCCATGATACGCGGCGCGGAAAAGAGAATCATCCACATCAGGGACCCGCACAGTCCCTATTTCGAGGAGGTCTGGCTGGTCCTGCGGCACGGCGCGGGGAAGAGGAAGAGTGTGCCCTCAGCCACTCTTGCGGAAGAGGCCGAGCGTATCATCCGCGGCTGTGAGGGGTATTTCGCACCCCGGAAACCGCGCGCGCCGATCCACCGCCTGCCTCCGCCGCTCGCCTTTGCCCTCGGAGCCGCATCTTCCTCCGCCCTGATCGGAACCGTCGCGCTCCTTGTCGGTCTGGGCTGACGGATTGCACAAAGAACGGGATGAGATATTCCCGAAGAAATGTTACTTTTCGGGGGAGCGGCTCCCTTGACGCATGAAGCGTTTTGGTGTATAATATATCAAGATATATTGTATCGTTTCCGGTCATGGGAGTACGGCGGGTCCGCGCGGGACTGCCGATCCGTGACCGTCGGGACCATCGCCCGAACAAGACGCCGCTGTGGGATCGCACAGCGGGACCTCAAACGCAGGACCGCGGAACGCCGCGGCACAGGCAACCGCCGCCCTCGGAAGCCTTGCCGATCATCCTCCGTCCGCTCCCGCGTCAGCCGCCGGCGGCAGAACCGGGGGAGTTTTTCTGCTGTCCGGATCTGTGCAAACGCACACAATTTATCGAAGAAGACCATCCAAGAAGACGATCAAAGAAGAAGAAAAAGAATGGAAAAAAGACGACTGAAAACAAGCGCCGGCAGCCTCCGGAGAAGACAGGGAGGTGCCCGGCAGATTCACGAAAGGAATTCTATGGCAAAAACGAAAAAACCCACCAGCAAGCTGCGCGTCATGATGCTGGGCGGCCTCAACGAGATCGGAAAGAATCTCGCCGTCCTGGAATACGAAGACGACATGATTATCATCGACTGCGGCCTTGCTTTCCCTGACGAAGACATGCTCGGCGTGGACCTCGTCATTCCCGATTATACCTATCTCGAAAAGAACGCCTCGAAGATCCGCGGCATCCTCGTCACGCACGGGCACGAGGACCACATCGGCGGCATCCCGTATCTTTTAAAGCTTATCGACGTCCCCGTGTACGCCACCCGGCTCACCCTCGGCATCCTCGAATCGAAGCTGGCGGAGCACAAGCTTCTCGGCTCCCGGACGCTCGTGACTGTAGCAGCCGGCGACACCGTCAAGCTCGGCTGCTTCGAGGCGGAATTCATCCGCGCGAACCACTCGATCGCGGACTCCTGCATGATCGCGGTCCGCACCCCCGTCGGGGTCGTCTTGCACACCGGCGACTTCAAGCTCGACGTCTCCCCGATCGGCGGGGAGATGATGGACCTCACCCGCATCGGCGAATACGGCAAGGAAGGGGTCCTGCTTCTCATGTGCGAGAGCACCAACGTCGAGCATCCCGGCTTCACCCCGTCGGAGCGGCGTGTCGGCGCGACCCTCGACCAGATCTTCATGACCAACACCGACAAGCGCATCATCATCGCGACCTTCTCCTCGAATGTCCACCGTGTCCAGCAGATCATCAACTCGAGCGTGCGCTTCGGACGCAAGGTCGCGGTCACCGGCCGCAGCATGCTCAACGTCGTCGGTGCGGCGGTCCGCCTCGGCTATATGGACGTGCCGGACGGCGTGCTCATCGACATCGCGGACCTCAACCGCTACCCGCAGGAAAAGGTCACGATCGTCACGACCGGATCCCAGGGCGAGCCGATGTCCGCGCTCTACCGCATGGCGTTCTCGGATCACTCGCAGGTCGAGCTGACCCCGAAGGACCTCATCGTCCTCTCCTCCCACGCGATCCCTGGCAACGAAAAGCTCGTCTCCCGCATCATCAACGAGCTCTACCGCAGAGGCGTGAGCGTCTATCACGCGGAGGCCGTCGTCCATGTGTCCGGCCACGCCTGCCAGGAGGATCTCAAACTCATCCACGCGCTCACCAAGCCGAAGTTCTTCATGCCCATCCACGGCGAATACCACCACCTGATGCAGCATAAAGAGCTCGCGGAATACATGGGCGAGAATCCCGCAAACATCTTCATCATGGAGATCGGGCAGGTCCTCGAGCTCGATCAACATTCCGCGAAGAAGAACGGCACCGTTCCGTCCGGGCGCATGCTCGTCGACGGCTACGGCGTGGGCGACGTCGGCAGCATCGTGCTCCGCGACCGCAAGCACCTCGCAGAGGACGGCCTGATCGTCGTCGTGGCGACCGTCGACCTTGACGAGCAGACCATCGTCTCCGGCCCGGACCTCATCTCCCGCGGCTTCGTGTACGTCCGCGAGAGCGAGGAACTCATGGACGACGTGCGCGAGCTGGTCCGCGGGGTCCTCTGCGACACGCTCGACGCCGGCATCACCGAGTGGACGCAGATGAAGACGAACGTCAAGGACGCCCTCTCGAAATATCTCTATCAGAAGACCAAGCGCAAACCGATGATCCTTCCGGTCATCATGAACGTATAAGAGGCAGATTATGGTAAAACATGTGATTCTCTGGACACTCAAATCGGAATTCACCGAGGAGGAGAAAGCGGCAGCGCGCGCGGAGGCCAAACGCCGCCTCGAATCCCTGAACGGAAAACTCGACGGCCTCGTCTCCCTCCGCGTCATCACGGACCGCCTCCCATCTTCGACCGCCGACATGATGCTCGATTCCGTCTTCACCGACCGGGAAGCGCTCGCGTCGTATGCGACCAATCCCCTCCATCTCGAAGCAGCTGGCTATGTCCGCAGCGTCGTCGCCTCCCGCGCCTGCCTCGATTTTGAAGCATGAGCGCACGTCGTCACGCCGAGCTTCTCGCGCCCGCCGGAAGCTGGGATAAACTGAAGGCCGCCGTCCTCTACGGAGCCGACGCGGTCTATCTGGCGGGGAAGCACTTCGGCATGCGCGCCGCCTCCGCCAATTTCGACCGCGACGAGCTGATCGCGGCGGTCCGGTACTGTCACGGCAAAGGCGTCAAGGTCTACGTGACGGTCAACGTCCTGCCGCACACGCCGGAATATCCGGAGCTCATGGAAACTCTGCGGTTCCTGCGGGCCGCGCGCGTCGACGCCGTGATCGTCTCGGACATCGGGGTCGTCATGGCCATCCGGCAAGAGATCCCCGGGCTCGAGATCCACATCTCGACGCAGGCCTCCGCCGTATCCGCCGCCGCGTGCCGTGCCTGGCATGCCCTCGGCGCGAAGCGCATCGTCCTCGCGCGCGAACTGACCCTATCCGAGATCCGCGAGATCCGGCAGAACATCCCGGACACCCTCGAGCTCGAGACCTTCGTCCACGGCGCGATGTGCATTGCGTATAGCGGGCGCTGCCTGCTCTCGAACTACTTCACCGGCCGCGACGGCAATCACGGCCAGTGCGCCCAGTCCTGCCGCTGGCACTACCGGGAGGCAGACATGCCGCGCACGGTCGATCTGCACGAGGAACTGCGCGAGGAGATCACCACCGCGGTCCGCCTCGAAGAGGACGAAAACGGCGAGACCTTCTTCATGAGCTCGAAGGACATGAACATGATCGAGCACATCCCGGAGCTCGAAGAAGCCGGGATCTCGAGCTACAAGATCGAAGGCCGCGTCAAGAGCGCGTACTATACCGCCGTCGTCACCAATACATACCGCCTTGCCCTCGACGCCTACCGCCGGGATCCCGCTGCTTACCGCTTCGATCCCCTCTGGGCGCGCGAGCTCGAGAGCGTCAGCCACCGCGAATACGGCACGGGCTTCTTCTTCGTCAAGCCCTCCGAGGATGCGAACACCGTCCATGAACACGGCTACAAGAAGGATAAAGCCTATCTCGCGACCGCCGTGACCGACGGCATACCGCGCGAGGACGGCACCTGGGACGCCGTCTTCACCCAGCGCAACAAGCTCTTCGTCGGCCAGAATGTTGAACTGCTCAGTCCCGGTCAAACCGGACGCGCCTTCCGTGCCGATCCGCTCTTCGACCGTCAGGGCCGCCCCATCGAATCCACCCCGCATCCGTCGATGTTCTTCCGCCTCCGCGTTCCGTGCCCGGTTCACGCGGGCGACATCCTCCGCGCCGGGGAATAAGGAGTACCCATGTTTCTCGACCTACTTAAATCCTTCGTGATCGGCCTCGTGGAGGGCATCACGGAATGGCTCCCGATCTCCTCCTCCACCCATATCGAGCTCGCAGCGGACCTCATGAAGACGAATTACAGCCCCACCTTCTTTGAGTTTTTCGAGGTCGTCATCCAGCTCGGCGCGATTTTGGCCATCATCATCCTTTACTGGAGCCGCCTCTGGCCGTGGGCGTCGCGGGAAAAGCACCGGCAGAGACGCACCTGGAGCCTGTGGTTAAAGATCCTCATCGCCGCGCTCCCCGCCGCCGTGATCGGCATCCTGATCGACGACTGGCGCGACGAGCACCTCGGCAGCATCTATATCCGCGCGGCAGCCCTCATCGTCTACGGCGTCCTCTTCATCGTGATCGAGCGGCTGCACGCCAAGCGCCGTCCGCGGAACGAAGTGCGCGAAGCCGAGGACATCCCGAACGGCACGGCCCTGAAGATCGGGCTCTTCCAGCTCCTCTCCCTCGTACCCGGGACCTCGCGTTCCGGCTCGACGATCCTCGGCGGGATGCTCGTCGGCGTCTCCCGCAAAGCCGCGGCGGAGTTTTCCTTCTTTGTCGCGATCCCGGTGATGTTCGGCGCGAGCGCGCTCAAGGCCCTGAAATTCGCCGTCCGCGGGGAACTCGCCTTCACGGGCGGGGAGATCGCGATCCTCGCGGTCGCCCTGGTGACAGCCTTCATCGTCTCGCTCCTCGTCGTCCGCGCCCTGATCGGCTATCTGCGCACGCACAGCTTCGAGGCCTTCGGCTGGTACCGCATCGTGCTCGGCATCGTCGTGATCCTCTATTACACGCTTCTGAAATAACGCAGCGAAAAGCTCCTCCGGGGGCTTTTCTCTTATCCGCTCGCCGGTTGGACATACAGGAGGAAAACTCTCCCACCGGTCGCTGGGATCGCGCTCCGGAATACGGTATGATAGGAACGGCAAAGAAAACGCCGGAAAGGAAGAACAACATGAATATCGGAGAAAACATCTTCACTCTTCGCCGCGCAAAACACTGGACGCAGGCGGAGCTTGGAGAAAAGCTCGGCGTCAGCGATCAGGCCGTTTCCAAATGGGAGAACGGTCAGACTGCCCCGGACGTCTCGCTCTTTCCGCTCCTTGCGCGCCTCTTTGAGGTCTCAATCGACCGTCTCTTCGGCTATGAATCGTATTCCTACGACGCCGAAGTACAGGAGATCCTCGCGAAAGTCAACAACTGCGGGTCGACCCGAGAGGAGATCGCGCTCCTCACGGACGGACTTGCCAGGTACCCAAACAGCGCGCCGCTCAAAACCGCCCTCGCGTTCTCGCTTCTCATCCTGTACAGGATATCCGAAGACGAGGCCGAACGCCGATCTGCACTTGACCGCGCCGTCTCCCTCTGCCGCGACGTCACGGCGACCTGCGGCGATCCCGCCGAAATCGATGGAGCCAATCACATGCTCTGCCGCATTTACACGGAGACCGGGGATTATGACCGTGCGAAGGAGGCGGCGGAGCGGATCGGACCGGAGAGATATTTTCTGCGCACAACGGGTCTCTCATACGTCCTGTACGCTAAGGGAGACCGAGGGGAGTTCGCGTCTTTTGCAGCCGAAAACCTCTGGAAAAGCTGGTACTCCGCGCAATTCCTCCTCGACTTCATGACGAACGACGCGCTCGGCGCCGGGGAGCTGGAAAAGGCGCGGGCGTTCGGCGAAGCGAGGCTGAAACTTCTCGGCGTCTTTGACGAGGGATGCCCGGACTACGTCGCCACGGCCAAGCTCTTCGCGGCGGAACGTCTCGCGCGGATTGCTAAGTCCGCCGGGGACCGCGCTGCCTGCCTTGCCGCCCTGAAACGCTTCGACGAATTTGCTGCCCGGATCCCCGCGGTTGCCGCCTCCTCCGATTTTCACGCTGCGGCCCGCAATCCGCTCTTCTTCGGCGCGGCAGCGGGCGGCGGGGAAGAGGAGGAATACATGAGCGAGGTGAAGCCGGAAATCCTTTACCGCGATTACGACGCCTTCTTCGGCGAGGACGAGGAATGGCGGGCATTCCGCGCGGCAAAGTGAAGAACCCCCTTGCATTCTCCCGCGTTTTCTGCTATACTAATCCTGGAAATTTTAGCAGGGAGGGGACGCCATGAGAAATCAGAAACTCTGCCTCGCGCTGATGAGCCCCTACGGCTCCGCGCGGCTCAATACCGAGGAGGAGATCCGCCTTATCGCGAAGACCGGCTTCGAGGGCTTCTTCTGCGGCTGGGGCAATCTCGACTATTTGAAGGAATGCCGCCGCATCGCGGGGGAGACCGGGATGTACTTCCAGTCCGTTCACGCGCCCTTCGGCAGGTGCCGCGATCTCTGGCACGGGACGAAGGAGGCCGCGCAGACCGCGATCGACGAGCTGACCGGCTGCCTTGAAGGCTGCGCGCGGACCGAGGTGCCGATCATGGTCTCGCACGTCTACATCGGCTTCGAGGACTACGATCTCGCACCGAACGATTTCGGACGTGCGAACTACGAGACCGTCATCCGCCGGGCTAAGGAACTCGGCGTGAAGATCGCGTTCGAGAACACCGAAGGCGCGGAGTATCTCGACGCCGTCATGAAGATCGGCGAAGAATATCCCGATACCGTCGGCTTCTGCTGGGATACAGGCCACGAGATGTGCTACAACTATTCCGAGGACATGCCGGGGCGTTATCCCGGAAGGCTCATCGCGACGCACATCAACGACAATCTCGGCATCCGGGACTACGGCGGACGGACCTTCTGGTATGACGACTTGCACCTGCTCCCGTTCGACGGCGTCGGCGACTGGGAGGACATCGCGCGGCGCCTTGCGGTCTTCGACGGTCCGCTCACGTTCGAGCTCACCACGCACTCCAAGCCCGACCGCCACGAGAACGACAAATACGCTAAGCTCACGCCCGAGGAATACCTCGCCGAGGCCTACGCCAGGGCCTGCCGGGTCGCGACGCTCGTGCAGAAGGCGAAAAAAGCATAAAACCGCACACAAAAAACTGTCCCGCGGAGATTGGATCCGCAGGGCAGTTTTCGTTTGTATTGCATCATCCGCGGAGAACTCATACTATTCTCGTTCTAAAATGACAAGAACATAAGTCGCATAGGGGTCCCCTCATCGGTCACTTCGTATGACAGCCCGAGTTCATCCTTGATGAACTCGTCGACTTTGCAAGGCAAAGTCGGTTTCTCACACGGAGGGAGAAGCCTATACAAAATACAGTCGAAAACGGATGATAGCTATCTTCCGTGACGGATGCACAAACGCGAGCCTTCCCCCACCGTGGGGAAGGTGGCCCGTAGGGCCAGATGAGGGGATATGTTCGGCCTGAATAAATGACATTTAGAATGAGATTAGTATCAGAGATACTCCGCCTCTTCTCCCGTCCAGTGGTCGAAATACTCGACGCCGCGCCATTTTCCTTCGAGCAGCGCGCGGTGCGTCGTCTCGACGTTGCACCACTCGTCGATGCGGGAGAGGCCGTGCGTCTTCCAGTCCGCGAAGAAGGCGTTGATTTCCTCGGCATCGAATTCGCCGCGGAGCATCGTCTTACGTTTGAGTGCGACCCAGCGGATCGACAGGCGCGCCTTGTCCACGCGCATGCTCCGCGCCGGATCGCCCCGCACCGCCTCCGCCGCCTGATCGAAGAGCGCGAAGTATTTTGCGAGCATGTCCTCCTCGAGGAACCGGTGCAGCGGATTGTCGTTGAATCCGACGTGATCGTTCGCTTCCGCCGTGTCGCAGAGGAGGTTCAGGTATTCGTCGAGGAAAGGAGCCGCCGCGCCGTAATAGTATTCCATGAACTCACGGCGGTGCGCGTCGAGATCGCAGTACGGATCCCAGAGCAGCTTCGAGATGAGGTACGCCCGCATCTCATTGAAGTCGACGCCGCCCTGGGACGCGCCGTTTGCCTGCTCGAAGACGCCCTTGACGTTGTTCTCCGCCATCAGCTGGGCGTTGCGCTGCAGGACCCGCCAGTTGGGATGCGGCGTCGGGTAATGGGCGAAGCAGGTCGTGTAGTCCCAGATGTACATCCGGTCGCAGATCTTGCCCCAGTCGCGTAAATCCGTGATGAAGCTCGACTTCGACCCGTCCGGACGCGTCACCGAACGCCGCTCGTCGTCGCATCCGTCGAAGGGATGGCAGAAGCAGCATTCGATCGAGCAGAGCCGGACGCATACATTGTGCCGGTTGCGCGTGATGTGCGGCGCGGGACGGCTGTACACGTAGGCCAGCGTGTCGAAGATGACGTCCGGGAACTCCTCCTCGAGCGCCTCGGCCACGGCGTTGACCGCGCGGAGCAGCGTCCCGGAGGGCGATCCCTCCTCTTCGTCGATCTTCCGGCAGTTCTCGCACTGACAGTTGCCGCCCCAGTCGTTCTGCGACAGCGACATCAGCCGGTTGCCCGGATGCGCACGGAGGAAATCGCGGGTCCGATCGGTCAGGAGTCGGATCACGTCGGGATTGGTCAGGCAGAGCTGGGTCCTGCCGCCGCTCGTCGTCACGCGTTTGCCGTCGACGAGGGCAAAGTATTCGGGATGCGTCTCGCCGAATTCCGCCGTCGGGATCAGGTGCTCGAACGAATGCACGAACAGGCCGTAGCCCATCGATCCGCCGAGCCGACGGGGGATCCCCGCGCCGAGCGAGCCGTTGAACCGCATCTTCGCGGAGAAGCGCGGATACTGCCGGATCGCGGCGTAGTTGTGCGTGCGGTACTCAAACGTCGGCTCCATTCTGAGAGACAGATCGGGGATCACGGCGTCCGGATCGGTCGGGACTTTTTCGCACGTCGGGGTGAAGAAGCGCACGCCGAGGCGTTCGAGCAGCTCGTACGCGCCGTAGAGGACACCGCGGCATCCGCCGGCGATCTTCACGGTATTCCCGGACGATTCGATGAGAAAGCCGTCGTCCGTGCACCCGGAGACGTCGAGTCCGGAGGCGGATCCCACGAGGATCGCGTTTTCTTCGCCGCTGTCCGATGAGAGCGGGAGACTGACCGCGGTGATCCGGTCGAGATAGTAGCGCAGTTCCTTTGCCGCGTAGAGCGCGGAGGAATCGGGATCGCAGAGGGTCTCGGGAGAGACGACGATGTGCGCGTTTTTGATGGGTAGCATGGTAAGCTCCTTTCCGAGATCAAATTGAGTATTGGATGGCTTTCACGGCTTGTCCCCTCATCCAAACATGCGCTTCGTGAGGGCGGGGCCGTGCTCGCGGAACCATTTCCGCTGTTTTCGGTAACCCGGACAGACGCGCGCGACCTCTGCCCAGAACCGCGCGGAGTGATTCATCTCGATGCGGTGGCAGAGCTCGTGGATCACGACGTAGTCCCGTGCCTCCTCCGGCGCGAGAATCAACAGGCAGTTGAAATTGAGGTTTCCCGCCGCCGAACAGCTTCCCCAGCGCGTCCGCTGATTCCGGATCGTGATGCGTCCGTAAGATACGCCGACGAGGGGCGCGAACCTTCTCACCCGGGCGGGCAGATCGACGACGGCGTCGCGGAAGAGCGCGTTGATTTCCTCTTCGGTCAGCCGGTCAGAGCCTTCCGCGCCGATCAGCTGTTGCTTCGCGAGGTGCGCCCGGAGCCAGTCCTCCCGCTTCGAGAGGAATTCCCGGATCTTTGTCTCGCTCATCCGTCTCGGCGCGCGGATCAGGATCGTGCCGTCGCGTTTCAGCTCGAGCGAGACGGTCTTCCGGTCCGATCGGATCACCGGAACGGCGTCGGGAAAACCCGCTCCGAGCCGGAAGGGAAGGCGTACGGTATCGGAATATTTCGCCGCGTCAGCGGAAATTTTCTTCAAAGGATTTCACCCATGCGTCCGCGATGAGCTGATGCCCGGCCGGTGTGGGGTGGACGCCGTCGCCGAGCCAGTAGGACGCGGGCATCTTCTTGGCTGCCTCGTCGAACATCGACTGGAGCGGCAGGAAGATCTGCCCGGTCTCCTCCGCGATCCGGCGCACGGCCTCGGCGCGCTTTTCGGTCTCGCCGCGGAACAGATCCCATGCCCCCTCCGTCGCGCTGGCATTCAGCACGAACGGCTCCATGAGGATCATCTTCCGGCTCTCGGGCAGAGCTTTCTTCGTGTCGGTGACGAGCATCTTGTAAACATTGTAGAAGCGATCTGCCTCGACGCCGTTCTTCCCGCCGAACTCATGCCAGACGTCGTTGACGCCGATGAGGATCGAGATGAGGTCCGGCGCGTGGTTCCAGCAGTCCGCCTTGATCCGCGCGTACACGTCCACGATGCGGTTGCCGCTGATGCCGAGGTTCTCGAATTCGTATTCGCCGGGATACTTCACGGACAGGCAGCCGTCCACGAGGAGCGGATAGCCCTGCCCGATCGAGACGAGGCTGCCGTTGTGCGTGTTGCGGCCGACGTCGGTGATGGAATCGCCCAAAAACAGGATTTTCATGCTGACCTCCCAAGGATAGAATAGGATGGAATAGGATGGAATGGATGCAAGGCTATTGTAACACAACGCCCCGGAGAAATCAATCCCCCGGGGCGAAAAACGGAAAAACAAGGAATTTCGGATCATCTTCTCCGTCCGAGCTTCGCGCGGCACTGGCGGCACCGTTCGTGTCCGGGCTCGTTGTCAAAGCCGCAGATCGGGCAGTAGACCTTCGGCAACTCGTCGAAGGAACAGGGGATCGGATAGCGCATCGATCCCGCACGGAAGACGCGCTCGCCCGCGGAATACGGGAGAAAGCTGTCGCCGGGGATCGTGACCCGCTGTGTCTTCTTCAAAGGCACGCCGGTCTTCGGATCGTCCGGGCGCAGGATCAGGCGGAAGGTCTTGGTTGGCGGGATCCCGAGCGTGGCGCCAGCGTTCCGGCCTGTTTTGACCGCGTGCGCGCCGCCTCCGATGACGCGGTCCTCCCGCTTTTGAATCTGCTCTACCGTGGCATAGTACGTTTTTTGCATGAGCGGCACATGCAGCCGCAGCGGCCAGAAGGGGACGATCAGAATTAAGAGAAAGGGCAGGGCATCCCGCGAGAAGAACGGCACGCCGCGGTGGGCGGTATAGAGCGCGCAGAGCAGGACTCCGAAAAGCCAGCAGAGAGGGATCCCTATGGCACAGCGGGTTTTGCGGCTGCGGTCAAGCGTGCGGAAAAAGGCTTCGGTATCTCTGGCGAGAACATGACGGCGTACCATCATCAAATCTCCTTTGGCGTTCATATGAACCATTACGAGAGTATTATAACACACATCGCGGCCCTTGTCAAGCCCGGCGGACAAAAAACGCCATCCGAATTTCCATACGGCAAACATTCCTCGTCAATCCCTGAAAATCTCTTGACTTCCGCGCGGAAATTCTTTATAATGTACAGAGAAACGGGCGCGGATGCCCCGGATTTTTGATCGACAATCCAAGGAAAAGGAGAATTTCCCATGACATTCCACGATAAACTCAAAAAGCTGCGCGGCGTGTGTACGACCAACTACTGGGCACACCGGATCTACGCCGAGCTATGCTACATGGCCTGCCTGTCCGAGACGAAGGAACATATCTATGACGCGCGCCTCGAAACCGCGATGGACGAGCTCCTCGCCGGTCTCGCCGCGGAACACACCATCACCCGCACGGCGGCGGAGAAGGTCGAAGGCTCCCTCGCGGATCTCTCCCCGGCGGCCAAGGGCCTGAAGGTCTACTGCATCGCCCACGCGCACATCGACATGAACTGGATGTGGGGCTATCACGAGACG
>JAFZPN010000213.1 GCA_017550315.1 Clostridia bacterium
GATGCGGAAATCCGTCTGCACGAATTTCATGAAATACTCTTTATGTACGCGAGTTCGGCGTCGGTGAGGGGACGCCACTTGCCGCTCGGGATGCCGCGGAGGGTGAGTTCTCCGATCGCGATGCGGGTGAGGCGGGAGAGCTTCACGCCGTAGTGCGCGCAGATCTTGCGGATCTCACGGTTGCGGCCTTCATACAGCGTGAACTGCACGACGGTCGAGGGGATGCCGCCGGGTTTTGCATACCGGACGAACTCGACGCCGAACGGCCGGAGCATGTAGCCCTCGAGCTCGAACGGCTCCGCGAGCGCCTCAATGTCTTCGTCGGTGAGCAGGGCGTTCAGGGTGGCGAGATACCGCTTCGGGATCTCATGAGAGGGGTGCATGACGCGGTTGGTCAGCTCGCCGTCGTCCGTGCAGAGAAGAAGCCCGTCGGAATACAGATCGAGCCTCCCCACGGGGTAGACCCGGGTCCCGACGTCCGCGATGAGATCGGCGACGGTCTTCCGGCCCGCCTCGTCGGACATGGTGGTGACGTATCCCACGGGTTTGTTGAGCAGAATATAGGTATGGGAACGGTCCCCGGCAGCTTCCCGCCACGGGATCGTCCTGCCCCGGACGGTGACGCGGTCCTCGCCCGGGATGACCTTCATGCCGAGGGACGCGGGGAGCCCGTTGACGGTAACGTAGCCCGCGAGGATCTCCCGTTCCGCCGCGCGCCGGGACATGACGCCGCATTCGGTCAGGTATTTCTGGATTCGGATGGGTTCCATCGTGTTCTCCGTCCGTTAAGGATCAGGGATGAATCGGTCAAAAAACGAAGGTTTCTTCGGAGCCGCCGCGCACTCTTCCGCCGCGAGGGACACGGATCCGACATCTCCGTTCGCTGTCCGGAAGACGACCCGGCCGAGCACATCCCCCGCCTTGACGTCTTCGAGCAGGAGCCGCTTGGCCTCGATGACCGCTTCGATTGCGGGGATCTCGCCGAAGAACACCCGTGTGAGCCCGGCGGGATTCGAGACCGTCACGGCGCCGTCGTCCGCGTTGGGGCAGGGGATCCCGTGCGAGAACGCCCCGGGTTCGGCGAGCGTCACGGCATGCGTGCGGGAAAAGCCCTCTTCATAGAGGCCGAGGTGATCGTTCCAATCGTCCGGCGCGTTCAGCGTGACGCAGACCAGGGCGACGCCGTCCCGCTCGGCAGCCGAAACGAGACAACGCCCGCTTTTCCGCGTGAATCCGGTTTTGACGCCCACGACGTCCTCCGACAGGCGGAGCAGACGGTTGTGATTGAGGAGGACCCGGGTGCCGTCTTCCCTCTCGATTGTGTGGTGGCGCGCGGCGACCATGGTGCGGAACGCCGGATGCGCCATTGCGGCGACGGCCAGCTTCGCGAGATCGCGGGCGGTGGTATAGTGCTCCTCGTCGTCGAGACCGTGGGGATTGGTGTAGTGCGTATCCGAGAGTCCGAACGCCTCCGCCTTCTCGTTCATCATCGCGGCGAAACCCTCGATGCTCCCGCCGACAGAGACGGCAAGCGCGGCCGCGGCGTCGTTGGCGGATTCGAGGAGAACGGCCCAGAGCAGGTCCTCGGCCGTGATCCGCTCGCCCGGACGGAGATAAATGCTCGAGCCCTCGATACCGCACGCCTCCGCGGGGACTTCGATCTGTGTGTCGGGGGCGGTGTGTTCGAGGACGACGAGGGCGGTCATGATCTTGGTGGTCGAGGCCATCGGCAGACGGCGGTCCGCATCCTTTTCATAGAGCGGCGTACCGGTCGACGCCTCGATGAGGATCGCAGACGCGGCGGACACCTCGGCGGCATGCGCCGGGATCATCGTCGGGATAACGAGGGCAAGGAGCAGGCAGACGGTCAGAATGCGTTTCAATTGCGCGTCCTCCGTGACAGAGTGGTTTTGCCTCTATCATGCGCAGGACGGCGCGCCGCGATACGGGGGACTTTTCGTCAGATCTTGTTTTCCTCGCCTTTTTTGGAGAAAACGCCCTTGATGCGTTCGAGCAGATCGGGGGAGCGCTCGAGGAACCCGACGACCTGCGCGACGGAATCCACGGGAGCTGTCGAGGAAGCCGCGGGCGCGTTGACGTTCAGGATGCTCACGTTCCCGTCCGCCGCCACGACGAGAAAGGCTACGGGCGTGACCGTTAGACCGGTGCCGCCGCCTCCGCCGAAGTTGTTTGGCTTGTTCGAGACGTCTTTCTTCGCCGCGTAGTCCACGCCGCCGGACGCATATCCGACGGAGATCTTGGAGATCGGGATGATGGTGGTGCCGCTCGCCGTTTCGATGGGATCGCCGACGATGGTGTTGGCGTCGAGCATGGAGCGGATGGAGTCGAGGGAGGTCTTCGCGATCTCTCCGATGCGGTTGTTGTCAGCCATGGGATACCTCCGATGGGAAGATTAGAATCGTATGAATAGGATTGGGGATGAAGTTTAAGCGCGCGCTTCGGCGATCTTCTGCTTTACGAACCACACGAACGTGTGCCAGCCGACGCGGAGCACCGAGAAGAGCCGGAGCCGGAAGCGGAAATCGACCTCGAACCGCGTCTTTTCGCCGACGAAATCGGGTTGGACGTCGATGACGGCATTCCGCGCGACGTGCATTCTGGTCTTGTTCCGGAGCAACTCGAGCAGGAGCGAGGCGGCTGCGGAGATCTGTCCGGTCTTGACGGCCGTATCCGCCGCGTCCTTGCCGCAGACGGTCACCGAGAGCATCCGGAAATCGGTCTCGCAATAGGATATGAGGCACGGGACCTCGTCCAGCGCGAACGAGACGAGCGCGAGGATGGTTTCGAGCTTGTTCGTATCGCGGTCGGCGTCGGTGTCTTCGGCGGCTTTTTCCGCCTCTTCGGCAAGACGCGCCGCTTCGGCCTTCTTCTTTGCCTGTTCTGCCTTCGCGGCAGCTTTGGCGGCGGCCTTTTCGGCCTTTTTCCGGCGCGCTTCTTCATCCCGCTTCAGCCGCTTCTGATGCTTCTTCCAGGAATAATCCTCTGCACGGACGGCTTTTTTCTTCTTCGGGATGAGGGTCAGGAGCACCGGACCGAAACCCGCCTTCAGGCGCAGCTCGTCGGTGAGCCGGACGTAGACCTTGATTTTCATCATGCACAGCAGCGCGAAGAAGAACACGATGCCGAGGATGATATACAGTGCGATCATGCCGTCTCCTTTGCCGGAATGATGAATTGAGAATGGGAAAGAGGCGCGGAATCAGCTCTCGCCGTCTTCGGATCTCTCCTCTTCCGAACCCGTCTCGGGGACGATTTCGACCGTCTCGCCCGTATCGGTTTTGAGCTTGACGGTGGGGAGCTCGTCGAGGTGCGAGAGACCGAAGACGCGGAGGAAATCGGTCGTCGTGCGGTAGAGGGTCGGCCGTCCGGGGGCGTCGAGCTTGCCGCAGGGCTCGATCAGGTTCTTTTCGGTGAGCGCGCCGACGGCATAGCTCGAATCCACGCCGCGCACCGTGTCGATGAAGGTGCGGGTGGTGGGCTGGTGATACGCGACGACGGCGAGCACTTCCAGCAGGGAGGACGATAGATTGCCGCCGCGCCGGATCCCGAGCGCTTCCTTGACCTCGGCGCCCCACTCCTCCCGCGTCACGAGCTGGCAGGATTCGGGGAAGCGGATGAGGAGGATGCCGCGGGGGAAGGCGTCCGTGTTGTTGTAGACGACGGCCATCTTCTCCACGACGTCGGCGCAGGCCGCGGGGGTGATCCCGAGCACTTCGGCGAGCCGGGCGTAGGTCAGCGGATGACCTGCCGCGAAGAGACAGGCTTCGATGATTGAAAACTGCTCTTCGGGGGTGTAGGCGCGGATCTCGGTTTCCGTCTCGGGTGGATTGGTTCTGTTCATGTGCGGTCCTTTCCGCGCGGGATCAAGCCGCGCGGGGATAATGGAAAAGTCAGTACACGCCGCTCTCGAGCTTTGCGTCCGCGATCTCTTCGTCCGACGCCGTGAGAAGGATGCGGACCTCGGATAGCATGTCGGTCACGCCATCCTGCGCGTCTTCGTCCGTCTCTTCCACAGAGATAAGACGGGCTTTGAGGAGTTCGAGGATCCCGATGAAGCGGGCGATGAGCTCGGGCCGGTTCTCCGATGCGCGGAGATAGGTGCCGAGCGGGAGAGAGCGTTTGGATTTCAGGGTGTCCAGCAGCCGGGTGATGACGACCTCGACCGGGATGCGCGGCGCGTTCACGATGACGGAGAAATCCTCCTTCGCCGTCTTTTCGGAAAGGCGCGTTTCGGTGTAGATCTTCGTGAGCGCTGCCCGGAGCAGATCGACGGAATGATCGGCCACATAGGTCGGATCGGGGGAGAGATCGTCCTCCTCCTTGGCCGTGCGCGTGCCGTAGAGGGAGAAAAGATCGGCAAGCTCTGCGGCGGCCAGCTTCGTGCGCCGGTATTCCTCGATCGCGTCGATGAGGGGCTTGCGAGGATCCTCGTCGGTTTTCGGATCGCGCGGCAGGAGCATGCGGCTCTTGATGAGCATCAGTTCCGACGCCATGAGGAGAAAATCGCACGCGACCTCGACATTGCGCTCCTCCGCGTCCCGGATGGTCGCGAGGTACTGTTCGCAGAGGAGGTCGATCGGGATATCCGCGACGTCCAGTTTGTGTTTTTCGACGAGGGCGACGAGGAGGTCGAGCGGTCCCTCGAAGTTTTCGAGCTTGAATTGAATCGCCATTGTCATCGGAAGAAGGGGACGAGCTCGACGAGCCAGTCCATGCCGCGCCCGACCGCGCTCACCACGGGGGAGAGCGGCAGGGAAACGAAGCCCGTCCAGAGCAAGAGCATCAGCCCGAGCTGGATGTACCTCTCATACTTCATCACGCCGAAATAGTACTTTGCCGGGAGCCAGACGAGAAAGATCCGGGATCCGTCGAGCGGCGGAACGGGGATGAGGTTGAAGACGGCGAGGGCCAGGTTCAGAGAGCGGAAGTAACTGAAGAGGGTCAGGGCGGCTCTGAAGACGTTGTAGGAGAACTCCGTGCGGATCTCCATGCGGGACCCGATCGCGTAGATGACATGCAGGATGATCGTCCCGAGGAACGCGAGCGCGATGTTCGAGAGCGGTCCGGCGAGCGCGGTGAGGGCGGTGTCGCGGCGGTTGTGCTTGAAGTACCGCGTGTTGATCGGCACCGGGCGCGCCCATCCGAAGTGGAAGAAGATCATGCACAGGGTGCCGATGGGATCGAGGTGCTTCAGAGGGTTGAGCGAGAGACGCCCGAGGTTTTTGGCCGTGGGATCGCCGAGCCGGTAGGCCATCCATCCGTGCGACACCTCGTGAACGCTCAGGGCGACGAGC
>JAFZPN010000214.1 GCA_017550315.1 Clostridia bacterium
CGCACACTCCCCTCTCAACGAAAGGAGATTCCCAGATATGAAACCCGTCATTGCGATTGTCGGACGCCCGAACGTCGGCAAGAGCACCTTATTCAATAAACTCATCGGCGAGCGGCGCGCCATCGTCGAGGACACGCCCGGCGTCACCCGGGACCGCATCTACGGCGAATGCGAGTGGCGCGGCAAGGTGATGATGGTCATCGACACGGGCGGCATCGAGCCGAAGACCGATTCCGTCATCCTCCAGAAGATGCGCGAGCAGGCCCAGATCGCCATCGAGACCGCCGACGTCATCCTCTTCATGGTCGACATCCGCACGGGACTCGTCGCGGACGACATCGACATCGCGCTCATGCTCAAAAAGAGCGGCAAGCCCGTGATCCCCGTCGTGAACAAATCCGACAAGATCGGCGACGTGGACCCGACCTTCTATGAGTTCTACGAGCTCGGCTTCGACGTCGATCCCATCGCGATCTCTTCCCTGCACGGCAGCGGGAGCGGGGACGTCCTCGACGCGGTCCTCGAAGTGCTCCCGGACTTTGAGAGCGCCTCCGAGGACGACGAGACGATCTCCGTCGCGGTCATCGGCAAGCCGAACGCCGGAAAATCCTCCCTCGTCAACCGCATCCTCGGCGACGAGCGGTGCATCGTCTCGGACATGCCCGGCACGACGCGCGACGCGATCGACACCTACTTCGAGAACGATCACGGCAAGTACAATTTCATCGACACCGCGGGAATCCGTCGGCAGTCCCGCGTGGACGACCGGGTCGAGAAGATCAGCGTACTGCGGGCGAAGATGGCGGTGGACCGCGCGGACGTCTGCCTCATCATGATCGACGCGAGCGAAGGCATCACCGAGCAGGACGAGAAGATCGCGGGCATCGCGCACGAAGCGGGCAAGCCGTCGATCATCTGCATCAACAAGTGGGACCTCATCGACAAGGACAACAACACGACGAACGAGTTCACGAAGAAGGTCTACGACGCGCTCTCCTACATGACCTACGCGCCGATCCTCTTCCTCTCCGCAAAGACCGGACAGCGCGTGGAAAAGCTCTTCGAGCAGATCAACTACGTCAACATGCAGTCGAAGCTGCGCGTGACGACGGGCATGCTCAACGACGTCCTCGCCGATGCGGTCGCCCGGGTGCAGCCGCCGTCCGACAAGGGCCGCAGGCTCAAGCTCTACTACATGACCGAGAGCGAGGTCGCGCCGCCCACCTTCGTCGTCTTCTGCAACAACGCGGAGCTCTTCCATTTCTCCTATCAGCGGTATCTTGAAAACTGCCTCCGGCAGACCTTTGGGTTCCGCGGGACGCCCATCAAGCTCATCATCCGGCAGCGGGGCGACAACGAAGATCAGGATTTCGGGGGCAAAAAGTAATGCTGTATTTTTTCCTGTCACCGCACTTTTCGGAGCTCGGCGCGGAGGGGCTCGTCGGTTACTACTGGAAGGACATTCCCCTCGCCGCTTCCCTGCTCCTCGCGTTCGTCTATATCCTCATCCCCTATCTGCTGGGCTCGGTTAACACCGCGATCATCGTCTCGGACAAGTTCTATCACGATGACATCCGCAACTACGGGAGCGGGAACGCGGGCTTCACGAATATCATGCGCATCTACGGCAAGCGCG
Organism: Clostridia bacterium; assembly: GCA_017550315.1. Classification (GTDB taxonomy): domain Bacteria; phylum Bacillota; class Clostridia; order Oscillospirales; family CAG-272; genus UMGS1696. The sequence goes on from JAFZPN010000214.1 coordinate 1,637, forward strand.
CGGCAGTCATCACCTTCGTCGGCGACTTCCTCAAAACAGTCCTCGCGATCATGGTCGGCTGGTGCTGCTTCGGCTATCTCACGGCCTATATCGCGGGATTCGCGTGCTTCCTCGGCCATATCTTCCCGGTGTACTACCGGTTCCGTGGCGGCAAGGGCATCCTCTGCCTCACGGCGATGCTCTTCATGCTCGACTGGCGCATCTTCCTCGTGCTCCTCGGTGTCTTTCTCCTCGTCGTCGGCATGACGAAATACATCTCGTTCGGCTCCGTGCTCTGCTCGGTGCTCTATCCGCTCCTCTTCAACCGGATGAACAAGGCGCTGTTGACCCTCGTGCCGCACATGTACCTCTGCCAGCTCATCACGGTCGCCACCGCGGTCATCGTGGTCATCAAGCACTGGGGCAACCTGAAACGCATCTTCAACGGCACGGAGAGCAAGTTCCAGTTCAAAAAGAGCAAAAAGACCCCCGAAGAGGAAATCCCCGCCGAGCCGGAACCCGAGCCGAAGGAGAAAAAGATCAACTACGGCGCGCTCCCGGGACAGAACCCCCGGAAGAAGAAAAAGTGAGCCGCGATGACACATGAAAAAATCACCGCGTTCGCCGCGCTGCTCCGCTCCTCTGCCGATGCCGAGACGCTCGGGAACGTCACCTTCCACGCGCCGGTCCCGGGGGACGCCCTGAAATGCCGGGGCACGCTCCGCGTAATCGGCGGGAAGACCTTCGTGCAGCTCGAAACCTTCCTCACCGAAGGCCGCGTCACGCAGGAAAACGCCGCGCCGGAGGATCTTGACGGGATCGCCGAACGCCTCCTTGACACCTTTCACCGGGCGGATCTGACGGACGCGGGCGGCTCCGCTTCGCTCATGATCTCGAAAAAAGGGACCGTCACTCTCTTAAAAAAGGGATCGGTCGGCAAGGTTTACGCAGCGGCAAGTCCCCTCCCGCGTCAGGGAAACGACCGCATCAAAAAACGGCTCCTGACCGGCGCGGAACCCTTCCTCACCGCGCTCGGGATCTCGGACAAGACCGGCCGCGTCCACGACAAGATGCAGCCGAAATTCCGCCAGATCGCCCGGTTCGCGGAGTACGTCGCCGAGGCGGAACAGAAGCTCGGCGGCACCGGTCCTCTCACCGTCTGCGATCTCTGCTGCGGGAAGAGCTATCTCTCCTTCGCCGCGTACTACGTCCTCACCGCCCTCGCCGGACGAGAGGTGAAGATGTACTGCGTCGACCGGAAGACGAGCGTGATGGAGACCTGCGCCGGGATCGCGAAGACATCGGGCTTTGACGGGATGGAGTTCCTCGCGATGGATATCGGAGACTTCGATCCCGGATGCGCGCCCGATCTCGTCCTCTCGCTCCACGCCTGCGATACGGCGACCGACCTCGTCCTCGATTACGCCTCGAAGAAGCGCGCGAGGATCATCCTCTCGACGCCGTGCTGTCAACAGGAGCTGAACCGCGCGCTCGACTGTCCGACGCTCGGCTTCATCGCCTCCGTCCCGGTCCTGCGCCAGAAATTCGCCGCGACCGCCACGGATGCCCTGCGCCTCCTCAAGCTCGAGGCCGAGGGCTACAAGACCGACGCGACGGAGTTCGTCGATCCCGAGGACACGCCGAAGAACGTGATGCTGCGGGCAGTCCTGCGGCGGGATTTCGATCCCTCCTCCGCCGACGCGTCAGCAAAGCGCGAGCGGTACGAACGGACCCGGGCCTTCCTCTACGGGGAGGATTACCGGGGCCATGAAGTGAACATTTCCGACACCCAGAAAGGCGGCACTATGAATACAAGCGAACTGCTCACCACCATCAGCCGGACGGACATCCCCGCATCGGCGCGTCTCGACGCTCTGCGCGGCCTCCGGGCAAAGATCGACGCCGGGGAGATCGAGACCCCGGAGCGCGGGATCTTCGTCAACAACCACATCCACACCAGCTATTCCTTCTCGCCCTACACGCCGACCTCCGCGGTCTTTTACGCGTGGAAGGCAGGGCTGAGGACCGCGGGGATCATGGACCACGACTCCGTCGGCGGCATGCGGGAGTTCATCGAAGCGGGCGCGATCATGCACATGCCCATCACCTGCGGATTTGAATGCCGCGTAAACGTCAACGGCACGCCCCTCGTCGGACGCAAGGTCAACAACCCGGATCAGAATTCCTGCGCGTACCTCGCGATGCACGGCATCCCGCACACACAGATCGACGCCGCCGAGGCGGTCCTCGCGGGACTGCGGGAAAAGCGCAACGAACGCAACCGCAAGATGGTTGATAAGATCAACGCGCTCGTCGCATGTGCCGGGATCGTCCTCGATTTCGAGCGGGACGTCGTTCCCCTCTCCATGGCGCATGAGGGCGGCAGCGTGACCGAGCGGCACATCTGCATGGGGCTTGCGAAGAAGATCACGGCGGCATATCCGGACCGCGCGGCGGCCTGCGATTTCCTCGACACCCTCACCGGCGCGCCGATGAACGAGAAGACCCGCACAAAGCTCCTCACGGCTCCCGACAATTTCTACGAATACGACATCCTCGGCGTCCTGAAGGGCCATCTCGTCGAGAAGTTCTACGTCGAGGCGACGGAGGAATGCATGAACATCCGGGACTTCACGGCTCTGGCGAAGAAGCTCGGCGCCGTCTCGGCCTATGCGTACCTCGGCGACGTGGGCGAATCCCCGACGGGTGACAAGAAGGAGCAGAAGTTCGAGGACGACTACCTCGACGAGCTCTTCGATACCCTCGCGGACTGCGGCTTCGACGCCGTGACCTACATGCCTTCGCGCAACACCAAGGCGCAGCTCGAGCGCGTGATGGATCTCTGCCACGCGCGCGGACTCTACCAGATCTCCGGCGAGGACATCAACTCCCCGCGCCAGTCCTTCATCTGCGAAGCCCTCGCCGACTATCCGCACCTCTTCACCGCCACCTACGCCCTGATCGGCCAGGAGATCGCGGCGACGGAGGATCTCTCCCGCGCCATGTTCTCCGACGCGACGAAGAAAGCATACCCCGACCTCGACGAGCGCGTGGCTGTCTACGCGAAGATCGGCGGGATCGACAACAACTGAATATAAACCAAAGGAAAGAAGGAGATTTCCAAAATGAGCACAGCAATCGAAACGCTCGTTGCGTATTCCAACCGTTACGGCGCGGACGCGGGATTCGTCCTCGCGGGCGGCGGAAACACCTCGATGAAAACCGGGGATACCCTCTGGGTCAAGGGAAGCGGCACGTCCCTCGCCACGATCACCGAAGAGGGATTCGTCAAGATGGACCGCGCGAAGCTCGCCGCGATCTGGGAGAAGACCTATTCCGCGGATCAGGCGGCGCGCGAGTCCGAAGTCCTCGCCGATATGATGGCGGCGAAGCTCCCCGGCGAGGAAGCGAAGCGTCCTTCCGTTGAAACGCTCCTGCACGATCTCTTCCCGCAGAAGTTCGTCCTCCACGTCCATCCGTCCCGCGTCAACGCGCTGACCTGCTCGAAGGAGGGCAGGGACGGCGTGAAGCGGCTCTTCCCCGACGCCGTCTGGGTCGACGAATGCGAGCCCGGGTACATCCTCGCGTCCCGCTGCCGGTCGATGATGCAGCAGTACAGGGCACAAACCGGACGCGACGCCGACGTGGTCTTCTTACAGAATCACGGCATTTTCTTCGCGGCGGATTCCGGCGAGGCGCTTGACACCCTCGTTGCCTCCGTGATGGGCAAACTCGACGCGGAGATCACCGTCCGTCCCGACTTCACCGAAGCCGACACGGATCGCACGGCTGCCGCAAAGATCGCGCCGGTGCTCCGGATGCTCTACGATGCGGACGGCGGCGCGGCGGTCGTCTTTACGGCAAACAAAACCGTCCTCGATTTCGCAGCCGACGCCGAGACGTTCTCCGTCCTGAAGGAGCCCCTCTCCCCCGATCACATCGTCTACTGCAAGGCCGAGCCGCTCTGGCTCGAGGATCTCACCCCGGACGGCATCAAAGCGGCGTTTGAAGAGCTGAAGGCCCGCCGCGGATTTGCCCCGAAGGTCGCGTTTGCCCGCGGGATCGGCATGTTCACCGTCGGCAAGACGCTCAAGGAAGCGAAGACGGCGGCGGCAGTCTGGACGGACTGCATGGCGATCACCGTCATGGCTGAAAACTTCGGCGGCGTGCGGCACATGGCCCCGGCGATGGTCGACTTCATCGTGAACTGGGAAGTCGAGAGCTACCGCGCGAAGGTCTCCCTCGCACCCGGCGCGGCAAAGAAGCTGGCGGGCAAGATCGCCGTCGTCACGGGATCCGCGCAGGGCTTCGGCGCCGGGATTGCGGAATTCCTCGCAGAGGCAGGCGCGGCGGTGGTCATCGCCGACATGAACTTTGACGGGGCAAAAGCGACCGCGGCGCAGATCGCGGAAAAAACCGGATCCGCCACGCTCGCCGTCTCTGCGAACGTTTCCGACGAGGACAGCGTGCGCGAGATGATCGAGGGGACCGTCCTCTCCTTCGGCGGTCTCGACATTTTCGTCAACAACGCCGGGATCGTCCGCGCGGGCTCGCTCGAGGAGATGACGAAGAAGAATCTCGAACTGGTCACGGCGGTCAACTACACGGCCTACTTCCTCTGCGCGAAGTACGCGTCCGCGGTGATGAAGCTGCAGCGCGCGGCCTCGCCCGAATACATGGCGGACATCATCGAGATCAACTCGAAGTCCGGGCTGTCCGGCTCGAACAAGAACTTCGCCTACGCGGGCTCGAAGTTCGGCGGCATCGGCCTGACGCAGTCGTTCGCTCTGGAGCTTGCGCCGTTCGGGATCAAGGTCAACGCGGTCTGCCCGGGCAACTTCCTCGACGGTCCGCTGTGGAGCGATCCGGAAAAGGGCCTGTTCGTGCAGTACCTGAACGCCGGCAAGGTCCCGGGCGCGAAGACCGTCGCAGACGTGCGGAAGTTCTACGAGGCGAAGGTCCCGCTCGGACGCGGCTGCCGGATCGAGGATGTCGCGAAGGCGGTGCTCTACATCATCGATCAGAAGTACGAAACCGGCCAGGCCGTCCCCGTCACGGGCGGTCAGGAGATGCTGAAATAAACGGAACCCCCGGATGCGAAAAACGTCCGGGGGATTTCTCTAAGTTATTTAATCACAAACCTTAACCATTCCGCAAATCCGGTACTATACGGGCAGATGCATCTGAATCGCAAGCAAAGGGGCGCGGCACATGGATCACAAAGAAACGTCAGAACGGATGGAGACATGCTCAAAGGTGATTTACAACTACTGTCGTTCGCGGGTGACGACCCGGGAAGACGCGGAGGACCTTTCGCAGGATATTCTTCTCGAACTCTGGAAATCCGCAGACAGTCTCCGTTCCGAGGAGGCATTCTACGGCTTCATGTGGGCGATTGCGGGAAACGTCTTCCGCAAATGGCTGCGCAAAAAAGCAAGGCGCGAGGTCCGCGAATCACCGGACGACGGGATTGAAGACTTCCCAGACGGCGGCGACCTATCAGACGCGATCGTTCAGGCGGAAGAGGACAGCGATCTTTTCCTGCTGCGCCGGGAACTCGGGCTGCTGGATGAGAAATACCGCCGTGCCGCGCTGCTCTACTATCGCGAACGCCGGAGATGCGCTGAGATCGCCCCGATCCTCGGCACAAGCGAGAACATGGTCAAATACCTGCTCTTCAAAGCCCGAAACAAACTGAAAGAAGGAATGGTTATGGAAAGAAAACTCGGAACACTCAGCTACAACCCCGTTACGCTCATCCCTCGCTACAGCGGAAGAGGCGTCAACCGTTTCGATGCCTTCATGAGATCGAAAATCCGACAGAACATATTGTGGGCTGTCACGAACGACGCACTCACGGCGGAGGAGATCAGCCTTGAGATCGGCGTCCCGCTGCCCTACATGGAGGACGACCTCGCCGCAATGGAGGAAAAACAAATCGTCCTGCGGCAGGGAAAGCGGTACCTTGCAAATGTCATCGTCGAAACAGTGGCTTACGCCGAGGAATGCGAGCGCGCCGCCGCTCCGATGCACGAAAAGATCGCCGCGTCCGTCGCCGGTTTTCTCGACAGTCATCTCGCACAAATGCGGGAGTCCGGCGTAAATACGGCGTCGATGCACGAGAATACCCTCCGCTGGCAGCTTGCGACCCTCGTCTTTCGGCAGATATGTTTCACGCCGGAGAGTGAGGGGACTGCGACAATGCCGGTGACCGCATGGGGCGACGAAGCCTTCCTCTCCTGCGAGGAGGTGCGTCCGGACGGACAGTCACATGACATTTTTTGGTATAGTTTCGTCGGGACCGACCGCGACGGCTTATTCTTCTTTGACTACCGTCCGAAACTCTGCGGCGATCATCACGATTTCTTCGGAAACGAACACCGGATCGCGCTGTACTGTGCCCTCGCCCGCGGAGAAGTCACCGCGCCGAGTGATTTTGACCGTGAGACGCTCGAAGCTCTCGTCGATGAGGGATACGTCCGTCGTGAAGAGAGCGGCTGGTCCGTTGCGTGCGCAGTGTACACGGCGGAGCAGTATGAAAAGCTGACGGGTATGGTCGCCGCGTATGTGGATGTGGAGATTCTTCCCATCCTCCATCAGCTGCATAAAGACGCCGAGCAAATCCTCGCGGAACACACGCCAAAGCATCTCCGCGCGCAGGTGCCGGGGATTGCATCCGGAAACGTCTTCGTAAACGGCGTCTGCATTCCGGCACAGCGCCTCATCGCAGAAGGGAGTCTATCTGTCGATTGGACGCCCGGCGAGCTTCCGGGAACGTTCCTCGTACTCGGAGAATAAGGAGGATAAACGGAAAGACAAACAGCCCGTCATCGCTTGGATGGCGGGCTGTTTGGTTATGCTGTGTGGTGCGGGAGTGATGAGAGGTTTACTTTCTCTTGGCAATCCACGCAGAGCCGAGGATCGTGACGAGGACGATGAAGCCGCTGCCGATCATCGAGCCGCAGCCGGACTTCCCGGTCTCGGCGGGCTTGTTGTCGGTCGTGGGCGTTTCCGCCGCGGGTTCTTCGGTCTTGGGCTCTTCTGCTGCCGGTTCTTCCGTCTTCGGTTCCTCTGCGACCGGTTCTTCGGCCTTCGGTTCTTCCGCAGCGGGTTCTTCCGCCTTCGGCTCTTCCGCAGGACGTTCAGCCGTGCCGGGCGTGCCGTAGAACTCGACTTCCGCCACGTCGCCGTGCTTGTAATCGTTGAAGTAACGGAACATCTTGTAGCCGTAGTTGTTCTCGAATTCGGTCACGAC
>JAFZPN010000215.1 GCA_017550315.1 Clostridia bacterium
AGCTTGTCCTCGCGGTAGGCCTTGCGGAGCAGCTCCGACGGGATGTACTCGTCGTACTTGTCGAAGACCGGGGCCTCCGTCGGGCTGATGAGCGCGTCGAGATCGATGCCCTCGGTTGTGATCTTCTGCGAAATCATCCGCATGAGATCGTCCCCGCGGCCGCCTTCGAGCTTGAAGGTCATGTAATAGCACCCCTCGAAGTCCATGCCGGTGAGTTTGAACGATCCCGCTTTTCGCACGAGATAGCGGCGGAGCGTGCGGAAGGAGCGCGTCCCGAGCCACGGGAAGAGCGCCCAGGTGTATCCGCCGAGCGGGAGGATGCAGCTCTCCGTCAGGCCCGTGTTCCGCGCGACGGCCCGGGCGACCCGCAGCCGCTGCAAGGCGCCTTCGCGCAGATAGGGGTATTCCGTGTCCTCGCGCAGAACCTGCCGCATCCGCTCGAGGATCCGCGTGTTCACCTCGCCGTAGTCGCCGGGCCAGCTGATTTCCATCTTGCCCCGCACGGGCTTGACGTAGATGAGCTTGCGCGGGATGTCGAGCTCCTCCACCTCCCAGACGCGGCCCGCGAGCGCGAACCGGTCCCCGACGGGCGGCGGCGTGGTGATGACCCCGATCTCGTCGGATTCGCACCGGACCGTGAAGTCCTCCTCGTCCTTGAAGACCGCGTAGAATTTGAAGGAGTTTGTGAGCCGCTCCCCGCGCAGGCCGACGATGAGCTCGCGCTCGTCCGTGAGCTCCAGCCAGTCGTTGTTGATCATCGAGAGCAGCAGCGTCTTGTAGTCGTCCTCCTCGATGTATTTGAACGGCGGGAGGCCGAGGATCTTCGCGGCAAGCTCCTTCGTCTTCAGCGCGCCGGAGGAGGCGACGACGGAGAGGGTCTGCTGGAAGAGGAGGGAGAACGGGCACTTTTTCATGAGCGGCGGCTCGATGAAGCGCTCTTCGATATAGAGCTGGACGATGGCGATGGCCTTGAGCAGCTCCCACGGGATGAGCTGGGGCAGGGGCGTGTTCGGCAGGGGATTCTCCTCGCGGAAGACCATCATCATCTCCGGCGGATCCCCGCGCCTGCCCGAGCGCCCGAGCCGCTGCAGGAACGACGAGACGGAGTTCGGCGAGCCCTGCTGGATGATGCGCTCGAGACGGCCGATATCGATCCCGAGCTCCATGGTGACGGTGGCGCACGCGACGGCCTGGGTGTCGTCATCCTTCATTTTCAGCTCGGCCTCTTCGCGGATGGAGGCGGAGAGGAAGCCGTGGTGGATGAGGAAGACGTCCGGCTCGCCCCGGTATTCGGCGATCTCGCGCAGGGTGGCGCAGATGTATTCGGTCTCCTCGCGGGAATTCGAGAAGACGATGCACTTCTTGCCCTTCGTGGCGTCGTAGATATATTCGTATCCGCGGTCGAGGGAGAGGGTCTCCTCGCGGCGGTTGTCCGGCGGCGTCGGGATCAGGGCGACGTCGTTCGCGATCGTCGTCTCCCCGGTTTCGGGATCGACGGCGGGTCGGGATCCCGCGATCACGCCGGGGTCCTTTTCGATGATATAGAAGTGCTCCATGCCCAGCCGCCAGCGGATCTTCGCCGGGGGGATGGAGGGGATGGCCGTGTCGCGACCGCTTCCGCCGCCGAGCCATGCCGCCGCCCGGTCCATGTCGCCGATGGTGGCGGAGAGCCCGATGCGCCGGGGGGAGACGCCGGTCTTTTCGCGGAGGCGCGCGAGCTGGCAGAGGATCTGGTTGCCGCGGTCGCTCCCGGTGAGGGTGTGGATCTCGTCGATGACGATGTAGCGCAGGTCCCCGAAGAGGCGGATGAGGTCGGAGGAGCGGTTCATGAGCATGGCCTCGAGGGATTCCGGGGTGATCTGGAGGATGCCGCGGGGCTCCCTGAGGGCTCTCTGCTTATGGGAAGCGGCGACGTCCCCGTGCCAGTGATAGACGGGGATCCCGGCTTCGTCGCAGAGCTCGGAGATGCGTCCGAACTGGTCGTTGATGAGGGATTTCAAGGGGGCGATATAGAGCGCGCCGAAGGATTCGGGCATGTCCTCATAGAATTCCGAGAGGATCGGGAAAAAGGCGGCCTCGGTCTTCCCGGACGCGGTCTGCGAGGGGAGGAGGAGGTTGGTATCGGAGCCGAAGAGGATCTCGGCGGCGGCCACCTGCACGGGGGAGAGGGCCTCCCAGCCGTGGGAATAGATGAATTCCCGGATGAAGGGGGAATATTGGTCGAAGACGGACATGGGAACCTCCGCGGAATTACGAATTACGAATGATGGTTAACTGCCGCATCGCGGCAAATTCACTTGCCGGATTCATCCGGCAAACTTCACTTCCATCGGCACTTGTGCCGGGGGAATTTCACTGCGAAGCAAATACACTCGTTCCCCTTTTTCTTTGCGCAGGAGTTTCATAAAGGGGTACGGATTGCCACGTCACGAGCCTTGAGGCTCGTTCCTCGCAATGACACATGATGTGCGGCGGGGGACGGTAAAATGTGTTTGTCCCGCCCGAACAAATCTTGCACGCGATCATTCGTAATTCGGAATTCGGAATTCTCGCGCGCCGCCGGGAACTGCCCGGTCAAAACTCAATATCGTCCAGCGTCACGGCGGGCTTCGACGGGGCTGCGAGAGGGGACGATCCCCCGTCTTCTCCGTCCTCCGCCTCGTCGATCTTCGCCGACACGGTCGTCCGCTGCACGTGCCCGAGGATGTCCGCAAAGGACTTGTCCGGATTTGTGTAGAGCAGGTCAAGCAGCGTCACGTAGTCCCGGATGATCTCGCGCGGCGTGATCATCGACTCCGCTCCCTCCCGCGTCATCGACTGCGTCAGAAAGTCCCGCATGTCGGCCTCGGTCGCGCGCGGCTCACATTTGTGATACTCCCCGTGCAGGGAGGTCAGCCGGATCACGAGGGCGTAGAGCTCGCTGTCCGAGAGCCTTCTCAGCCGGATCACCGGCTGCATCAGGGACCGCAGTTCTCCGCCGAACCGCCCGTCCGCCAAGCGGGACCGGAGCGCCTCGTAGCTGTAAAGCCCGCGGCGGCTGTCCTCGAGGAACTGCGGGGTCCCGCCGAAGACGATCATCATTCCCGGCGCGCGCCCCTGCATCGTGTCGTTGAACATCGCGAGGATCTTTTCATAGTTGTTCTCCCGCGAAATGCGGTTCGGAATCTTGTAGAGGTTCACGCATTCGTCGATGTACAGGCACAGGCCGCTGTATCCCGCCAGACGCACGAACGCCGTGAACAGCTTCAGAAAGTCGTACCAGTTGTCGTCGCCGATGATCGAGAGCGAGCGGATCCCGGTTGCCTGCCGCGCTTCCGTGCGGGTGCCGAACTCGCCCCGGAGCCATTTCAGGCACGCGGACTGTCTGAGATCGTCGTCGTCCCGCCACGCCTCGTAGTAAGCGCGCAGCACCGACGCGAAATCAAAGCCGCCGACGTCCGCCTCGAGCTCGCGCAGATTCTTCATGATCCGCCGGGCAAATTCGAGGCCGTATTCCTCGCCCGCCGGATCAAGGCCCTCCGCCGTGAGGTCCGCGCCGATCTTCGTGAACCACTTGCCGAGGATCACGGGCAGCGCGCCGCCGTCCGGGGAGGATTTCGACGCGATGTTCTTCATCAGCTCGCGGTAGGTCGCCAGCCCGCTCCCGCCCGATCCGGACAGCTTCCGCTCGGGGGAGAGGTCCGCGTCCGCCGTGACGAAGCCGCGCTCGAGGGCATAGCCGCGGGAGAGCTGGATCAGGAAGCTCTTGCCCGAGCCGTACCGCCCGATCAGGAACTTCGTCGCCCCTTCGCCGTCCGCCACGCGGTCGAGGGAGGTCGCCAGGGCGTCGATCTCCTCCGTGCGGCCGATCGCGATATACGGCGCGCCGACCCGCGGGACCACGCCGCCCGAGAGGGACGAGAGCAGCGTCCCGAGGATCCGGCGCGGGACCTTCTGTACCGTTTCGTTCTTTATCGGAGCCATTCTTCCGCATCCTCCCTGTAATCTTCGATGAATCGGAATCCGCCGTCCGGGGACGCCTCGAGCGCGACATCGCCGACGAGGTCGAGGAACCGCGCGTTGATTCTGTCCGCGAGATCGCCTTCATAGAGGCCTCTGTCCCGGCAGAACGCGCGGAATCCGCCCCGCAACGCTGCGCAGAGACCGTCCTTCAGGAGGGCCTCGTCTCCGGCTTCTTCGGGGGTTCCTTCCGTATCCGTTATCTCTGTTGTTTCTTCTGTTTCTTCCATTTCATCCTGCGCGGGGATCTCTGCGGGGACATCCGGTGAGAGCGAAACAGCGGGGATCTCCCCGTCCGTCGTCATCGCGCCTTCGATCTCCGGGGCATCCTCGGCCTCGTCTGTGATCGGAGATCCGTAATCCTCCCCGGTCAGGCGCGCCGCATTGGCCCAGGACTGCGCCTCGAGGACGGCAGCCGCACCGGGATCGAAGCCCGTGTCCTCCGCCTCGTAATTCTTGAGGTAATCCGCCGGCATATAGGCGTCTTCCTTCTGCTGCCGCCGCATCTCCTTCGTCGGGAGCAGCGGGGCGAAATAGGCGTCGATCGCGCGGCAGTCCTCCTCGCCGAGGGGACCTTCGCCGAGCTTGGCCTTGATCCCGAGGACGGCGCGGAGGCGGTTTTCGCTGTGCTTCACGAGAGAGGTGACGAGGGGCCGGGTGTCCGCGCGCCGGGTGAAAGAGACGAACTCGATGTCCAGCCGCCGCTTCACGGAAGAGGCGACGATCGCGCCGCAGAAGCTGTCCCGCGTCATTTTGTAGACCCGCTCGAGGGTGAAGATCCCGCGGTGTTCGAGGGCTTCGGCACCGAGCGCGGCGGAGACGGCGGCGGGGATGTGCCGCTCATAGGCGTCCCGGTTTTCCGCGTAGTACCGGCTCGTGCGGTAGTCGTAATCCGAGGAGGTCTCGATCACGGTCCGCGTGAGCATGCCGCCGGAGGTGCGGTTGAGGAAAAACTCCTTGAACTGCGCCTTCGGGACGATCTCGGGCAAAATCGGCGCGAGCGCGTCGGGGAGGGCGATCCCGTGGATCATGCAGTAGTCCGGGAGCCACTCGCAGAGATAGCCGTCGAGGCGCGGATAGGACGCCCGGTAGCCGAGCCAGACCGCCGCGAGCCTCTCTGCCCCTTCCTCCGGCGGGATCACGTCCGGGAGGTTCAGGATCTCATAGATATAGAGGAGCACGTAGGGGAAGTCGCAGAGCGGGAAGAGCCCGTGATCGACCGATTCCCGGACGTACCGATAGTAGTTCACCTGCGCGAGCGACATGTGCGCGTACTGCGGGACGTAGGAGAAATACGGGACCGGCACGTGACGCTCGGAGAGATCGCCCGTGAATTTCGTGTTCCGGCTGCGGAGCGCGTCGGTGAGGAAACGGTTGTAAAACTCCGTGTCCGCCTCCCAGGTCCGGACGGTGATCTCCCGGATGAGCGAGCCCTCGGGCCGGTAGGTCTTCACGACCGTCGCGCCGGGGGATCTTTTGGTTCCGATCCGGTCGGCCTCGCGCGCCTGTGTACCCGGACGGGGGGCATTCCGCCGGTACGAGCGCGTCGCGTAGGCGCTCTGGGGAACGGATCGCTGACCGCCCGCCGTATTCACCACACGGCCCGCCGAGCCCTGATAGCCCGCCGCGGGGATCTTTTCTTCCTTTGCCGTTTCCGCTCCGCGCACGATGCGCTCGGCCTGTGCGATCTGCTCGCCCGGCTCCGGTTCGGGATCGGAGGCGTTCACGTCGGCCGGAGTGAGGCTGTCCGTGTGGTAGGAGGCTTTGGCGTAGATGCGCGGCTTCGGGGCGCCGAGATCCCAGAAATTCTCACTGCCGTTCACGGTGCGCGGCGCGGGCGAGGGGGTATCCGGCTTTTCGGCGGGCTTCGGCTCCTTTGGCTCTTCGGCCTCCGTGAATACCGTGTCGAGGCGGGAAAGGGCACCGTCGATGCGGTCCCCGACCTCGTCCATGGCGCGGCTCACGGCGTTCATCACCGCTTCGAGGCGCGCGCCCGTGTCTTCCGTATCCCGCGCGGCGGCCTCGACCCGTTCCCGGACGCGGCGGCGGATCTGTTTCGCGAGCTCGGCGAGCTCCTCGGGACTTCTGTTCTCCGGCATGACGGCGCCTCCTTTGCGTTTTTTCGTTGATTCGTATTATACCATTATACCATCCGCCATCCTCGGTGTCAAGAAGACCGGGCGTGCGGGATGGAGAAGATCGGCCTCCTGCGGGTATGAAAAATCGTGAAGGTGCCTATTGATTTTATGCGGATTTTGTGCTATCATAAAGGGTTTGCCCCGCAAAAGCAGGCAAAGCGGCTGTGTGCAGATTGCGGGAGAATCCCCGGCGCATGGAATGCAATTTTATTCAAAATCCACTCTTGACAGCGGCGGCGCGATGTGCTATAATCAACTTCACATACAGCGAAATGCAGCGAAGGGGAATTCCCGCTTCACGAGCCGCAGAGAGAGCCGCCGGTCGGTGCAAGGCGGAGGGCAAAGGAAGCGCATCTCACCCCCGAGCAGCCGCCTGAACGCCGTGCGATGAGCCGGTCAGTAAACGCGGACGGGACTTCCCGTTACAGAAGGAGGGCATGGAAGTGCCCGGCATGAGGGCGGGATCCCCGCCGAAACAGAGTGGTACCACGGAACGAAAGTTGCGTCTCTTGTGCGAGGCGCTTTTTTTGTTCGTTCCGTCGAAATCTGCCGCGGCAGATTTCTTCCGCCGTTATTCGCTGTTCACTATTCGTTATTCACTGATATACCATATTCGGAGGAAATCATGAAATTATCTTTTTCCACGCTCGGCTGTCCCGACTTCACCTGGCCGGATATTTATTCCATGGCGAAGGACCTCGGCTTTTCCGGGATCGAAATGCGCGGACTCGGCGGGAACCTCTTCTCCGTCCACGCCGCGCCGTTCAAGCCGGAAAACCTCGAGGCGACCCGCGCGACCCTCAGGCGTCTCAAGCTCGAGATCTGCTGCCTCTCCTCCGGATGCGCCCTGCGCTTCGGGGAGCGTCACCGCGAGACGATCGCGGAACTGAAGGAATATATTGCGCTGGCCAAAGCGCTCGGCACGCCCTACATCCGCATCCTCGGCGACCTCACGGCGGAGCCCACGACCGATTTTGACGACGAGCTCGTCATCGGCCCGATGAAGGAGCTCGCTCCCGTCGCGGAGGAGGCGGGGGTCACCCTGCTCATCGAGACCAACGGCGTCTATTCGCACACCGACCGCCTCGCCGACGTGCTGGCCCGGATCGGGAGCGACAGCGTGGCCGCGCTCTGGGACCTCAACCACCCGTACCGCTTCGGCGGCGAGGATCCGGCCGAGACCGTGAAGAACCTCGGCGCGTACATCAAGCATACGCATATCAAGGACTCCGTCGTGAATCCGGACGGCTCGATCGCATACCGGCTCATGGGTGAGGGCGACCTCCCCGTCGACAGCTTCATCGCGGCCCTGCGCTCGGTCAACTACGAGGGCTACATCTCCCTCGAATGGCTGAAGCAGTACATGCCGGAGCTCTCCAACGCGGGCATCGTCTTCCCGCACTACGCGCACTTCATGCAGCAGTATCTCGGCGGCGGCGACCATGCGGGCAGACTGCAGAAGAACAACCGCGGCGACGGCTGGTATGTCTGGGAAAAGAACAAGATCATCGACTACACCTTCCCGCAGATCCTCGACCGGATGTGCGAGGAGTTCCCGGATCAGTGGGCGTTCCGGTACACGACCTGCGATTACCGGCGCACCTATCCCGAATTCCGCGACGACGTCGACACCTTCGCCCGCGCACTGATCTCCCTCGGCGTCAAGCAGGGCGACCACGTGGCGATCTGGGCGACGAACGTCCCGCAGTGGTACATCACCTTCTGGGCGACCGTCAAGATCGGCGCGGTCCTCGTGACAGTCAACACGGCCTACAAGATCCACGAGGCGGAATACCTCCTGCGCCAGAGCGACACGCACACCCTCGTCATGACCGACGGATACAAGGATTCCGACTACGTGGCGATCATGAAGGAGCTGATCCCCGAGCTCGAGACCACGGAGCCCGGCCGTCCGATCCACGCGCGCCGTCTGCCGTTCTTGCGCAACATCATCACCTGCGAATCGGAGCAGAAGGGCTGCCTGACATGGGACGAAGCCCTCACCTTCGCCGAGCGGACCCCGATCGACGCGGTGTGGCGCCGGGCCGCGATGATCAACAAGGACGACGTCTGCAACATGCAGTACACGTCCGGAACGACCGGCTTCCCGAAGGGCGTCATGCTCACGCACTACAACGTCGTCAACAACGGCAAGGCCATCGGCGACTGCATGGATCTCTCGACGGCGGACCGGATGATGATCCAGGTGCCGATGTTCCACTGCTTCGGCATGGTGCTCGCGATGACGGCCTCGATGACGCACGGGACGACGATGTCCCCGATCCCGGCCTTCTCCCCGAAGAAGAGCCTCGACTGCATCAACCGCGAGAAGATCACCGCGTTCCACGGCGTCCCGACGATGTTCATCGCGATGCTCGGGCACGAGGATTTCCCGAAGACCGACTTCTCGCACATGCGGACCGGGATCATGGCGGGCTCCCCCTGCCCGATCAAGGTCATGGAGGAGGTCGTCGAGAAGATGCACATGCCGGAGATCTGCATCACGTACGGCCAGACCGAGGCCTCGCCTGCGACGACGATGTCGAAGACGACGGACTCCATCGAGACCCGCGTCAATACGGTGGGCGGCCCGATCTTCGGCGTGGAATGCAAGATCGTCAATCCCGAGACCGGCGAGGACTGCCCGGACAACGTCGACGGCGAGTTCTGCGCGCGCGGCTACAACATCATGAAGGGGTATTACAAGATGCCCGAGGCGACGGCGGCCGTGATCGACAAGGACGGCTGGCTGCACTCCGGGGACCTGCTCAGACGCCTGCCCGACGGGAACTACAAGGTCACGGGCCGGATCAAGGACATGATCATCCGCGGCGGCGAGAACATCTACCCGAAGGAGATCGAGGACTTCATCTACACCTACCCGAAGGTAAGCGACGTGCAGGTGATCGGCGTGCCGGACAAGGCGTACGGCGAGGAGATCATGGCCTGCGTGATCGTGAAGCCGGGCGAGGAATGCACCGAGGACGAGATCAAGACCTATGTCCGCGAGCACATGGCGAAGCACAAGGTCCCGCGGTACGTGGTGTTCGTCGATTCGTTCCCGATGAACGCGGCGGGGAAGATCCTCAAATACAAGATGCGCGAGGAAGCCGCGAAGCTGCCCGAATTCCGCGAAGCCGCGGGAATCGTGACGGCATGAAGTGAATTACGAATTAAGAATGATGAATGATGAATGAACGGCCGTGCGGCTGTATGGGAAATACAGCTTCACGACCGTTGTTTTAGTGAATAACGAAAAGTGAATAGTGAATAAGTGTGGTAGAAATCCGTAAACGGATTTCAGAGGAATCAAACGGCCGTGCGGCTGTATGGGAAATACAGCTTCACGACCGTTTAATCTATTTCGGAAACCGGAGGTTTCCTACTTCAACTGTTCACTTTTCTCTCTTCACTTTTCACTTTTTCATCGGCTTCAGCGTCTTCGGATTCACCAGCGCGCAGAGGAGCACGATGACGACCGCGCAGAGAATGGCGTTCGGGAGCATGTAGCCGCCGTTGTAGGTGAGAGAGTAGAGCCAGGCGGGCTGACCTTCCGGCGCATAGGCAGACCAGAGGATCCAGCCGGAGAGGAAGGAGCAGATAAAGCGGACCAGATTCACCAGCGCCGCGCCGACGCCGTAGCCGACGAGCTTGTTTTTGAACGGCTTCGCAAAGATGTCGGCGAGCCCGAAAGCGGTGAAGGCGAGGAGGTAGTCGAGAAGGACGCAGAGCCCGGTCGCAAGGAGCGTTCCGGCGGGCGGCGCGTACCATCCGGTGAGGAGCTGGATGACGGCGTAGACGAAACCGGCGGAAAGCCCTCCGAGGAGACCGTGGCGATAGGAGATGAAGATGATCGGGACCGCCGCGATGGAGACGGAGCCGCCGTTCGGCCATTTCGGCATCGGGATGAGGCCGACCACGACCGCGAGGGCGACCATGAGCGCGCATTCGACGAGAGCGCGGATGCGGCTGCCGGAGGAAGTTTTTGTGCTTGCCATGATGGAATACCATCCTTTCGGGAAAAAATGAAATCCGAACAAACGGCGGAAATGTCTCTGAAACAAAAAATCCCGCGCCGAACGATACGACACGGGGAACGGCTGCGCGAAAACAGCCGCCTTACAAGCTCCCTACGCCGGCATTATCCGGATCAGGTAAAGGGTTCGCCATGGGAAATCCCCCGGCGTCTCAGCAATCAGCACCCCTGCGTTTGTTCGGGAGTATTATAACACAGGAGGGGGGAAATGTCAAGAGAGAAGAGAGAAAAGAGAAGAGTGAAGAGTTGAGGAAGGAAACCTGCGGTTTCCGATTGATCAAACGGCCGTGCGGCTGTATGTTATGTGCAGCTTCACGACCGTTTGATTTTCTTGAAATCCGTTTACGGATTTCTGCCTCAACTATTCACTTTTCTCTCTTCACTCTTCACTTGCATTCGCTTCTTCTCCCCGCAGAATCTTCTCGAGCGTATGCCATCCGAGCGTGGCGCATTTGGCTCTGGCGGGCATGTGGGCGATGTCTTCGAGGGCGGCGGCTTCGTCAAGGAGCTCCTTTTGTTCATCCGTCGCAGTCCCGCGCACCATCGCGAGGAAGGCTTCGACGAGTGCGAGCGCCTCTTCCTTCGTTCTCCCCTCGATGAGATCGATCATAATGTCCGCGGACGCCTGCGAGATCGCGCATCCAGAGCCGTTGAACGCGGCTTCTGTGATGACGCCGTCTTCGTCCACCGTGAGCTGCAG
This sequence comes from Clostridia bacterium, assembly GCA_017550315.1. Classification (GTDB taxonomy): domain Bacteria; phylum Bacillota; class Clostridia; order Oscillospirales; family CAG-272; genus UMGS1696. The sequence goes on from JAFZPN010000215.1 coordinate 10,874, forward strand.
GTTGATGTCGTCCCCGCAGGTCGGGTTCACGCCCTGCCGGATATGGGTGGGGGCGGGAAGATCCCCCTTGTGGCCGGGATGCAGATTGTGTTCGTTCACGATCTCCCGGTATAGCGATTTCAGATCCATGAAAGACCTCCTCCCTCACCATCCGAGCCAGCCGCGCACATGCCCGAGAGCGTCGAGAAAGCACGCGACTTCGTCTTCGGTGTTGTAGAAATACAGGCTTGCCCGCGCCGTGGAGCCGACGCCGAGGAATTTCATCAGCGGCTGCGCGCAGTGATGCCCCGCCCGGATAGAGATGTGCTCCGAATCGAGGACCGAGGCGACGTCGTGCGGGTGGCAGCCTTCGATGTTGAAGGTCACGATCCCGCTGTGCCGCGCCGGATCCGTCGGTCCGTAGAGCGTGACGTGCGGCATGGCGCGCATTCCCTCCATCGCGAGGGCGGCGAGGCGGTTTTCGTGTTCCTCGATCGCGTCGAAGCCTATGGATTCGAGATAGTCGATGGCCGCGCCGAGTCCGACCGCGTCGCCCGCGTTGACCGTACCGGCCTCGAATTTAGCCGGGAGGGGCGCCCAGGTCGCGTCCTCGCGGGTCACGGTCTCGATCATTTCGCCCCCGGTGAGGAAGGGCGGCATCGCGTCGAGGAGTGCCTTTTTGCCGTACAGGGCGCCGATGCCGAAGGGCGCGAGCATTTTGTGACCGGAGAAGACGTAGAAATCCGCGTCGAGGGCCCGGACGTCGACTTTCTGATGCGGCGTGGACTGCGCGCCGTCGACCGCGATCACGGCCCCGACGGCATGGGCGCGGTCGGCCAGCTCGCGGATCGGATTGGTCACGCCGAGGACGTTTGAGACCATCGTTACGGCGACGATCTTGGTTTTCGGCCCGATTTTCGAGAGTTCTTCCTCGGAGAAGCGGCCCTCCGCGTCCGGTTCGAGCCAGACGAGGCGGGCGCCCGCGCGCTTTGCCGCCTGCTGCCACGGGATGATGTTGCTGTGGTGCTCCATGACGGTGAGGACGATCTCGTCCCCCTCGCGCAGGTTCGCGCTGCCCCAGCTGTATGCGACGAGATTCATCGCCTCCGTCGCGTTGCGCGTGAAGACGATCTCGCAGTCCTGGCGCGCGCCGAGGAAACGGGCGACCTTGTGCCGTGCCGCCTCGTATGCCTCCGTCGCGCCGATGCTCCACTGGTACAGGCCGCGCAGGGGATTGGCGTTCGTCTCGCGGTAGAACTTTTCGACCGCTTCAAGGACGCATGCCGGACGCTGACTCGTCGCCGCGTTGTCAAAGTAAATGGTTTCTGTGCCGTCAAAGATCGGGAAATCCCGGCGGACGGCTGCCGTGTCGATCATGGTTCGTCCCCTTCCACCTTGAATACGTCCGCGAGATAGGTGTTCACGCCGCAGCGGATGTCGTCGGACGGGATTTTATCCGCGATCCCAGCAAGGCTGGCCCGGACCATGAGCTCTTCGGCGTGGACCCGGTCGATGCCGCGGGTCTGCATGTAGAAGAGCATGTCGTCCGAGAGCGATCCGATGGAGGAGGCGTGACGCCCTTCGACGTCCTCCTCTTCGCCGAGGATGAGCGGGATCGTCTTGTTGACCACGTCGTCGCCGAGCAGGATCACGTCCTCCTGTTCGTCCCCGGTGCACCCGGTCGCGGCGCGGCGGAAGTCGATCGTCCCGCGGAAGGTCTTCTCAGCCCCGTCGAGGAGCGCGCCCTTGAAGAGCATCTTCCCCACCGCGCGTCTGCCGCGGAAGACGTCGTTGTAGTTGATGTCGGTTTTCGAGCTGCGGAGGCCGAGGCAGCCGAGCTCGGCGGAAAAGACGCATTCGTCGCCCGCCTGCGTGTGGTTCAGGCCCTCGTACACGGTCTTCGCGCCGAGATCGAGCTTGGCGAGGGAGAGGGAAGAGCGGTCTTCGCCCCAGCCGCCGATGTCGTGGAAGAAGAAGCTGTCCCCGCCCATGCGCTGGACGGCGGTGAGGCGGAGCGACGCGCCTTCTTCGAGGTAGACGTAGGTCTGCATCCCGAAGGCCGCGGTGTCTTCCGAGGCGGCATAGAGCAGGACGGAGGCGTCCGCGCCGCGCTTTACCGTGATGAGGAGCCGGGAGAGGGACGTGGCCCCCGCCGGGATCGTATAGCGGAACGTGATGTGCTTCGGGGGTTTGCAGTTCTCCGGGAAGGTGAGGACGGTGCCGGGAGCATTCCGCATCAGGCGGTCGGCGTCCGCGCCCATCCCGGTCGGGAAGGCCTGTTCGGCGTAGATCGGGAATTTCCCGGCGACGACGGCTTCCTCCTCGTTCGCGGTCCCGAGAGCGGCGAGGCGCGCTTCAAAGGCATCCGGGGAGAGATCCTCCTCCCGCTCCGCGTCGCCGTAGAAGTGGTTGACGGTGAGGGTGGGGGATGTGAGGTCTGCCGGGTCGAAGTCCATCGACGCCGCGTTGAGTTTTAATGCGTTCCACGTGAGGACGGGGAGATGATTTACTTGACAGGTCATATCAGCCGCCCTCCATTTCGAGCTTGATGAGGTTGTTCATTTCCGCCGCGTATTCGAGCGGGAGCTCCTTCGAGACGGGGCTTGCGAAGCCGGAGACGATCATCGCGCGGGCTTCGGACTCGGGGATGCCGCGGCTCATGAGGTAGAAGACCGCCTCGTCGCTGATCCGCCCGATCTTCGCCTCGTGGCCGACGTCCGCGCGCCGGGTCCGCACGTCGATGGCGGGGACGGTGTCGGAGCGGGAGATCGCGTCGAGCATGAGGGATCCGCAGTTCACGGAGGCCTTCGATCCTTCGGCGGATCTGCGGATCTCGACGGAGGAGCGGTACGTGCTCACGCCGCCGCTCTTGCAGATCGATTTGGTGTCGATGAAGGACGAGGTGTTCTTCCCGATGTGGATCATCTTCGCGCCGGTGTCGAGGTTCTGTCCCTTGCCCGCGAAGGTGACGCCGGTGAACTCCGCGTGGGAACCGTCGCCCTTCAGGACGGAGGTGGGGTAGAGATAGGATTCGTGCGAGCCGAAGGAGCCGGAGACCCATTCGATGGTGCCGCCCTCCTCGACGAGCGCGCGCTTGGTGTTGAGGTTGTACATGTTCTTCGACCAGTTTTCGATGGTCGAGTAGCGCAGGCGGGCGTTCTTCGCCACATAGAGCTCGACGCAGCCCGCGTGCAGGTTCGCGACGTTGTACTTCGGGGCGGAGCAGCCCTCGATGAAGTGCAGATCCGCGCCTTCGTCGACGAGGATGAGGGTGTGCTCGAACTGGCCCGCGCCCTTCGCGTTGAGGCGGAAATAGGACTGCAGGGGGATCTCGACGTGCACGCCCTTCGGGACGTAGACAAAGGAGCCGCCGGACCAGACCGCGCCGTGCAGGGCGGCGAACTTGTGGTCGGTCGGGGGGACGAGCTTCATGAAGTGGGTGCGGACCATATCGGCGTATTCGCCGGTGAGCGCGCTCTCCATGTCGGTGTAGACGACGCCGG
>JAFZPN010000216.1 GCA_017550315.1 Clostridia bacterium
GCGGAAGAGCTGACCGGCGAGGGGACGAACGACGTCGTCTACAACCGGAACCTGAAGATTGAAGACCGGTTCAAGGTCAAGATCGTCTCCGTGGACTACGATTCCCTCTCGTCCATCACGAACGACGTGGCGACGCTGGTGAAGGCGGGGACGGACGCGTACGAGGTCGTCTCGCACTATGCCTACCGGGCCTACACCCCGATCCACGCGCACGCGTACCGCAACTGGCTGGAGGTCCCGAACATCGATTTCTCCCGGCCGTGGTGGAATTCTCTGGCGAACGAGCAGAACACCATCAACGGGATCCTCTATACGGCGACGGGCGACATCAACATCTCTTCCCTGCTGACCACCTATGCCTTCTTCTTCAACGTCCCCGTGACGGAGAAGTACGGCATCTCGCCCGAATCCCTGTACAGTGCCGTGTACGAGGGGACCTGGACCATCGATCACTTCATCGACCTGACCTCCTCCATCTATGAGGATACCAACGGAAACGGGAAGCGCGACGACCACGACACCTTCGGCTTCGCGGCCTGGCCCGGGATCAGCTGCGACGCATGGCTCCCCTCCTTCGACCAGCCGATCACGCTCAAGGACGACGAAGGGTTCCCCGTGCCCGCGATCAACTCCGAAAAGACCGTCGCGGCGCTTGAAAAGATGTTCCACTTCTATTACGACACCGAGGGCGGCTACGGAGACGTGAGCTCCGCCGAAAACGAGGTCAACATGTTCGCGGCGGACTGCGCCTGCTTCGTGCCCTCCATCTTCAACGACGCCTTTACCGTGTACCGCTACATGGACAGCGCGTACGGGATCCTTCCCTACCCGAAGTGGGACGAAGCGCAGGAGATGTACCTGACCAACTCGCGCGACCAGTACACCGTCCTCGGCATCCCGACCTTCAAGAAGGACGAAGACCTGACCCTGATCGGCACGATCGTGGAGGCGCTTTCCGCGGAGAGCTGGCGCTCCGTCTATCCCGAATACTACGACATCGCACTCAAGGGCAAGTATTCGCTCGATCCGGATACGTCGAACATGGTGGACCTGGTCCTCGCCGGGCGGAACTACGACTTCTCCTTCCTGTTCGGAGAAGCGGAGTGCGTCCGCATCCCGTATCTGTTCCGCGATATGATGATGGACCGCGACATCAATTTCGCCTCGCGCTACAAGAGAATGGAAAAATCCCTCAAAACCAACATGAAGAAGCTCCGGGGCTATTACGAATGACCGGATCCCCCCCGTGATCGCTTTGACAGTGCAGAAAAACGCCTCCGCCGGACGGCAGCGGGAGCGTTTTTCTTGTGTTCCGCCGGGACAATCCCGATTCCCCCTTGACTTGTCCCTGTTTTTTCGGTATAATCAGAGAAAAAGAGGCGCCGCGCCCCTGCAGCGTCAGCCGCCTCCGGACGGATCCGGGAATATCCATGCGAGGGAAAACGATCATGAAAAAAGTCAGCCTGAAAAAGAAAATCCTGTATTGGTTCGACAACCGGATCTCCGGCGGCAGCATGGGGCTGATCCGGCTTCTCGCCATCCTCTCGCTCATCGTCGTGCTCCTCGTCGCCCTGATCATCTTCCTCTTCGGGCTCAACGGCGAGGACGGTTTTCTCGCCGCCTTCTGGGACAGCGCGGCGACCGTCATCAACGCGTGGATGCCCTCCTTCGAGGACGGCGGGATCGGATATCTGATCCTGATGTCGGTCTCCGCCGTCGCGGGCCTCTTCATCACGAGCATCCTCATCGGCATCATCTCCTCCGGCATTGAGGAGAAGATCACCAGCCTGAAGCGGGGATCGTCCGCGGTCATCGAAGAGGATCACATCGTCGTGCTCGGCTTCTATCCGGGGGAATACACCCTGATCCGGCAGCTGATCCTCGCCGCGGCGGAGGAGCCCTGCTGCATCGTCGTGGCGGACGACATGGAACAGGAAGAGATGCAGCAATACATCGCTGACAACATTGAAAAGCCGAAAAACGTCCGGATCATCTGCCGGACGGTGGATATCTTCGACCCGAAGGCGCTGGAACGGTGCTCGCTTTCCGCCTGCCGCTCGGTCATCATCAGCCCGACGGACGATTACCGCGCCACGCGGGCCCTCCTCGCCGTGTCCGCGATCATCAGCCCCGAGACCTCGAACGTCCGCGTCGGCGCCGTCGTCTCGAAGCCGGAATACCGGTTTCCGCCGTCCATCGCGGCGAAGCACAACGTCACGACCCTGCAGACGAACGAGATCGTCGCCAAGATCATCGCGCACTCCTGCACCCAGTGCGGGCTCTCCGTCACGTTCCGGGAGGTCTTCAACTTTGAGGGCTGCGAGCTCTATTCGGTGGCCCTTCCCGCGGCCGGCATGACCTTCGAGGAGCTGACCCAGCGCGTGGACTGCGCCGTCCCCGTCGGGATCTGCAGCGCCGGCGGGATCCGCATCAACCCGCCGAAGGACACGCGCATTTCCGAAGACGACCGCATCCTCGTCTTCACGGAGGAGGACGACACCGCGAAGCTGGTCGAAGCGGCGAAAACGAGGGAATTCGCGCTCGATCCGGAGCAGCGTCCGGAGAAGAAAAAGGAAAAGGTCACCGTCATCGGCGGCCTGGAATCGCTCGGCACCATCCTGTACGAGCTCCCGGAAAACGTGTCCGAGGTCACCCTCAACATGGTGAGCGAGCCCGACCGGGAGGCGGTGTTCGCCGCGATCTCCCGCCGCAAGAAGCCGTTCCTCGTCAATTTCTCCTCGGAAAACCTCCTGCAGGAGAAGACCATCGCGCAGCTGGCAAAGCAGTCGGAGCACATCGTCATCCTCTCGGACTACACCAAGGAGGACGACGAGGCGGATATGGACACGATCTTTCTCCTCATGAACCTGCGGGACATCCGCACGCGGCTCGGCCTCTCGTTCAGCATCACCGCGGAAATGCGGAAGGAGCACAACCAGCACCTCGTCGTCACCGATGACAACACGGACTTCGTCGTCTCCTCCAACATGTCCTCGCTCTTCCTCGCCCAGCTCGCGGAGAGTCCCGAGCTGATAGACGCGTTCCGCGAGCTGCTCTCGAACCGCGGGAACGAGCTCTATCTGCTCGAAGCGGGCGGGATGCAGTGCGCGGGCAGGCTGACGACCGCGGAGATCCGCAAGATCGCGCTGGAGCAGCGCATGGTCGTCATCGGATACATCTCGTCGGAGACCCGGCAGAGCGTCTTCAACCCGCCCCTGAACGAAGAACTCGAGCTCGCGGAGGACGACTGCCTGATCGTCCTCGCGGAATCGTGAGCGGAAATCAACGAAATCAGCGCCTTCCCGGCGAAAGGAGATCCCCCATGAGCGAACGTTATCAGAAACTGGTCCTTCTCCACTCCAACGACATGCACGGCGATTTTCTCGCCGAACAGGTCGACGACCGCCTGATCGGAGGGCTTTCCCTGCTGTCGGGGTACCTCTCCAAGGTCAAGGCGGAAGAGGAAAACACCCTGTACTGCATCGCGGGCGACATGTTCCGCGGCTCCGTGATCGACGCGGAGTATCACGGCATCTCCACGATCGAGATCATGAACATGCTCTGCCCGGACGTGGTGACGCTCGGCAACCACGAGACCGACTACGGGGTGGCGCACCTGCTCTTCCTCGAAAAATGCGCGCGCTTCCCCATCATCAACGCCAACATGTACATCAAGACCAACGGCACGCGTCTGTTCAACCCCTACGTCATCAAGGAAGTCGGCGGGATGAAGATCCTCTTCATCGGGATCCTGACGGAGGAGGTCATCGCCCAGACCAAAAACGAGCCCCTCATCGGGACCATCCTCGACGTGGAGGACGCGGCGACGGAGGTCGGGCGGATCTGCAACGCCTACCGCTCGCTCGACATCGACTTCACGGTCCTGCTCACCCACATCGGCTTTGAGGAAGACCGGCAGCTGGCGGCGAAGCTGGATCCGGACTGGGGCGTGGACATCATCATCGGCGGGCATTCCCACACCTTCCTCACGGAGCCCGCGCGGGTGAATCAGACCCTGATCGTGCAGGCGGGCACCGGGAC
>JAFZPN010000217.1 GCA_017550315.1 Clostridia bacterium
CTTGCAGCGCTCTGCCATGACGGCGGCGTCGCAGCAGGTGTCCTTCATGTAATAGAACCGGCCGCTTGCTGCGCAGAAGGAGAGCATCTTCTCCGTCATCAGCCGCTTGTACGGATGGGGGCACTCGTACACGCCGAGCGGGACGGAGGGCAACTCATCCATGATCCGCTCCGCGGCCCGGATCCACGCCTCGTCGCCGGTGTTTTCGATATCCAGGCGGTTCGAGATGAGGATGACCGTATCGGCCCCCGCGTCGGCGACGGCTTTCAGTTCGTCGACCTGATCCCCGAAGGCGTCGGAGACGTGCCCGGACGCCACCACCGTGAGCCGCGGACGGTCGGGATGCGCCGCTGCCAGCTCGTTCGCCCGGTCGACCACGGTTTGGGTCAGACGCGCGCGCTCGTCCCGCGTGAGGAAGAAGATCTCGCTCGACTGACAGGCCGCGAAGATCCCGCCGCAGCCGTTCTCAAAATACCAGTCCACCATCGCCCGCGCCGCGCCGTAATCGACGGAGCCGTCCCGGCAGAAGGGGGTGACCATCGTGGGGAATGCCTGTGTTCTCATGTTTTGTTCCAGCCTTTCGCTCAGATTGTTTTCGCCTCCATTATAGCAGACTCCGGGGCGGAATGAAACGGGTTTTGCGCAAAAAAACGGTCCAGGCGCGATTTTTGCGCCGAACGCTTGCAAACGGCGGCGGGATTGTGCTATAATGCCGACGGATCCCCCGCGCGGCGCATCACCGGACGGGGAAGACCGGTTCAGCGGGGAGGACTATCATGGACAGACCGTTTGATTCGCCCGAATACCGGCGCTCGCGGAACGCCTATACCCTCGAATGCGCGTTTGAATACTTCGTGACCATCCTCATGACGGACGCGTTTCTCGCCAAACTGCTCGGACACATCGGGCTCTCGGACGCCGAGATCGGGATCATCGCGTCCTTTGTCTCGTTTTCCTTTCTGTTCCAGCTCTTCTCGATCCTCCTGATGCAGAAGATCGGGGACGTGAAGCGCACGGTCATCCTCTGCCACACCCTGAGCGAGCTCTTGTTCCTCTCCGTCTATCTGGTGCCGTTTCTGCCCGTCGGGGACCGGGCAAAGGGACTGGCGGCGGCCGCGGGGATGCTCGGCGGATACGCGCTGCAATACCTCGTGAGCTCCGTTTTGTTCCGCTGGGCGAACGGATTCGTCGATCCGCGGGAGCGCGCGACGTTTTCCGCCGTCAAGGAGATGATCTCCCTGCTCTCCGGGATCGTCTTCACCCTCGCCATGGGCTTCGTCTTCGACAGCTTTGAGGAAAACGGCAATCTGCGCGCGGGATTCCTCGTGCTGGCGGGCGTGATCCTCTTCCTCAACGTCTGCAATTTCGTCTGCTTCTGCCTGATCCGGCGGGAGGAGGTGAAAAAGACGGAGCGCAAGCCGCTCGGCGAGGTGCTCCGGGCGGTCTTCACGAACCGGGATTTTTTGCACATCATGATCCTGACCTGCATCTGGGAAGCGGCCCGGTATCTCTCCGTCGGATTCCTCGGGACATACAAGACCGCGGAGCTGGCGTTTTCGGTCGGCGCGGTGCAGGTCATCAACACGGCGGCGAATCTCTGCCGGTTTGCCGTGTCGCGTCCCTTCGGGGTGTATTCGGACCGGACGTCCTACGCCCACGGGTTCCGGCTGGCGATGCTGCTGGCGGCGGCGGGATTCGCGGTCGGATGCTTCGTCTCGCCGGGGACGCGGTGGCTGATCGTCGTCTACACCCTGCTCTACAACGTGAGCTGCGCCGGGAGCAATCAGAACTCCTTCAACATGGTGTACAGCTACGTGGAGCCGGATATCATGGTCCAGGCGATGGCGATCCGGTCGTCCGTCGGGGGACTTGTCGGCTTCGGCGCGTCGCTCGTCGGCAGCCGGATCCTGTCTGCGGTGCAGGAGAGGGGGAATTCCCTCTTCGGCGTGACGGTGTACGGGCAGCAGATCCTGCTTGCGCTGTCCTGTCTGCTCACGCTCTGCGCGATGCTCTATACGGGCCGGGTGGTCGAGCGGCAGAGAGCGGTGAAGAGGTGAGGGAGAGATGATCCGGATTTTGTTTTTCGATATCGGCTATACGCTGATCGACGAGAGCGCCGTCTGGGAACAGCGGTGCAGGGAACAGGCGCAGACGGCAGAGGCAAAGCGGCTCGGACTTTCTGCCGCGGACATCCGGCGGGAAATCGAGCGCGCGTCGGCGGAGCGGAAGCCGCAGTACCGCACGGTAGTCGAAAAATACCGTTTCCGGGAAGTCGCGCCGTACCGGCATGCATACGAGACGCTCTATGAGGACGCTCCGCGGGTGCTCAGCGCGCTGTCGCAGAAGGCCGCGCTCGGCGTCATTGCCAATCAGGCCGACGGACTGCGTAGGCGGCTCGAGCGCTTCGGGATCCTGTCGTATTTCACCTGCATCGTCTCCTCGTGGGACGTGGGGGTGATGAAGCCGGAGGGCCGTATCTTCGAGATCGCGCTTGACCGGGCGGGATGCCTGCCGGAAGAGGCCGTGATGATCGGGGATCGGCTCGACAACGACATCGCGCCGGCCAAAGCGGTCGGGATGAAGACCGTGTGGGTCCGGCAGGGCTTCGGCGCGTGCCAGACACCCCGCTCCCAGGCAGATACACCCGATTACACCGTGAACTGTCTCGCGGATCTTCCGGCGCTGCCGCTCTTTTGAGATGCGCGTTTTTTTTAGCACTATGTCTTGCACACCGCACGGTTTTGTGCTATAATGAACCGGGACAAATCCCGCAGAAACCGCGCCGTCCGCTTGATCCGGCAGACCGGATGACGGCGGCGTCCTCCGAACACCGGTCACGACGGGCAGAACCGGAAAACGTCCGTTTTGATCCATTATGATTTCCGTTTACGGAAAGGAGAATCAGCATGAACCTTTTGAAGAAAGCCCTCGCGGCGCTGTGCATAATCGCCTTGATCGTCACCGCTCTGGCGCTCCCGGCGGCAGCGGCGGACGATGAGAATCCTTCCGGCATCGCTGTCAAGGGAACCCCGGAGATCGACGGTAAGATCGACGATGCGTGGGCAAACGTGCCCGCCTATCCGGTCGACCGCCTGAAAGACGGCCGCGACACCGGCATCACGTCCCAGTTCCGCGTGATGTGGCAGGAAAACGCCCTGTACGTCCTCATTGAAGTGAACGACAAGGACCATTCCTTCAGCGGCGGCCCCTCCGTCGGCGACGGCATGGAAGTGTATTTCGACCTGATGAACCTGAAGACCTCCGGGTTCGAAGACGATTATCAAGCCTATTTCGCCATGTGCGCGGACGACGAGACCTATCTGACCTACGACGGCTCGCCGAACGGCCAGGCCTGCCTGATGGATGCGGCGACGGTCGCCCTGACGACCTCGGACGACGGCTACATCTACGAGGCGCAGATCCTGCTCGATGAGTTCGAGACCAAACTCACCGCCAACCAGACCATCGGCTTTGACATCCAGGTCAACGATCAGGTGTCCGGCGACACCTCGCGTTCCGGCGCATACGGCTGGAGCGACGACGTCAACAACGCCTGGCAGGGTACGATGCTTTACGGCAACATCACCTTGACGGAAGGCGAAGGCGGATCCGGCGAACAGACCGGTCCGAGGCAGCCCGTCGACGTGGTGGAGATCCCCGAAAAGGCCGTGACCGTCGACGGCGTGATTGCCGACGGCGAATGGGACGGCGCGACCCGCATGGTTCTGAACATTTCCGACACCTCCACGTGGACCGAGAACGGCGCGGGCATCGTCGGAACGGACGGCTGGTCGAAGCTCGGCCACACGGACAAGGACTTCGAGACGGAGCTGGCCTTCACGGTGGACGGCGAGGATCTCTATATCCTCCTCACCCGCGTGGACTCCACCTTGAACTTCGCCTCCGACAACTATCACCGCCCGTATTCCTCCGACTGCGCGCTCATGTGGTTCTATGACACGGAATACACGACGCAGTACGGTCTGCAGCTGCTGGCGGCGGACAAGAGCGGCACGCCGATCATCGGCTACTTCTTCATGGACTCCGACCAGAACTCCTCCGACAACCTGATGGAGCTCGACTATGCGACCGCGGTCACCAAGATCACGGACAACGGCTACGTCATGGAGGCGAAGGTCAACATGTCCGGCATGGACGACTTCGGCCATGACATGCTGGCCGGCGGCACCGTCAATGTCACCTGGTGCGCGGTCAACATCTGCGAGGAAGGCTGGGACAGCGACGACGACGCGCATGTCCTCTGGGGCACCTACAACTATCAGGCCCAGTACAAGGGCGTGAACGACTGGGAAGCCGCTCCGAAGGCCAAGCTCGTGAGCGCATCCGGGGCATCCTCCGCTCCCGCTGCCTCCTCCGCCGATATCGTCAAGGACGGCCTCGTCGCGTGGTATGACGGCGCGAACAACCAGAACGGCTCGCAGGACAAGCAGTCCAAGGTCTGGAAGGACTGCTCCGGCCACGGTCTCGACTTCGAGGTCGAGCTCAACGACACGAACTACTGGACCGACAACGCCTACCACCTCGATTCCGAACGCAACTACCTGCCCGACGAGATCTTGGACGTCGTCAACGGCGACACCTACACGGTCGAATTCGCGGCGGGCGAGATGGAATACCCGGCCACCGACTGGGTCTCCCTCCTCATTTCCGACAACGACCACTTCTCCCTCTTCGTCCGCGTCTCGAACGACGTGCTTGAATACAAGTACAACGACGCGAACAAGGACAGACCGATCGCTGAGGACGGCGCGGAGCTCGTGCGCAACTCCACCGTCGCCGTGACGTTCGACATCAACACGCAGGACTGCTGGATGTACGTGGACGGCGTCCTGGTGTCCGAGAACGTGCCGGCGGAGACGAACATCGCCGACTCGCTCATGCTCGGTCACGATGACCCGAGACGCACCTGGATCGGCGACGTGTACGCGATGCGCTTCTACGACCGCGTGCTGAGCCCCGAGGAGATCGCGCAGAATGCGGCGGCGGACAACGCGAAGTACCGCGGAGGCGCGGCTCTCCCGACGGCAGCCGAAACGCCCGCGAAGACCGAGACGCCCGCCGAAGAATCCCGCGGCTTCAAGAAGCTGGCGGACGCGGCGGCAGCGGTCGGCATGACCCCGATCACGGGCTATGAATGGGAAGACGGCACGGGCGGCTTCGGCGGCGAAGGTCCCGAAAACCTCTGGGACGGCAGCGTCAGCACGAAGTTCTGCACGAACGAGTTCCCGGCGGAATCCGAAGCCTCTCTCGACGCGACCTACAAGGTCACCGGCTTCACCATGGCCACGGCGAACGACAACAAGGAATACAACGGCAGAAGCCCGAACGCGTGGACGATCTCCGTCTCCGCAGACGGCAAGACCTGGACCGAGCTCGCGAAGGGCGACGACAGCTTCTTTGAAGAGACGAACCAGACCTACTACAACGGCGAAGGCACGGCCGAGAACGTCGCATTCGTGCGCTTCGAGGCGGAAGGCACCGCATCCGGCACATTCCAGGTGTCCGAGGTGACGCTCTACGGCGAGAAGACCGGCGAAAAGCCCGCGAAGCCCGAGCCGGAACCCGCTCCGGAACCGGAACCCGAACCCGAACCGGAGCCGGAACCCGAGCCTGAACCGGAACCGACGCCCGCAGAGGAACCGAAGACCGAAACACCCGCGGCGGCTGAACCTGCTCCGGCCCCGGCGGCCAAGTCCGGCTGCGGCTCGATGATCGGCGGATGCATGATCGTGCTCGTCACGGTGCTCGGCTCCGCGTGGATCGCGAAGAGAAGATAACCCCCCGTAAAACCGACTCCCCATTGTCACCCGACAGTGGGGAGTTTTTTCGGGCGCGATCCCGTTTTCTCTTGCATTCGCGCCGGATTTATCGTATAATGAAACCGGAAAAACAAAAATCGGAAAGCCGGATCGGAGGAAGGAGCAGCCATGGAAGGGAATCTTGCGGATATCCGCTGTCCGCACTGCGGAGCCCCGGCGGAGTACGACATCGTCGGAGGGCGGTATCTCTGCGCATACTGCGGCAGCCGTTCCGGGATCGGCGAGGTGCAGGCGCAGAGGCTGGGCTTCCGGAGCCTCCAGCAGGAGCGGATCCGGAAGAGCGCGGAGAAGACCCGGCTCATGCGGGCAAACTGCACCGGATGCGGCGCGTCCGTGGTGATCGAAGAGGGGGAGGCCGCCGTGACGTGCGCCTTCTGCGGCCGCGCGCTGGTCCGGGAGGAGTATCTCGCGTCGACGGAGATGCCGGAGCTCATCATCCCGTTTCGGATCACGGCGGACGAGGCGAAGGCGTGCCTCCTCGACTGGTGCCGGGCGAATGCGAAAAAGCCCGAGGCGAAGCATCTCGGCGAAACGGCGGACACTCTCACGGGGGTCTATCTGCCCTATGAGCTCGTCCGCGGCCCGGTGAGCTGCCGGGTCAGCCGCATGGACGCCTCCCGGATCTATACCTGCGGCGGATTCGTGGACCGGATCTTCGTGAACTGCTCGAAGCAGCTCGACAACCTGCTGCTCGACGCCATGGAGCCGTTTGAACTCGAAGACCTCCGGGAATTCGATTTTGCCTATACGGCGGGCCAGCGGATCAAGATTAAGGACATCGACGCGGGGGAACTCGAGCGCCGCGTCGCCGAAGAGGTGTCGAACGACTATGCGCCCGTCGTGCGGAAGACGCTCGAGAGCAGTGCGGTGAATGTCAACACCGATCCGTCGGGGGTGCTCAGGATGCCGGTCCTTTTGCCCGTCTATTACATCGCGTCCGGGAAGACCGTCGCGGCGGTGAACGGGCAGACCGGGCGGGTCAGCGTGCGGGCGGAGAAGCCCTCCCATCACGTGTTCATCCCGTGGTGGGTCAAGGCTCTCCTCGCGACGGTCCTCATCACGGGGGCGGCGTTCGGGGCGTTCCTGCTCTTCGGCATGGAGAAGGGAGAGAGCCTCCTCATCGCGGGCATGCTCGGGCTCATCACCGCCATCGTGACCCTCGCCGCCTTCAGCGACACGGTCCGGAATCGGTTCCGGGTGGAGGCGGGACATAAGATCTTCACCTCCTCCGGCGGACCGCTGCGGCGCACGGAGAACGGGCTGGTGCGGGATCCGCAGGAAATCCGAAAAGAGGTGACCCCGCCCGTCTTCTTCGAGACCCTCGACGGCGTGACATTGCCGGTCAAGCTGGTGTTCTCCTCGCCCCTCCGGACGCTGAAAACCGTCGTCCTCTCCGTTCTCGCGCTGTTTCTACCGGTGATCGTCGCCCTGTTTCTGAACGGCTTCGATTTCGAGCGGCTGACGCTCGGCGGCTCGGCGGTGTGGTTCTGCATCATGGTCCCCGTCGTCCCGATCTACATCCTGAAATTCGCCGTCATCGAACTGTATGAGAATCCGTGGATCTATCCGCTCCGGGCGGACGGGAAGAAAAAGCGGTACCGGAAGAAGACGGGCTTCTGGATCACAAAAAAGACCGTTCTCACGGTCCTCAAAGTTCTGTTCGTCCCGCCGATCAGTCTGGCGGTGTGGTTCGGCATCGCATCCTTCTGCGTGATGTGCTACCTCACGGCATTCGGATTTGATTGATACGGATAAAGAAACGCGGACCGTTTGTCTGCGCGGCCCGCGTCATGGTTTTCGGTTCTGCCGGACGTGACCGTCACGCCCGGACATCTCAGTCCGTCCGTCTGACGACCCACACGACGATGCGGATCAGCCAGTACAGGATGAGAAACGGCAGAAAAACCAGGATCGCCACTTCCTTCCACGTCAGCGATCCGCCCTTGCCCGACGAATGGTTGAAGATATTCATTGCTGCCTCCCGATGCCCGGTCCCGTAGATCGGGATCCGATGCCCCAGTATAACACATTCCGCGGGAAATGTCAAGATAAACCCCGCCGCCGATCCCGCTAAGCCGCGGCGGAACGATTTTCAGAACCGACCGAACGGAGGACACCATGGCCGATCACTACAATTTCTATCCCCTCAAGCACTTTGCCGCGACCGTCGCGGACTGCATGGATCTGCCCCTGCCAGCGGAATACGCGCCGCCCATCGCGTGGGCATCGTCCATCTTAAAGGAGCGGCTCGGCGGCACGGCGGACCGGGTTGTGCTCTACCACGCCGACGCCGTCGGGCTGTACATCTGGCAGAAATACACCCCGCTCTTTGCCCCCGTCTGCCGCTGTACCTCCCTCGCGATCCCCTTCCTCAGCACCGTGGAATCGGTCACGCCCGTCGCGCACGCCTCGATGTACACGGGGCTCGACCCGGAGGGACACGGCATCCGCACCTACGTCCGCCCGCAGCTCGCCTGCTCCACGCTCTACGACGAGCTTGTGAAGGCGGGGAAGCGCGCCGCCATCCTGGCGATGGAGGATTCGACCTTTCTGCACATCTTCACCGGGCGTCCGATCGACTATTTCGCCGCCGCCAACGCCGCAGAGATCCGCGAAAAGGCGCTCGAGCTGATCGCGTCCGATCAGTACGACCTCATCAGCATTCACACGTTCGAGTACGACAACGCGGCGCACGCTTACGGGCCGGAATCGAAGGAGGGGCTCAACGCCGTCTCCCTCGAGGCGGAGGTGTTCGGCGACATCGCGCGTCAGATGCAGACCTTTGCCGATCGGCACCGCCTGTTGCTGTCCTATTCCCCCGATCACGGCCAGCACCTGACCGAGGGCGGGACCGGCGCGCACGGGAGCCGTCGGATCGAGGACATGAACATCGTGCATTTCTTCGGCACGTTCGGGGGATGACGCCCGCCCCATATAATCCAACGCAGGAGGCAGAACATGAGAATCCCGCTGACCGACTGGACCGTCGCCGGATCGTGGCCCTATACCGTGATGCAGGGCTCCTCCGTCGAGACCGGCGCGAAGTTCACCGCCGTCACGCCGCGCATCCCTGCGAAGGTGCCGGGGAGCGTGTACGACGACCTCGAACGCGCCGGGATCATCCCCGATCCGTATTATGAGCAGAACTCCCTGCTCTCGGAGTGGGTGGCGAACCGCTTCTGGAGCTATATGACCGCGTTCCCGATGCCCGAGACCTGCGGATGCCGCGTGCGGCTCGTCTTTGAGGGGATCGACTATCACGCGCACGTCTGGCTGAACGACGAAAAGATCGCGGAACACGTCGGGATGTACGCCCCGCTCATCGTCGACGTGACCGATCGGCTGCGTGAGGACAATGTGCTGACGGTCGTGCTCGAGAGCGCGCCGGACGAGATGGGGCAGATCGGGTACACCAGCCGCACCTGGACGCAGAAGGCACGGTTCGGATACAAATGGGACTTCGGCACGCGGCTCGTCAACTTGGGGCTGTACGGAGACGCGTATCTCGACGTCTGTTCCGATCCCCTCCGCGACGTGGGGATCCGGACCCGGAGCGACGGGACGGTCATGATTGCCGCCGCCAACCGCTCCTTCCGCGCCGTCCTCGCCCTGCGGGGGGTGACCGTCGCAGAAGGGAAGACCGACGCGGGATCGCTCACCCTGACCGTCTCCGATCCGGCGCTCTGGTACCCGAATGGATACGGCGCGCAGCCCCTGTACGACCTGACGCTGACGACGGGCGACGACGAGCGGATCTTCCGCGTGGGGATCCGGAGCGTCGCTTACGAAAAGCCCGTATGCGCCGATCCGGACGTGCTGCCGTACATCCCGGTGGTGAACGGCGTGCGCGTCTATCTCAAGGGCGTGAACATGACCCCGCTCGATCACCGGACGGGTACGGTCACGCGCGAACGGTATGAGCGGCTGCTCACCCTCGCCCGCGACGCCGGGGTGAACCTCATCCGCGTCTGGGGCGGCGGCGTCATCGAGAGCGAGGATTTCTACGACCTCTGCGACGAATACGGCATCATGGTCTGGCAGGAATTCATCCAGTCCTCGTCAGGGCTCGACAACATCCCCTCGAGGCGGCCGGAATTCCTCCGTCTGGCCGAACAGACCGCCCGCGCCGCTCTGCCGGTGAAGCGCAACCACGTCTCCCTGACCTATCTCAGCGGCGGGAACGAGCTCATGGACGCGGCGGGCATCCCGTCGACGTTCGGGGACGAGAACCTCGCCCTCCTAAAGAGGATCGCGGACGAGCTCGCGCCGGACGTCCTCATGCTGCCGACCTCCGCGTCCGGTCCGACAGAGTGGTTCGACGCGCAGCACCCGGGGCGGAATCAGGACGTCCACGGCCCGTGGAAATACGAGGGGGTGCGGGGACAGTACGCCTTGTACAACCGGTCCACCATTCTTCTGCACAGCGAGTTCGGCGTGGACGGCATGTCGAACCTCGACGCCATCCGCACCGTGCTCGCGCCAGAGAATCAGATCGTGACGACGATGGCGGAGAATCTCACGTGGCGGCACCACGGCGAATGGTGGGACACCTACGCGACCCGCGAACGCCCGCTCTTCGGCGAGATCGGGGACCTGTGTACCCTCTGCGATCTCAGCCAGTATCTCCAGGCCGAGGGCATCCGCTACGCCGTCGAGGCTCACCGCCGCCGCGCGAAAACCGCCTCCCCTGCACGCCTCGGGCCCGGAGAGCTCTATGCGCCGGAGATGCAGGAGAGCGTCGGGGCGATCGTGTGGCAGCTCAACGAGCCGTGGCCGAACGTGTCCTGCACGTCGATGGTCGACTATTACGGCGTCCCGAAGCTGGCCTTCTGGTTCTGGCGCGACGCGGAGATGCCGATGCGGCTGACCCTGCGGTATGAGAAACTCGTCTGGCAGCCGGGCGAATGCTTCGAGGGATGGGCCTTCCTCTGCGATGACCGGGGAGAAGGCGCGGATGCCGTGTCCGTCGGGGCCTATCGGGACGGGTACTCCCTCCTGCCGGACGCGGACAACGAAGGCCTTCGCATTCCCGCAGAACTGGACGGCAACCGCGTGCGCTTCCCCATCCCGCAGACGGGCGAATCCTTTGTCGTCACCGCGGATGCGAGAAAGAACGGCGAGACGCACCGGGCGGCGTATCTCTTCCTCATCGGGGAGGAAGGATCCCTGCCGCGCGCGCCGATCCTGCGCTATGTGAAAGAATACAGGAACCTTGAATTTATCCAAACGGAGGAATCGCAATGAATCCGCAGCACATCGACGCCGATATGCGGGCGTATCTCGAAAACCGGGAGCTGACCTGCGGCGGGCTGATCGTCCGGCGCGGGGAGGAAATCATCCTCGAACAAAACTGGGGCTATGCGGACCCGCGGACCAAAACGCCCGCCGATTCCCGCTCGCTCTACCGCATGATGTCCATGACCAAGCCGGTCGTCGCCGTCGCCGTGATGCAGCAGATCGAGGACGGCCGCCTGACGCTCGACACGCCCGTTTCCCGCTTCCTCCCGTCGTACCGTAACCCGCGCGTCACGGCCGATCCGCGCTATGAGAGCGCTGACTGGACGGACGACGAAACGATCGCGCGGCTGTCGGCGGCGTTTGACCCGGAAGCGGTCAAAACCGTCCCGGCCGTGCGCGACATCACCGTGCGCGATCTGTTGACCCATTCCTCCGGCCTCGCGCAGGGCGCGGTCGGGATGCTCTGCGGACAGCGCGACCGCACCGACCGTCGGACCGTCGCCGATGCCGCGGAGGGATACGGCCGCTACATTCTCGACTTCCAGCCCGGCACCGCATACGGCTATTCTCCGCTCGCGGCGTTCGACGTGCTGCTCCGGGTGGCGGAGCTGGCGGCGGATGAGGAGGCGGCCTCGCTGCTCCGCCGGCGGATCTTCGCGCCGCTCGGCATGGACGACACAACGTTCTTCCCGACCGAAGAGCAGAAATCCCGCCTCGTGCGCCTCGTGCGCCGGGAAAACGGGATCCTCGCGGACAAGACCTGGACCGGGGAGGACATCCTGAGCGCGACTTTGCGCGACGGGTATCACTACGCGATGGGCGGGGCGGGACTGTGCTCGACCTTGCGGGATTACGACCGCTTCGTCGCCATGCTGCTCGGCGAGGGGACCTTCGGCGGCGCGCGCATCCTCTCCCCGGAGACCGTGCGCCGGATGCAGACGGAGCGCATGGAGCATCTCCCCGATCCCGATGCGGGGATGCAGTGGGGCCTCGGCATGATCGTCCGGACGGATCCCGCGAAGGCGGCAAGCCCCTGCACCGCCGGAACCTACGGATGGAGCGGCGCGTACGGCACGCACTTCATCGTCTCGCCCGCG
The DNA here is from genome assembly GCA_017550315.1 of Clostridia bacterium. Lineage (GTDB taxonomy): Bacteria > Bacillota > Clostridia > Oscillospirales > CAG-272 > UMGS1696. The sequence continues at coordinate 12,176 of JAFZPN010000217.1, forward strand.
GAACGTCTCTCCGCCGTCTGGGTGACCAACCGGACGGACCTCAACGGATCCTCGTCCCCGATCAGCTACCATGTCGAGGAGCTGGTCTTCGAGGACGGCGCGGACGCCCTGCATTGAATTCACGATTTGTTCATATAATATCCGATTCCGGATGATATACTGATTTCATCATCCTCATAACCAAATCCGGCGGGGTTTTCGGGAAAATCCTCTCCGGAGAACAAACGAAAGGACGAAAACACGGTATGGCAAAGATCACCTTCAAACGGCTCCTGTGCTTCGCGCTGGTCCTCCTGATGCTGTCCCTCGCGGCCTGCAGCGAGAGCGCGAACGCGAAGGAAGGCCAAACGGACGGCTCCGATGCCGGAACGACGGTCACGGATCCGACGGTCTCCCCCGACGCGGAGGAAGAGACCGAGATCTCCTATGATCCGGGCGTCCCGGTGAACGACTACGGCGGTTACACCTTCACCTTCTATATCCGCAAGTGCGGCTCCAACTTCTGGACCGTCAAGGACATCTGGGTGGAAGAGCTGAGCGGCGACGCGCTGAACGACGCGATTTACAACCGCAACGACTACATCAACAACACCTACAACATCACGGTCGCGCAGGAGTACATGGGCGACAACGGCGCCTGCTCCTCCTACGTCGCCAAGATGGTGACGGCCGGGGAGAACATGGACGCCGTGATCTGCAACGGCAACGACACCACGGCCATTGCCGGCAAGGGTCAGCTTCTGGACCTCAAGGACGTCCCCTATCTGAACCTCGAACAGCCGTGGTGGGATCAGAACTCCATCCACGACCTCTCCCTCTGCGGCAAGATCTTCTTCGCGGCCGGGGAACTGACCGAGGCGGACAACAACGCCGTCAACGTCATCGCCTTCGTGAAGGACAACATTACGGACTACCACCTCGACGATCCCTATGAGCTCGTCCGCGACGGCAAGTTCACCATGGACAAGTTCGCCGAGCTCTCGAACGCGGTCCTCACCGACAAGAACGGCGACGGCAAGTACAACGAGGCAGACGTCATCGGCTACCTGTATTTCAGCGACTCCGGCCAGACCATGTTCAACGCGCTCGGCAACATGTGCGCGGTGCTCGATCAGAACGGCGATCCGCAGATCACGTTCCTGACCGACCACTCCGTGGAATCCTGGACCAAGCTCATCAACTTCATCCAGCAGGACTGCACGCTCTCCATGTCCACCGAACTCGACGTGTACAAGGGCATGGGCGACTACGACGTGAAGGTCAAGATGATCGAAGGCAAGAACACCCTGTTCTCCTGGGTGCACATGCGCGACATTGAAAACCTGCGCGAAGTGGAATCCGACTTCGGGATCCTGCCGAATCCGAAGTTCGACGAGGCGCAGGAGAGATACTGCAACGAGAACGACCCCTACGGCACGGGCTTCTTCTCCGTTCCGATCACGTGTGCGGAACCGGAACGCACGGGCATCCTCATCGAGGCCTTCTCGGCGAGAAGCATGCAGGTCGTGCTCCCGGCGTACTATGACATCACCCTGCAGGGCAAGTACATGCGCGACGACGACTCGCTCGAAATGCTGGAGATCATCTTCGACAGCGTGATCTACGACATCGGCCGCTTCTATAACTGGGGCAGCATGTACGGCACGATCTCGAGCATGTGGAACTCAAAGGCGGACACGTTCGCCTCGTCCTTCGAGAAGAGCGTGAAGATCGTGAACAAGTCCATGGAAAAGACCCTCAAGACCTACGGCGGCGATTGATGCCGCCCGCGGAAAGACTCTGAAATAATATGAGCCGCTCGGCATCCCCGGGCGGCTTTTCCGATTCCTCTTGCATTGTCGGCGCGGCTGTGCTATAATGAAACTGCAAGATCCGCTCCGGCGGACAACATTACAGGAGATCTGCCATGAAACGACGCATCCTGATCCTGCTCTTCGCCCTTCTGTTCCTGCTTCCGTCCTGTGCCGCGGGAGGCGGGGACGGCGCTCCGGATGACGGCGCATCCGCGCTCACGCCCGATCCCGGCGCCATTGAGGCGGTCGAGGAGACGGAATTCGACTGGTACGCATCGCTGCCCGAGGGGACGGACTTCGGGGGCTACACCTTCACCGTCGTGCGGTACGAGGACAGCACGTGGAACATCTACATCGCGCCCGAGGAGATGACGGGCGAAGTTTTGAACGACGCGGCATACAAGCGCACGCTCGAAGCGGAGGATCTCATCAACATCCAGGTCGAGGAGCTCTGCGAGGGCAATTACGAGGGCGACTTCAAGAACGTCGTGAAGGCCGGCGAGAGCGAGACCTACGACCTGATCTGCTTCTGGTGCCCCGGCGAGCGCGCGTCCTACATCACCGGAAACCTCGTCTATGACTGGCAGGCGCTCGAGGGCATCGATCTCGGCGCGCGCTGGTACAATCAGTCGGCGAACAAGACGTACAACCTCGGCAACAAGCAGTATTTCGCCGTCAGCGACCTCACCTTCCCGGTCCAGCAGCATTTCCGCATCCTGTTCAACAAGGAACTCGCGACCCAGCTCGGGCTTTCCTATCCCTATGAGGCGGTCTACAACGGGGAATGGACGTTCGACACGATGCACGGCTACGCCAAGGACGCGTACGCCGATCTGAACGGCAACGGCCAGGCGGACAAGGACGACCGCTACGGCATGGCGATGAACGCCGCGTACATCGCGGGCTTCGGCTTCAACTTCGGCGAGCTGCCGATGACGTGGGACGAGGAAGGGTATCACTTCAACCTCGTGTCCGACCGCATTGTCCGCATCGTGGAGCTGATGCAGGGGCTGCGCACCGATCCCGACGTCTTCTTCGCGACGAGCGGGAACGACCACTACAATGTCTTTAAGGCGGGCAACGCGCTCTTCGAGGGCTACGGCTCCGACCCGGTCCTGCTGCGCGATCTGGAATTCGATTTCGGCTATCTGCCCTATCCGAAGCTGGACGAGTCCGACGACTACACGATCTGGACCGTGGGCGGGATGATGGCGACGCCGATCACGTTGTCGGATCCCCTCCGGACGGGCACGATCATCGACGTGCTCAGCGCGGGCTCGAACAAGTACGTCGTGGACGCGTTCATTGAGCAGTACGTCGAAGGGAAGATCCTGCGGGACGAGGACTCGAAGAACATCTACCGCATGATGCGCGAGAAGGCGATCTGCGACCTCTCGTACAACGTGGATCCCTCCGGGCAGCTCGGGGAGTACAAATACTTCTCGAAGTTTGTGAACGATCTGAACGCCAGCCCGGCGAGCTATTCCGCCTCGATCATGAAGGTGCTGAACAAGTCCTACCAGAAGATGATGGATCAGCTTGGCGGGGATTGACGGATCCCATACGCCATAAACAAAGCAGGCATACCGTAAAGACGGCGTGCCTGCTGTTTTTGTTGTGACGCTGTACTCAGTCCAAGCCGAGGGAGATCTCCGTGATTGGCTTGCGGCAGGTCAGGAACAGGTCCGGTTATGCGAGATCCGCGACGTATTTTCCGGCGGCGGCGTCCAGGAGGAAGGTGCAGTTCGGATGGAGCTGGAGGACGGAGGCGGGGATGTCCTCCGTCACGGGGCCCTTGAGCATCTGCCGGACCATGTCGGCCTTGTGCTCGCCCTTCGCGATGAGGACGATGCGGCGCGTGTGCATGATGGTCCGGATGCCGAGGGTCAGCCCGCCGAGGGGATAGTCCGGTCCCACGCCCGTCTCCCGGCGCACCCGCTCCTCAAAGACGGGATCCATCGGGGAGACCCAGGTGTCGCTCCCGAACGGCGTGCCGGGCTGGTTGATGCCGATGTGGCCGTTGTACCCGAGGCCGAGCATCTGTAAATCCGCTCCGCCCGCCGCCTCCAGCGCGGCCTCGAACTTCCGGCATTCGCCCTCGAAGTCGTCGGACAAAGTGGCCGGCATGAGGAAGCGTTCCTCGGGGATGCCGAGCGGATGGGTCAGCTGCTCCTCGATCATGGTCCGGCAGCAGCCCGGGTAGCTGAGCGGCAGATTGGTCAGCTCGTCCACGTTGAAGAAGGTCACGCGGCTGACGTCGAAGGGGTAGAGGCGGAAGATGTCCGCGACGATCGCGTGCATGTTTTTCGTGGTCTGGCCGGTGGAGAGCCCGATCACGGAATCCGGCTTTTTCAAGATCTGGCCGATGATCTCCCAGGCGGCGGCGATGTCGAAGGCGCGCTCGTCCTTCATGATGCGGATATCGAACATGGTGAATCCTCCCATCGATTCTTATTGGATTTATAAGCACGCGAGCGCTTCCAGATACCGGCAGACGGCGCCGATCCAGATCTCGCGGTAGGTCGCGTTGTTGTTGCCCGGCCAGTAGGGTTCGTCCCCGTTGCCGTACGTCTCGATCCCGACGGGGACGGCGCCGACGGTCTCTCCCATGTGGACGGTGTAGAGCTTCGGGTAATCGTACCCCATCCCGTAGACGAGGGACTGTCCGAACGGGTTTTTGCCCCACATCCAGTAGAGCTGTTCCCGGCAGAGTCCCCTCAGGGCAGCGTCGCCGAGATAGCGCCCCGCGATGCCCGCCGCCCGTCCCGACGAGAGGAGCACGGCGGAATTGCCGCGGAACGAGAACCAGACCGGGAAATTGCGCAGGACGTACCCTCCGCCGAGATCGCGTCCGGCGGCAAGCTGCTTTTCCCAGTTTTCCCGCTCCGCGTCGTAGTCGCACGTGACATGCAGATAGGGGAAGAGCGCGCGGTCTTCTGCTTCGTCGGTCCTGTGGATCCCCGCGGGGAGCATGCCCCACGGCGCGGTATTTCCGGCGAGGAAGCAAAGATAACGGCCGTAGAGCCTCAGCGACGCCTCCCACCGGATCCGCGCGGGATCGGCCGGGAAGGTCTCGCAGAGGAAGACGAGCGCCTCGGCGAACTGGTGCTCCCGCGCCTGATGATTGAAGTGCACGGGCGTTTTGTGCGTCTCGTCCCGGCAGAAGAATCCGGCAAAGGGAAGGTCCCCCGTCTCCTGACAGCCGAGCAGAAGATCCCCGGTGCGCTTGGCTGTGTCCGCATAGGCGGGATCGCCCGTCAGGCGGAACAGGCGGCAGGCGGCGCGCACGAACACGGCGCAGTACTGCGACAGGCCGCTGTTGTAGGTGTGCTCGAACATGTGCGCAGGCTCTACGCCCCGCTCGGCAAAGACGGCTTCGGCGAACCGGAAATCCTCCGCAGCCGCTCTTTCAGCGCAGGCAGACAGGCCCGGATCAAAGTCCCGGAGCGCTTGTGCGGCGGCGGCCTCTGCTCCCGCGAACAGGAAGTTTTCGTAGGCGTGATCGAAGACCCGGCAGGCTACGTCGTCGAAGGTGCCGAGCCGGTTGTCGGACCAGCGGGTCGATCCGGCGCTCGTGACGCGGAATCCGTCGCCGAACCGCGTGCGCAGGATAAAATCGAGTCCCCAGCCGGCCTCTTCCATGAGCCGCAGGTACAGAGGGCGGTTCGCTTTGCGCAGGACGGCGTTTTCATAAAGGGTCTCGACGACTTCCGCCGTCTGGGCCGCCTGCTGGGACGTGTCCCCCGCGTCATGCCAGCCGCCGTGGAAGAGGATCGTCTCCCCGTTGTGCTCGCCGAGGAAATCGAGATGGCACGCGCCGTGCTTGGAGGGGACCGGGAATCCGCAGCGCTGGCAGTAGAGGAAGTTCAGGGCTTTCCAGAGGGCCTCCTCCGCGATCTCCTCCCCGATCGGGAAGGGCGGGCTGACGAGGTCGCCGGCATGAAGCCGATAGACGCCCGGCGCGGAAAACGGGGAAAAATCCAGCACCCGGAAGCGGCCCCGCTCGTTCTCTGCCTCCCGGATCGGGCCGGCATAGACGGTCTGCCCGTTCGCTTCGTCCGTCAGCGTGAAGGCGTCCGCATCGGTCGACGCCACGGCGGTCTTCATGCCGTCCGGAAAATAGCCTGCGGAGGAGAGCCGGATCCCGGGGATCGGGTTCTCCCAGCCGAGGGTGTGGAGGCTGTCCCCGCGTCCCGGATAAACCGCCGCATCCTCTTCCCGCCGGACACGCTCGAGCCGGATGTCCCGGAAGGCGTAGGTCAGGCGGTCGTCCGCCGCGGTGTCATGACCAGCGCAGAAGACGTAGAACTGCACCTCCCGCACCGCATCCCGCGGCATGGAGCCGAATTCCCAGATGCAGTCGTTCCAGACGCCGCCGTCGAGATCGAACACCGTTGCGCCTTCGCGCCAGTACGGATCGGGGACCGGGATCCGCCCGTCGCTCACGATCGCCGCGTTGAGGTGGAAGACGCGCGCGCCGTCGATGACGGGTCTGACAGAGAAGCGGAGCCGGTCGAAGCGCTCCCAGTCCTCCGCCGCGAAGCGGAACACGAGCCGCGCGACGCCGAAATTGCGGTAGCCGACGTCCCCCGGCGTATCCTTCGGCCACGGTTCGCACCGGAGCGGCGCCGAGATTGTGTAGATCCCGTCTGCCTGTGATTCCCCGAGCCCCCCTTCCGCCGCGGATCCTTCCGCTGTGGGGCGGGCGACCGGGTCGAGCGGCCGGGATTCGGCGACGGCGGCCCGATAAAACCGCGCGTCAAATTCCCGTTCCCGGTGCAGGGGAAGGGGAAAGTGGATCGTGCCGCTCGCCGCTACCTCTTCTCTGAATGAATCGTTCATCGCGGGCCTCCGTGTTATATTTGAACCTCGTCCGGTTTGTCTCCATTGTATCATATCACAGGGAAAGAAGCAAGGGGGACACGCGCATCCCTCCGCCGTTATGCGGAATTTCGCCGCGTTCATCTGCCCGATCGTGCGGTATTCGCCGTCAGAGCACAGTCTCCCCCTGCCGCCGCAGGACGCGGATCGCGTGATATGCCTCGGGATCGAGCGCCCAGCCGTCGAGATCGGAGGCGGACCGGATCTGCCGTCCGTTCCACGAGACGATCACGTCGCCCGGGAGCAGTCCGGCCTTCTCCGCCGCAGAACCCTCCTCCACCTCTGTGACAATCGCGCCGCTATACTCCGCCGTACCGTAAGCCGACATCTCGTCGTCGTTCTCGATATCCTTCGCCGTGAGACCGAGGCGGGGGCAGCGGATCGGACGGCATGTCTCCTGTTTAGTCTCCGCCGTCCGGATGCGGGGGATCTCCGGGCGGTCGGCTATGCGGCGCAGCGGCTCATACCGGACGCCGAACTCCGTCGGGAAATCCCGAAAGGCGGGAAGATCCGCCGGTGTGAAGTTCCCCGATTCCGGCGCGCGGAACCGGACGTTCTGCTTGACCGAGTGCGCATCCTGACCCGACAGGGAGGACAGCTCGTCCGCGTGAACGGGAGCGGGGACGTCCGGCGAGTAAAGGATGTTCCGGTCTGTGGATTCCCCCCAGTTCTCCGGCATCCCGATGGGCGCGTAGGGCGAGAAGACGAGGTTTTCCTCCGCCGTGTCGCCGCTTGCGGGATACCAGACGTGGAAGTGAAGGGAATTGTTCACGCAGATATTGCGCCGCACCGTGCGGAAGAAGCCTTCGCGGAGCTTGATCCCGCCCGAAAGGCAGAGGTTTTCTTCGACGACGTACCAGGAGGATCCGTCGTCGAGGTCGATGTCCCAGCCGCGGTCGCAGCGGAAGCGATTCCGGGCGATCACGTTCGGCGCGAGCATGTCGAGCTTCGCGTACTGTCCGGCGTCGCGGTCGTCGAGGCCCTCAAGGTGCCAGTACCGGTCCCGGCCCCAGGAATTGAAGCTGCCGTGATCGCCCGTCTCGCGGACGGTGTCGAAGACGTCGCAGCCCTCGATGCGATGGCCGCCGAAGGTCCCCTCGGAGATGTTGATCCCCGCGCGGGAGGTGTGGCAGATCGTGCAGTTCTTCACCGCGATCCCGTATGCCATCGAGATCTCCACGCCCGTCGCCTGCTTCTCGACCGTCCCGACCCGCTCGATGAGGCAGTCCTCGACCGAGCAGTTTTTGGGGTAATTCTCGGACTGCGGTCCGGGCGTCCGATCGACGGATGCGAGCGAATGGGTCTGACCATATTCAAAAAGCGGCGAACGGACGGCATCCGGGTGTCCGACGAAGCAGAGCCCCGACGCGCCGATTCCGTGGAAATGCGAGCGGGTGACGATGATCCCCGCGCAGTTTCCGTCGACGAAGACGCCGTTTGAGCCGATGTCCCGGAAAACGCAGCGGTCGAGCGAACAGGCCCCCGAATCCCGGATCGTCACCGCCCCGCCGCGGTAAATCGTCCAGTCGCTGCGCAAGAGGGGCTCCCGGGTCTTCATGAACGTGCGCACGGAGCGCTCGAAGACGAGATTCTCGAGCGTCACGCCCTCGCAGTCTTCGAGTATGAAGAAGCCCTCCGAGACCGCCGCTTCCGCCTCGTCGAGATCGTCGCCGGGGACGGGACGGACGAGAATGCGCATGGCGGCCTCGTCGAAGAACCACTCGCCCGGCTCCGTGAGCTCCTCCCCGATGTTTTCGGCATAGCGGTATTCGCCGTGCATTCCCATCTGCCGGTTGTTCTGCCAGCCGCCCGAGAGCCGGAGCGTGCCGTCCGGGTCCTTGCCTTCGATCCGGTAGGAGTACCCGCCCCAGAGATGCTTGTGCATGGCGTGGATATAGCCGCCCGCCGGATTCGCCCAGTCCTTCGTCTTCTCCGGCGAAAGGCAGTCCGCCGCGTATCCCCCGAACGGGGCGTCCGGATCGGTCGCTTTGGGATACCGCGCCATCGTATACGCGCGATCGCCGACGAAAAAACCGTCGACGGGAGCGGGAACGGAGGCGGAGAAGACGCCGGGGGCTTCCTCGGTGAAATCCGTGCAGCACAGAGGGATCGTTCCGCAGAGGACCGCGCCGTCCTCGCCGATGATGCTTAAATCCCGCAGCCCGGCGATCCGGATGGGGGCGGAGATTCTGTGGATGCCCGCCGGGATATACAGGATATCGCCGGAGGAGCAGGCGTCGATCCGTTCGCGGAGGCAGAGGGGGGAAGAGGCGGTCATGGCCGGAGCCTCGCTTTCCTTGTTTATCGGGGTATTTTCTCTATTATACCCTCCGGCGGCGGAAAACGCAAGAGGAGGAGCAGATTCCCATTGCATTTGCCCCGGAATTGTGCTACAATGCGGATAGTAGATAAAAGAGAAAACACAGGAGGCGCGTATGCAGACTATCATCGACGCGGCGATCGGGTATATTCGGACCCTGTTCGAGGGGAACGCGGACGGACACGGATTCGACCACCAGATGCGCGTATACGGGATCGCGATGCGGATCGCGGACGAGGAGCCTGAGGCGGACAGGGAGGTCGTCGCGCTGGCTGCCCTGCTTCACGACGCGGACGACCCGAAGCTGTTCAAGACGGAGGACAACGCCCATGCCCGGCACTTCCTCGCGGAATACGCTCCCGACAAGGCGGAGCAGGTCTGCGCGGCGATCAACGCGGTCTCGTACAGCAAGAACGGGACACAGGCACCCGCAACGATTGAGGGGCGGATCGTACAGGACGCGGACCGCCTCGACGCGATGGGGGCGGTCGGCATCGCGCGGACCTTTGCCTACGGCGGCGCGCACGGGAGAGGGCTCGAATCCTCGCTCGCGCACTTTCACGAGAAGCTGCTGAGGCTCCGGGACGGGATGAACACCGACGCGGCGAAGAAGATGGCCGAGAGCCGCCACGCGTTCCTCGAGGCGTATCTGGCGGAGTGGGAGCGCGAGACGGTCACGGGCAAGGCGTCGCCGTCGCAGCGCTTGATCCGGCGGCGTCTCGTCTTCACCGGCGCGGTGCAGGGCGTGGGCTTCCGGTATCGCGCCCGTCACGCCGCGGATCTGTACGGCTGCACCGGATGGGTGCGGAACGAGTACGACGGCAGCGTGGTGATGGAGATCCAGGGCACGGAGGAGCAGATCGATCAGGTGATCCTCGCCGTCGAGCGCGGGACCTTCGTGCGGATCGAGAACATGGAGGCGAAGACCATCCCCGTTATCGGGGACGAGCGGGGCTTCCGCGGTTAGACCCGGCACACCGATCCACCGATATACAGATACAGGAGGAATCCGACGATGAAGATCCTTATCACCGGCACGTCCGGTTTTCTTGCCTCGCGCGTGCGGGCATATCTCGAAGAAGATGCGGCGATCGAGGTGCTCGCGCCGTCCCACGCGGAACTCGACGTCATCTCGCTGGATAGCTGCAAGGCCTATTTCGACCGCCACCGCCCGGACGCCCTTATCCACCTCGCCGCGATCTCCGATATCGCGGAATGCGCCCGAAACGAAGCGCTCTCCCGCGATGTCAACACGGGCGGTCCCGTCCGGCTGGCGACGTGCGCGAAGGAATACGGGATGACGGGCCGTTTCCTCTTTGCGAGCTCCGATCAGGTCTATTCCGGAACGAAGGACGCCGGCCGGCTCAACCGGGAGACCGATCCCCTCTCGCCGGAGAACCTCTATGCGCGGGAAAAGCTCGAAGCGGAGGAGCGGGTCGCGGCGATCCTGCCGTCGGCGTGCGCGCTGCGGCTGGACTGGATGTTCGATCTGAAGCCGGGGAAGGCGAACTATCTCAAAAACATGATCCGCTCGGTCCGGGAGCAGAGGCCCGTGCGGTACGCCGTGAACGAGCTCCGGGCGCAGACCTGGGCAGGGGAGGTGGCGGCGGGCATGAAGACGCTGCTCTTCTCGGACGCGCCGGGCGGCTCCTACAATTTCGGCGGCCCCGCCTCCGGGAATTCGTATGAGACCGCCGTGCGGGTCTATGATCTTTTGGGCGAGGCGCTCGGAATGCCCGTCCGGGGGCTGGCCGTTCCCGGGGAGCTTCCGGTCCCGCGCAGCCTGGCGATGGATCAGGAAAAGATCCGCTCCGTCGGGATCCGGTTCCGGGATACGGCGGAGTCCGCCGCGCTGTGTCTCGAAAAGGAAGCGGCATATCTCGACGATATCCGGTGACGCGGAGGCGTTTTTGGCGCATCAAATCCGAACAAAAACGGGCCTGCCGGGCGGCGGGCTCATTTTCGTGCTTGACAAAGCCGCCGGAGTTGTGGTATCATGGAGGAAGTCAGGAGGATTCTCATGAAAAACACTCTGAAAAAATGGATTATCTCTCTCTCGGCCGCCGTTTTGCTTGCGGTGGGGATGATTTCCCCGGCGGCCGCATATACTGCCAATCCGTTCACGGATGTTTCCCCGACCGCGTGGTATTATGCGGACGTGATGAACGCCGTGAACAGGGGACTGGTCAACGGTAAGACCGGATCGACCTTCTGCCCGGACGAATACCTCACCTACGCGGAGACCGTGAAGCTGGCGGCGTGCATGAACCAGCTCTGGTGGACGGGGACGATCACCCTCGCGCCGGCAAGCGTCTCCCCGTGGTATCAGCCCTATGTCGATTACGCCTGGATGACCGGGATCATCGCGGAGGACCGCGACTGGGGTGCGAACGCATCGCGCGGCGGCTTCATGGCGATCTTCGCGAGCGCCCTGCCGGCGGATGCGCTGACGGCGATCAACGCGATCCCCGACGGATCGATCCCGGACGTCTCGATCTACGATCCGAACGGCGCGGCGATCTACGCGCTCTACCGGGCCGGGATTGTGCAGGGCAGCGACGAGGCGCACGCCTGTTATCCCTATCACTATATCAGGCGCAGCGAAGTCGCGGCGATCCTCACCCGGATGATGGATGCGTCCGCCCGGCTGTACTTCACGACCGCGCAGGCCGAACCGGAACCCGCGCCGGAGCCGGAGGTGCCGAAATACTGGATCGTCGTGGACTTCTATGACCGGGAGGATCTCTCGGTCTACACCGAGGCGACGACGCTCGGCATGATCCTCGGCAACCGCGGGATCACGCTGGCGGACGACGAGATCCCCTCCGTCGATCTCTGGAACGACTGGCTGGCCGCCGATATGACGATCACTGTGGACAAGTATTTCTATACCACCGAAGACGTGAGGAAGACCGTCCCGCGCACCGCGGAGGAGATCGGCATCGACACCATCCCGCGCGGGGAGATCAACATGCTCGAAGAGGGCAGGGACGGCGAGAGCATTTTACACTACACCGTCATCTACAAGAACGGCATGGAATGGGAGCGGTGGCTGGACTGGGAAGAGGTGCTTACCGCGATGGTGCCCGAGCGGTACGAGATCGGCGTCGGCGGGACCTTCGTCGGCGGCGACGGCGTGACCTATTCCTACTCGTGGAAGAAAATCTGCAAGGCGACCTACTACAACCTGGTCGGGCCGACGTATTCCGGCAACTACACCACCACGCGGACCGTCGCGACGAACCTCGACTACATTCCCATCGGGACCCGCATGTACATCAAAAACGACCGCTACGACTTCGGCTACCGGGTATCGGAGGATACCGGGCATCTCGATCCGTGGCAGGTGGATATCTGGATGATGGATGACGATCCGAATGCCCCGCTCATGAGCATCGAAGGCGTCGTCCGCGACATGGAGGTCTACTTCCTCGACTGAGGAAAATTCCCTACAAAAAAACGGTATCGTGAAATGAACGGTACCGTTTTTTGACTGAAAACAGATGGTGATACAAATCTCAACCTAAAACACCTCATCAGTCAGCCTTAAGGCTGACAGCTTCCCCTCAAGGGGAAGCCTCACACAATGCAACCGAATCGGAGTACAGCTTTCTTCAATAAACTGCTGCATTGA
>JAFZPN010000218.1 GCA_017550315.1 Clostridia bacterium
CTCGGCACGACGGTCATCGGCCATTCGATCAAGCTGCTGCATGAATTCGTCGGCTATCACTGCGTCGGGATCAACCACCTCGGCGACTGGGGCACGCAGTTCGGCAAGCAGATCGTGGCCTTCCGCCGCTGGGGCGACCGGGAAACCGTCGAGCGGATCGGCATCGACGAACTCGTGCGGCTCTACGTGAAATTCCACGAGGAAGCGGAAAAGGATCCCTCGCTCGAGGACGAAGCACGCGCCGAATTCCACAAGCTCGAAGAGGGCGACCCCGACAACCTCGCGCTCTGGAAATGGTTCTGCGACGTCTCCCTCGCGGAATACGGGAAGACCTACCGCCAGCTCGGCATCGAATTCGATTCCTACACGGGCGAGTCCTTCTACATGCGCGGCGGCCTCGTGGATGAGGCGGTGGAGAAGATCCGCTCCCTCGGGCTTCTCAAGACCGACAACGGCGCGCAGATCGTCGACCTGTCCGAATGGAAAATGCCCCCTTGCATCATCGTCAAGAGCGACGGCACCACCATCTATCACTCGCGCGACATCGCCGCAGCGCTTTACCGCAAGGAGACGTACGACTTCGACAAGGCGATCTACGTGACCTCCGCGCAGCAGTGCCTGCACTTCGCCCAGCTCTTCAAGGTCATCGACCTGATGGGCTGTCCGTGGTACAAGGACATGGTGCACGTCCCCTACGGCACGGTCTCGGTGGACGGCGCGAAGCTCGCGACACGGACCGGCAACGTCGTGCTTCTGAAGGACCTCTTCCGCCTCTCCGTGGAGAAGGTGCGCGAGGTCATGGACGAGAAGAATCCCGACCTTGAGAACAAGGACGAGGTCGCGGAAGCGGTCGGTGTGGGTGCGATCGTGTTCAACTACCTGTACAACAGCCGGATCAAGGACATCAACTTCATCCTCGATCAGGCGCTCAGCTTCGACGGCAGCACGGGTCCCTACGCCCAGTACACCTACGCGCGGACCTGCTCGATCCTCGAGAAGGCAAAGGCCGCCGGGATCGAAGGGTGTGGCGGCGCGCTCTCCCATCCGTCCGAGGAGGAAGTGCTCAAGGTCCTGTCCCTCTTCCCGGAGAAGGTCGAAGAAGCGCTCGAAGCCTACGAGCCCTCCGTCATCACCCGGTACGCCATCGAGGTCTGCACGGCGTTCAACCACTTCTACCGCGACTGTCCCATCGTCTCGGCGGAGGAAGCGGACCAGCGCGAATACCGCGTCCGTCTCACCCGCGCGGCAAGAACCGTGCTCGGCTCCGCTCTGCATCTCATCTGCATGAAGACGCCCGAAAAAATCTGATTGAAATAATATATTTATAGAAAACGAGGTTATTATGTCCGGACACAGCAAATGGAACAACATCAAGAACAAGAAGGAGAAGACCGACGCCCAGAAGGGAAAGGTCTTCACCAAGATCGGCAAGGAGATCGCGATCTGCGTCCGTGAGGGCGGCGGCGACCCGAACACCAACGGCAAGCTGCGCGAGCTGATCGCGAAGGCAAAAGCCAACAACGTCCCGAACGACAACATCGACCGCGCGATCAAAAAGGCGATGGGCGCGGAAGCCGTTCAGTACGAAGAGATCACCTACGAGGGCTACGGTCCGTCCGGCGTCGCCGTGATCGTCGAGACCGCGACCGACTCCCGCAACCGCACGGCGTCCGACATCCGCCATTATTTCGATAAATACGGCGGAAACCTCGGCGCGACCGGCTGCGTCTCCTACATGTTCGACGACAAGGGCGTGATCGTGCTTCTCAAAGAGGACAACGAGGACGTCGATGAGGACACCCTGATGGAAGCGGCGCTCGAAGCCGGTGCGGAGGACTTTGCCGCCACCGACGAGACCTTCGAGATCACCACCGAGGTCGACGATCTCTATGCCGTCAAGGATGCGCTCGTGGAAAAGGGCTACAAGATCGAGTCCGCGGAAGAGGACAAGATCCCGCAGACCTACGTCACGCTCGAAGACGAGGACGCCATCAAGAACATGACGAAACTCATCGAGATGCTCGAGGACAACGACGACGTCCAGAACATCTATCACAACTGGGAAAACGCCGACGAATAATCGGTCCGTCTGACAGCCGCGGGGAGGAACTCACGAAGGTTTCTCCCCGTTTCTGATCTTATCCTGCTTTTTTACTGTATGGAACGAAATCTCACCACCGGATCGGTTTTTCATGCCGTCGTGCGCTTTTCTCTGCCGTATCTTCTCTCGTACTTTCTTCAGACGCTCTACGGCATGGCGGACCTCTACATCATCGGCCTCTTCTGCGGCACCGAGAGCTCGACCGCGGTCTCCGTCGGGAGCCAGGTCATGCACGTCCTGACCGTGATCCTCGTCGGGGTCGCGATGGGAACGACGGTGCTCGTTGGCCGCTCGGTCGGAGCCGGACGGGAGAGGGACACCGCGGCGGCCGTCGGGAACACGGTCACGCTCTTCGGGATCCTCTCCTGCGTCCTGACCGCGCTCCTCCTCTTCTGCGTCTCCCCGATCGTCTCCGTCCTCTCCACGCCGCTACAAGCGGTCGAGGGCACGGTCCGCTATCTCTCCGTCTGCTTCTGCGGGATCCCCTTCATCACGGCCTACAACGTCATCAGCGCGATCTGCCGGGGTCTGGGCGACACGAAGACGCCGCTGAAATTCGTCGGGGTCGCCTGCGTCACGAACATCGCGCTCGACTTTCTCTTCATCGGCGGATTTGCCCTCGGCACGGCGGGCGCGGCGCTCGGAACGGTCATTTCACAGGCCGTGAGCGTCCTCTCCGCGCTCCTGTTTCTGCGGCGCAGCAGGGTCATCCCGCCGATCCGGCGAACGGATTTCCGCCCGGAGCGGGGAACCATGCGCGCGCTCCTCTGGGTCGGGATCCCCGTCGCCGTGCAGGACGGCCTGATCCAGCTGGCGTTCATCGCGATCACGGTCTTTGCGAACCGCCGGGGTTTGGACGATGCGGCGGCGGTGGGAGTCGTCGAAAAGATCATCGGCATCCTCTTCCTGATCCCGTCGACGATGCTCTCGACCGTTTCCGCCGTCGGCGCGCAGAACTTCGGAGCGGGAAAACCGGATCGCACGCGCAAGACCCTCCGGTATGCCGTCTGCATCGCGCTCGGCTGGGGCTTTCTCGTGACCGTCGTCATGCAGATCGCCGCGGAGCCCTTCGTTTCGCTCTTCCTCCGGGACGGCGGGGAAGCGGTGCGGCTCGGCGGGCAGTACATGCGCGGGTACGTGATGGACTGTATGCTCGCGGGCGTTCACTTCTGCTTCAGCGGCTATTTCTGCGCGCTCGGCAAATCGCTCGTCCCGTTCGTACACAATCTCCTCTCGATGATGTGCGTCCGGATCCCCGTGGCGTACTGGGCGTCCGTGACGTTCGCGGACACGCTCTTTCCGATGGGACTGGCCTCGACCGCGGGGTCCGTCCTCTCCGTCGCGATCTGCGTCGGGGTGTATCTCGTGTGGCGGCGCCGCGACCTTGCAGATGAATAAACATATCCCCCTCGCCGGGGAGCAGCGAAGGGGATTTCTGTTGTTTTTAGTCCAAGGCGCCCGAGAGGAGCGTCTCGATGAGGATGTGTCCGATGTTGCCGTTTCCGGCGAAGCGCTCCTTGTCGAAGAAATTTTCGTCGATGGAGATCCATGCGAGCGGATTCTCGTCGCCGCGCACTTTGACGGGATGCCTCAGCCGCCCGGCATACACCTCGATTTCGAGATCCTCGTAATGATAGACGAGATCCATCACGCGCGTGAGGGAGACGTCGTCCCGGGTGATCCCGCTCTCCTCGTACAGTTCGCGATAGGCCGCGTCATCCTCGGATTCTCCCGCCTCGACGTGGCCGCCGACCATGTTGTATTTGCCCCGGAACGGATCGCGCATCCGGCGGCACATCAAGAGATGCGTCCGGTCCGGATCGGCGATCATGATGACGTTGTAGCGTTTCATTTTCTCTCGTTCTCCTTAACCGGTCTGATCTTCCGCGCGGTAGAGACAGGCGACGGATTCCACATGTCTTGTCGCGGGGAACATGTTGACGGGCGTGACGCGCGCGATCCGGTAGCCGTTCTTCGCCATCTCCGCGAGGTCGCGCCCGAGGGTCTGCGGGTTGCAGGAGACATAGATCACGGTCTCCGGCGCGATGGCCAGGAGCTCCCGGCGCATCGCGGGGGACAGTCCGGCCCGCGGCGGATCGACGGTGACGAGATCGGGGGAAAGCGGGAATCGCTGGCGGAACGAGGCTGCATCGCCGCAGAAGAACCGGATGTTGCCGATCCCGTTCCGCGCGGCGTTTTTCTTCGCGTCCTCCACGGCGTCCGGATTGATCTCGATGCCGTAGAATTTCGCGCGGGGATTTGCTTTCGCGAGCGTGAGCCCGATCACGCCCGATCCGCAATAGAGGTCTGCGGCGGTACGGAATGACGTCTGCTCCGTCTCCCCCCGGACGAGCGCAAGGAGACGCTCGAAGGCTTCCGTATTCACCTGGCGGAAGGCCTCGGCGGAGTAGCGCATGTCGAGCCCCGCGACGCGATCCAGAAGCTCCGCCGTCTCCCGGTGATCCGGGGCGTTGACGAGGACACGCGCAATTTCCGGGAACCGTTCGGTCAAGGCGGCACGGATGCGGTCGGCGGCATCT
Organism: Clostridia bacterium; assembly: GCA_017550315.1. Lineage (GTDB taxonomy): Bacteria > Bacillota > Clostridia > Oscillospirales > CAG-272 > UMGS1696. The sequence continues at coordinate 4,642 of JAFZPN010000218.1, forward strand.
TCGTCCCATGCCCCCGCGGAGAGGGAAACCGTGATGACGTCCGATGCGCTGCGGACCGCAAGAGACGCGGGGGAGAGAGGCTTCGCAAGCTGCGGCGGATCGTTCAGGAACTTCACGATGTCGGAAAAGAGCGGGGGACAGAGCGCGCATCCGCGGAAGGGAAGCACCTCGTTCGTCCCGGGACGGCAGTAACCGAAGACCCCGGCAGCCGGGTCAAAATGCACGGTCATCTTGTTGCGGTAGCCGTAGCGCTCCCCGGCGAAAACCGTCTCTTCCACGGGGACATCACTGAGACCCGCACGCCGCAGAGCTGCCCGAACCGTGTTTGCCTTGATGCGGTTTTCCATATCGAAATCGACCCAGCCGAGCGAGCAGCCGCCGCACGCCGCCTCATCGGGACAGATCGAGGCAATCCGGTGCTCCGATTGCCGCACGACGGAAAGGCATTCGCCGAGCGCATAATTCTTCTTCTGCTCCGTGATCGCAAATTCCGCCCGCTCGCCGGGGAGGACGCCCGGGACAAAGACGACCATGCCGTCAATCCGGGTGATGCCCGCGCCGTTTTCGTTGATATCGAAAAAGTCCGCCGTGTATGTCTCCATCCTGCCGCTCCTTTCCGGTGTTTTTCCCTATTATAACGCAAATGTGCCTTGCTGTCAATCGGCGTGACGTTTTTCCCGCCCTCGCATACATTGATAGGGAGAACCCACGACACAGGAGGTCCGATATGCCGGACTGCATCCTCACCATGAAAACCAGGACACAGGCGGAGCAGGCGCGCCGGATTGCCGGGGAACTGCGCATCTCCGCGGGCGTCGTGTCCGTCGACCCGTCCGTCACGAAGCACGGCTGCGCGTTCGGCCTCCGCTTTCCCTGCGGCGCATCGGGACGCCTCACTTCCGCGCTCGCAAAACGGAACGTCTCCTACGGGGAAGTGATCGGAGCGGGCCGATGATCTATCTCGACAACGCCGCGACGACGTGGCCGAAGCCGCCCGCGGTGATCGATGCGGCTGCGGAGGCGATGCTCTTCTCCGGCGGCAACCCGGGACGGGGATCCCATCCGCTTGCGGAGGCGGCGGCGGAGCTTGTCTACACCTGCCGGGAGACCGCGGGACGGTTTTTCGGCGCCTCTCCCGACCGCGTGGTCTTCACCTCCGGCGCGACGGCTTCGCTCAACATCGCGATCCGCGGCCTCATTCCGCCGGGCAGGCATATTCTCTATGACAATCTCTGCCACAACGCCGTCCGCCGCCCGATCATCGCTATGGTGCGGGAAGGGCTGGCAGAGGCCGAGCAGTTCGACGCCTCCGGAGACAACGACGCGATCCTCGCCTCGCTCTGTGGGAAGATCCGGCCAAATACCGCGCTGATCGTCGCGACGCATCAGGCGAACATCTGCTCGAAGGTCCTCCCGCTCCGCAAGATCGGCGCGCTGTGCAAAGCGAGGGGCATCCCGTTCGTCGTCGACGCATCCCAGAGCGCGGGGCATATCCCGATCGATCTCGACCGGGACGGAATCTCCGCCCTTGCGGTGCCGGGTCACAAGGGCCTGTACGGGCCGCAGGGCGTCGGGCTGCTCGTACTCGGGGAAGGCGTCCTCCCGCGTCCTCTGCTGTACGGCGGGGCGGGGATCCGCTCCCTCGACGCGAAGATGCCGGAGGAACTGCCCGAACGCCTCGAAGCCGGAACGCTGCCGCTGCCCGCCATCGCGGGGCTTCTCGCCGGGATCCGTTGGGTCGAGGGGCAGGGGATCGATGCGATCCGCAGCCGGACTGCCGCTCTTTCGAGCTCCTTCACATCCGGTCTCGGCCCGCGTTTCACGGTCCACGGGCCCTCTGACGGCTCCGTCGTGAGCTTCACGCATAACATTCTCTCTCCGGCAGAGATCGGTACCGCGCTCGCGGAGGAGGGGATCTGCGTACGGACGGGATTTCACTGCGCGCCGGACGCGCACCGTACCCTCGGGACCGGTCCGGACGGGAGCGTGCGCGTGAGCTTTTCCGCGTGGAATACGGCAACCGATGTTGAACGAATTCTGAACGTTCTGCACCGTCTTGATGAATATTCGTTTCCTTCTCTTGACTTCCGGCGGAATTCATAGTATAATAAATTGTTACCTGAATTGTGCTCAGAAAGGAATTCCGACGATGGCAGAATGGACTGTTGACAGAAAAGACGTCAAATCGACGGTGGACGGGAACTACATGCTGTATCGCAACCGCCCCCTCGTACGCGAAGATAATGTGATCTGCTACGGGAATCTCTCCGATCCGTACGTCATCCAGATGATCATCATGACGGAGAAGGATTTCCGCGGGCAGAAGGTCCCCGATCAGATCTACGTGCAGCTTCTCAGCACCGACACCTCGAAGCCGATGAGCGCGCGCGTCATCAAAGACAGCATGAAGAGCGGCATGAACGACGCCCTCGACCTCGGCGTGACATGGCTCGAGCGCTATCTCGCTTCTTGAATCAAACGGCCGGAGCAATCCGGCTGTTTTTCATGCAAAAGAAAATCCGGGAAACGGATCGATACCGTCTCCCGGTTTCTTTTTTCATTTACGGGTTCGCTCTTTTCTGTTCCGCCGCCCATGTGAGGAGCGGGAGGCGGATCGGCGGGGAAAGGTTCTCCGGAAGAGCGTCGGGAGGGAAGAAGCGAAGTTCCTCGACCTCCTCGGGCTGACCGACGGGCACCCCGGTATAGCGTCGGCAGACGAAGACGATATCGACGTTTGAGACCTCGTCGCCGTTCGGATAGACGTAATGCGTGTCGGGGCCGGAGAAGACGCCGAAGAGGGTCAGTTCTTCCGCCGTGAGGCCGGTCTCCTCCAAGAGCTCGCGGCGCGCGGCGTCTTCCACCACTTCGTCGAGCTCGACGGAGCCGCCGGGATAACCCCACAAATGGTTGTCGGTCCGGCGTTCGAGGAGAACTTCGCCCGCTTCGTTGACCGGGATCACGCTCGCGCCGACCTGCAGGATCGGGCGGTGTCCGACAAGCGCACGCATGGAGCGGATGTAATCTGTCATGGTCGTCACCCCTTCTCAAAATGCCTCATCCGGCTTCTTTGGCAGCCGTCTGGATCTGATTCTTCGGAGCCATCTTGGACATCTGCCTCTGCGCCATCACGAGGCCGTAGTAGATGCCCTGCTTCCGCATCAGTTCTTCGTGCGTGCCGATTTCGGCGACCTCGCCCTGGTCAAGCACGAGAATCTTCGTCGCGTTGCGCAGGGTGGAGAGCCGGTGCGCGATGGCAAGGGTCGTGCGGTCCGCGATGAGCTTCTGCAGGGCGTCCTGGATCTGTTTTTCGGTCTCCGTGTCGAGGGAAGCGGTCGCCTCATCAAGGATCAGGATGCGCGGATTGTGTAAAAGCGCCCGCGCGATCGCCACCCGCTGACGCTCGCCGCCGGACAGGGTATGCCCGCGCTCACCGACCTTGGTGTTGTAGGCGTTCGGGAGCTTCATGATGAAGCTGTGCGCGCCGGCTGCCTTTGCGGCGGTGATGACCTCGTCGCGCGTGGCGTCCGGCTTGGCGTAGGCGATGTTGTCGTAGATCGAGCCGGAGAAGAGGAAGGTCTCCTGCAGGACGACGCCGA
>JAFZPN010000015.1 GCA_017550315.1 Clostridia bacterium
GCTGGCTTATTGCAAGGGAGATTTCCGGAGACTTTCGGTGTACCGTGGCGACCAACTCCTCATCCGTAGCGGAAGAACTGCGCAAAAAGGAGGCCGTAAGGGTTTTCCTCGCCGGAGGGGAAATGGCAGAAAACGGGAATTTCTATGACGAATTTGCGCGTCGGATGTTGGCGTCTCTTCGATATGACAAGGCGTTTCTCACAGCAGCGGGGATCTCTGCATCGTTCGGAATGTCGGTGCAGGGCGGAACATCGGTAGGGATTACCCGCACCGTGATCGAGGGCACACGGAAGGTGATCGGCGTGTTTCCGGCTGCAAAAGTCGGTACGGAATCGATTCAGCAGATCTGTCCGGCGGATTCGATCCTCGAATTGATTACCGAAGCCGGCGCGTCTAAGAGCGAATGCGAAGCGCTTGCAGAGCTCGGTATCAAGGTCACTAAAATCTGCACTGCCGAAAATGCCTGACAGATATTTTGTGAAGGAAAACGCCGCGCATCCGTTGAAGGGTACGCGGCGTTTTGTAAACTGTATGGTTTATTCGGGTTTCTCGATCCTGTACACGCCCATCGCAGATTTATTCATATCTTCGGGGAGTACGATGTCTCCGGATGCGATGAGACGGTCCATGACCAAACGGCGCAGGTCGATGTTCGATGAGACGAGCGCTTCTTTGTACAGATAAGCAGGAATGTCTTCGCGGAGGATTTCATTTTCCGCACTCCGGCATTTCTGGATGATGGTGGCGATAGAGTCGTTTTGCGAGGTTGAGATATACTCGTCGAGAGCCCCGTAACTCTCGAAGACAGGAATATCGGCGGGATCGATTTTGAGCGCGGAGTCGTCTATCCGGTTGCCCAACATGATGACTTGCCCGATTCCCTCGATCCACCAATTTTCAAGCCACTTTGCGTTAAACACGCTTTTTTCCACGCCAATCATAGCCCACTCCGCCCCGTCGTGATGCCGGATGGTCAAGGTGCGGAAATGGCTGTCCCCCGTGTGTGCGATGCGGCGGCATAGGCGCTCAGCCAGCATGGGTTTCTGATCCGCGAAGGGCTGTGCTATGGGACGTTTCTTCTCCTCGATTTCCACCAGCGCATTCTGCACGAGCGGAACGAGGCGTGCAGCTGCTTCGTCGCCAACCTTCGCCAGTTTCTCCTGCGTTTTCTTCGAGAGAATGACGATCCCGGTCATGTACCGTTTCCCGTCACGCAGGAGGAGTCCGTATTCGATGAGCGGCCGGATCTCATCCTCGATGTAGGGAACCGCGACGCCGAGCGCAAGGCTCAGTTCCTCCACGGTACACGGGTTGTCGTAGGCTTCAAGCAGGATATTCTGTGGAATAAGCCTCTCCACGAGTCTGTGACCGCCCTCGCCGCTGTCTGGGTTCCAGTTCTGATGGAAAATAACATTTTCCGGTGCGAATGCACGTTTTCCGTAGGTTCTCGACATGTTCATTCCCTCCTTGATTTGCTGTCTCGACTCATACAGCTTTCGTTTGATCGTCCCAGGAGGCAGACCCGTATCTTGTGCGATCTGCGAGACGCTTCGGTTGTCGAAGTAGTATGCCGCAACGATCCGGCTGTAATCCGTCGCAAGTAGGGAGAGTTCCCGGTAGAGCAGCGTGCGCTCTTCCTCCCGAAACACCCGATCCTCCGCGGCGGTGTTGTCGGATACCGTTTCGGCGATGGCGTCGACCGATTCCTCTCCGAGACGCCGGTGTTTACGGTCCGCCCATCGCGCATAACGGTTACGGGCGATCTTCCACACCCATGCCCGCACGTCCGCCGGACGGTTTCCGCGGTCCAGAGCGTCGAGCAGTTCGCAGAGGATCTCCTGCGAGAGGTCTTCCGCTTCGTAGCGATCGGACGTCTTTTTCAGCGCAAAGTAGTACAGCGGTCTGAGGTATTCCCGTACGATTTCCTCGCCGAGGTCCACTGCTCATCGCCTCCCTTCGCTCATACAGTGCCGGAAAACCGGGATCGGTTCGGAAAAACGGTTTAATCGAACAATTCTTCCAGATTGATCGTCCTGGTCGCGAAGGACAAGTCCGCGTTGACGTCGTGAGTCGTCATGAGGACGGTGCCGGGAAATTCCGCCAGCGCGTGGATCAGCACTTCGGCGGAATAGACGTCCAGATGATTTGTCGGCTCGTCGAGGAGGATGAGATTGACCGGGTTCATCATGGCGAGGCAGAGACGCAGCTTCATCATCTCCCCGCCGGAGAGCGTGCGGACCTGGTTGAAGAAGTGCTTCTCGTTCAGTCCGCAGGAGAACAGGGCGGCCTGCAGTTCCTTCTGCGGCTTCTCCGGGTAATACTCCTTGGCGAACTCGATCACCGTGATCGCCCTCTGGCGTCCCTTCTTGATCCCGAGCCGCTTCCGCTCCGTTTTGTTGAAGTGGGAGAAATTGTTTTCGTAGTCCTCCTCCTGCCGCAGGAATACGGACGCGATCCCCTCCCCGAAGACGACTGTCCCCGATACCGGCGGCAGATCGCCGTCGATGGTTTTGAACAGCGTCGTCTTGCCGATGCCGTTGAAGCCGCGGAACACGATCTTTTCTCCGCGCTCCACCGTCAGATTCAGCGGCGGAAGGATGGGAGAGCCCTCGTAGCCGACTTCCAGCGAGGACAGCGTCATGATGCGTTTCGTCGCCCCGCGCTCGTGCTTGAATGCGAACTGCGGTTTGACGATCTCATCCGGGTGTTCGATCCGTTCCAGATTTGCGAGCATCTTGGCGAGCCATGTCGCCTTGGAGCGGGATTTGCCGCCCCACGCTTCGCCGGAGTTTGCGGCGATGTACGCCTCCGAGCGCGCGACGAACTTCTCCTGCGCGACGCTCTGCTTTTCCTGCTCTGCCTCCCTGCGCGCCTTTTCCCTGACGTAGTAATCATAGTTGCCGTCGTAGACCTTGAACTTCCGGTTCGCGATCTCCACGATCTTGTTCGCGGTCCGGTTTAAAAACGCCTTGTCGTGGGAAATGACGATGAACGCGCCGCGATACCGGCTGAGATAGGACCCGAGCCATTCGATATACCCGATGTCGAGAAAATTCGTGGGTTCGTCCAACACCAACAGATCATTGTCCGTGAGAAGGAGCTTTGCCAGCACCAGCTTGGTTTTCATCCCTCCGGAAAACTGCCCGGCTGTTTTTTTTCGATCCTCGTCCGTAAAGCCGAGGCCGGAGAGGACACTGTCGATCTTCTTGTCGATGCGGTCGAATTCCCGCTCATCCAGCCACTCGGACAGTCTTTGCGCGCGGTCCGCCGCCTTCATCTGCTCGTCCTCGGTCAGGGATGCCATGTTTTCATACAGTTCCGAGATCCTCCGATCCGCCTCGTACAGCGGTTCAAAAACGGCGCGCAGATAGTCTTCGGGGAGTATGTCCCTGCCGATATCGGCAAACTGGTCGAGCACGCCGATCTTCAGGCCGGCTGCCGGCTCATAATTCCAATGATCCGGGACGACCTCTCCCGTCAGCATTTTGAGAAAGGTAGATTTGCCGCATCCGTTGGGGCCGACCAGCCCGATGTGATCCGGCGTTCCGTTCGGCCGTCCGTCCATGACGGTCAGTTCCGCCCCGTTGAAGATGCTCTTTCCGACAAAGGCGTGATGCAGATCCGTAATTTTGAATACTCTCATAAGTCAGTCATCCTCATCATGGTTGAACGTCGGGCTTCCGCGGCTGCGCGTGCCGAAGGGGATGCTTGTCCCCGGAAAAGAAAACGGACAGCCGTGAAGCCGTCCGTTGTAATTCCGAAAAGGAGGTCAAAGTCCTTCCCGTATGATCCCGGTGCGGCTGCATGGGTGAAAAAGGGCAGAGTTCTCCCCCGCAAACGCGCCGATGAACGCAGGCGTTCTGCCGTTTCCGCAATGCGCGGCGGCAAAACCGTTCGTCCGAAGGAATCTCTCTTCTCTCATGCAGCTCACCTCTTTTCCGTTTGGATTGATTCCGGTCTTTTTTCCGAGGCCCGGGAACCGGTTTATTTACTCAGTCTCGCTTCGAGCGCGGCCAGTTCGTCCCAGAGCGCATCCGGAACGCGGTCGCCGACGAGGTTGTAGAATTCCTTGATATTCTGTACGTCGGCCAGCCAGCTCTCGGTGTCGATGGAGAGCAGCTCGCGGATCGTGTCGAGCGTGACGCCGTCGAGGCCTTCGATGTTGATGTCTTCCGCCTTCGGAACATAGCCGATCGGCGTGATGTCGGCGTCGACCTCTCCTGCGCAGCGGGCGAGGATCCAGAGCACGACGCGGAGGTTCTCGCCGAATCCGGGCCAGATGAAGTTGCCGTTCTCATCCGTGCGGAACCAGTTGACGTGGAAGATCTTCGGTGCGTGCGGGATCTTCGTGCCCATCTCGAGCCAGTGTGCCCAGTAGTCGCCCATGTTGTAGCCGACGAACGGACGCATCGCCATCGGGTCGCGGCGGACCACACCGATCGCGCCGGCAGCGGCTGCGGTGGTTTCGGACGCCATGATGGAGCCGACGAAGGTGCCGTTCTGCCAGGACGTGGACTGGTAAACCAGCGGAGCGGTTCTCGCGCGGCGGCCGCCGAAGATGATCGCGGAGACCGGAACGCCCTTCGGGTTGTTGAATTCGGAGGACAGGCACGGGCAGTTCGTCGCCTTCGCAGTGAAGCGGGAGTTCGGATGCGCGCCGGAGGTGCCGATCTTGTCGGCCTTGTCGTATTTCGTGTAGTCCCAGATCTCACCGCGCCAGTTTTCGGCGTTGTGCGGCGGGTTGTTGTCGAGGCCTTCCCACCAGACGGTGTTGTCGTCGAGGTTGTGGCAGACGTTCGTGAAGATCGCGCCTTCCTGACAGGTCGCGAGCGCGTTCGGATTGGACTTGTCGTTGGTGCCGGGCGCCACACCGAAGAAGCCGTTTTCCGGATTCATCGCGTAGAGACGGCCGTCCTCGCCGATGCGGAGCCATGCGATGTCGTCGCCGACGGTCCAGACCTTGTAGCCTTTTTCACGGAAGTACTTCGGCGGGATCATCATGGCGAGGTTGGTCTTGCCGCAGGCGGACGGGAACGCGGCGGTCACGTACTTGATCTCGCCGTTCGGATATTCGACGCCCAGGATGAGCATGTGCTCTGCCATCCAGCCTTCCTTGCGGCCGAGCCAGGAGGCGATGCGGAGCGCGAAGCATTTCTTGCCGAGCAGGACGTTTCCGCCGTAGCCGGAGTTGACGGACCAGATGGTGTTGTCTTCCGGGAACTGGCAGATATAGCGGTTCTTCTCGTCGACCTGCGCCTTGGAGTGCAGGCCGCGGATCCAGTCCTCGCTGTCGCCGATCGCTTCGAGAACGTCAAAGCCGACGCGGGTCATGATGAGCATGTTGAGGACGACGTAGATGGAGTCGGTGATCTCGAGGCCGTATTTCGCGAACGCGGAGCCGACGATGCCCATGGAGTAGGGGATGATATACATCGTTCTGCCCTTCATGGAGCCGCGGTACAGTTTCTTCAGGGTCTCATAGCATTCCACGGGGTCGATCCAGTTGTTGATGTTGCCGGCGTCTTCCTTTTTGCGGGTGCAGATGAAGGTGCGGCCCTCGACGCGCGCGACGTCGTTGACGGCGGTGCGGTGGAGGTAGCAGCCGGGGCATTTGTCCTCATTCAGTTTGATCATTTCTCCGGTCTTGCAGGCTTCGGCGCGGAGCGCGTCGCGCTGTTCATCGGAGCCGTCGATCCAGACGATCCGGTCGGGCTGGCAGAGGGCGACGTTTTCGTCGATCCAGCTGAGGATGCTCTTGTTGGTGGTCATAGGTTCTCCTCTTTCCGTGAAAATAGTGATGTATGAGAAACAAGGGACGGGAAATCCCAAATTTTTCTATGATACATTATATCCGATGAAAGACGGGATTTCAAGGATTATCTGTGAACGCCGCATGAATTTGTGAAGGCGCCGTGCCGAAAAAAGCCGGGGATTTTCCGCCCGCCTGTTTACAAGATGAGGAAAATATGATATAATCGGGGCGAAAACAAGGCGGGTTCGTACGGAAAAGATCCCGCCGGAACCCGTTCAGAGGGAAAGGAGACACCCCATGACCGCCAATCCCATCCGGGTCGGACTCGTCGGTCTCGGCCGCGCCGGCAACGGCATGCACCGGGGAGAATTGCGCAGCCGGCAGGACAAATTCCGCTTCGCCGCCGTCTGCGACCTCATCGAAGAGCGCACCGTCCCCTTCGTCGAAGAATTCGGCGCGAAACCCTACACCCGCTATGAAGACCTCCTCGCCGATCCCGACGTCGAGCTTGTCACCATTGCCACCCGCTCCTGCGATCACTTTGCCCACGCGAAGGCCGCGCTCCTCGCCGGAAAAGACGTCCTCGTCGAGAAGCCGTTTTCCATGCGCCTTGCCGAGGTGCGTGAGCTGATCGCGCTCGGATCGGAGCCCGCCGGTCCGCATCTCTACGTCCGCCACAACCGCCGCTTTGAGAACGGCTTCGAGCTCGCAAACGCGATCATCGACTCCGGCAAGCTCGGCGAGGTCTTTGAGATCAAGCTCACCCGCAACGGGTATCAGCGGCGCAGTGACTGGCAGACCCTGTCCGCATTCGGCGGCGGCCAGCTCCTCAACTGGGGCCCGCACATCGTCGACCACTCGCTCCGCTTCTGCGGCGGGGACTACACCGACCTCTATTCGTCCATCAAGCACGTGGCCGCGGCGGGCGACTGCGAGGACCACATCAAGATCGTCATGACCGGCGTCAACGGCCGGATCGTCGACATGGAGATCTCCGGCGGCGCGGCGCTTCCGACACCGGAATACCTCGTCTACGGCTCGAAGGGCTCGATGGTCTCGGACGGCGGGAAATTCCACCTCCGCTATCTCGATCCGTCGGTCACGCTTTCCCCCGTCGTCGCCGATCCCGAAACGCCCGGCGCGGGCAAGGGCTTCGGCAATCCCGAGCCGCTCCCGTGGATCGAGGAGGACATCCCGATCGAGGGCGACGGAACTTCGCGGATCTGGGACGCCCTGTACGATGCCATCCGCAATCACATCCCGTTTCCCGTCACGCTCGATCAGGCCGCGAAGGTCATCGAAGTCATCGAGCGCGTCAAGAAAGGCACGATTTTTGAAAACTGAAACCGGATTCACCGGAAAGGAGACTGTTATGGCAAACGAAATTATCAAAGGCATGGGCTTCCACCACGCCGCCCTGAAAACCCCGGACCTCGAGAAGTCCATCGCGTTCTATGAGAAGCTCGGCATGAAGTTCTATACCGCCTGGGGCGAGGGAGAGGGCCGGATCGCCATGCTCGATTTCGGCGACGGCGGCATCCTCGAGCTCTTTGCGGGCGGCAATGACCGGGAGAGCGTCGATCCGAAGTATATCCATCTCGCTCTGAAGGTGGACGACGTCGACGCGGCCTACGCCAAGGCGTTGGAAGCCGGCGCGAAGCCGAAGAGCGAACCGCGGGTCGTGCCGCTTGACTCGAAGCCGGTGAAGCTCACCCTCAACTGCGGCTTCGTCTACGGACCCGGCGGCGAGGAAGTGGAGTTCTTCCGCATCCTCGCGGCGGAATGAGGAGGCGGACCATGCTGGCTACCCTCGTTTTCGTCGATGTGATCCCGGAATACGCCGATGCCTTCGCCGAGATCACGGCCTATAACCACGAGAATTCCCGCAAGGAACCCGGCAACGTGCGCTTCGATGTCCTCCGGGACCGCCGCGATCCCACGCAGTTCGTGCTGTATGAGGTCTACCGCGACGAAGAAGCCGCCGCCGCGCACAAGGAGACCGAACACTACAAAAAATGGCGCGAGACCGTCGCTCCGATGATGAAGACCCCGCGTCACTCCACGCCCACGGAGCCGCTCTGCTTTGACTGAGCGTCTCGGGAGGGATTTCTACCGCCGGGATGCCCTGACACTGGCCCGCGCGCTCGTCGGCAAAA
>JAFZPN010000219.1 GCA_017550315.1 Clostridia bacterium
ACGACGTGACGGAGCGCTCCGCCGTGTCCATCGCGCGGCGGCTCCAGGATCCCCTGGCGGAGTTGGTGAAGATCGACCCGAAATCCATCGGCGTGGGGCAGTACCAGCACGACATGAAGCCCGCGCGCCTCGACGAAGCCCTGACCGGGGTGGTCGAGGACTGCGTGAACGCGGTGGGCGTCGACGTCAACACGGCGTCGTGGTCCCTGCTCTCCAACATCGCGGGGATCAACGCCGCCTCGGCGAAGAACATCGTGAAGTACCGCGAGGAGAACGGCGAATTCCGCAGGCGGCGCGAGCTCATGAAGGTCCCGCGGTTCGGCGCGAAGGCCTACGAGCAGGCGGCGGGCTTTCTGCGCATTCCCGGCGGCGAGGAGATTCTCGACAACACGGGCGTGCATCCGGAATCCTACGGCGCAGCGGAAAAGCTGCTCACCCGCTTCGGCAAGACGAAGGAGGACGCGCGCGGCGGTCTCTCGCTCCGCAAAGAAGCCGCCGGCGTCGGGATGAAAACGCTCGCCGCGGAGCTCGGAGTCGGCGAGATGACGCTCTCGGACATCCTCGGAGAGCTCGAAAAGCCAGGCCGGGACATCCGCGACAGCCTGCCGCCGCCGGTCCTGCGCGACCGCGTCCTCTCGATCGAGGACCTCACGGAGGGCATGATCCTCAAGGGCACCGTGCGCAACGTCATCGACTTCGGCGCGTTCGTCGACATCGGCGTGCATCAGGACGGCCTGCTCCACATCAGCGAGATTTCGGACCGGTTCATCCGGCACCCGTCCGAGGTCCTCGCCGTGGGGGATATCATCGAAGTGAAGATCAAGTCGGTCGACCTCAAGCGGAAGCGGATCGCCCTCACGCGCAAGGGAATGAAATAAGGCGCAAAGCAAACGAAGAAAACTTTTGCAAATCGCATAAAATTTCCCGCGCCCTCTTGCAATATCGGGAGAAATAGGGTATAATATAGTGTATTTATGATTCCGAACAGGATGAACGGAAAGGAGTGTGCTCCCGATCCCGGGGAGCAGATTACAGAATCAATGGTAACAGCAGGTGATTTCAGAAACGGCGTTACGTTCGAGATGGACGGCCAGGTCATGCAGGTCATCGAATTCCAGCACGTCAAGCCCGGCAAAGGCGCGGCGTTTGTCCGTACGAAGATGAGAAACGTCATCACCGGCGGCGTGGTCGAAAAGGCCTTCTCCCCCACCGACAAGTTCAACGAAGCGCGCATCGACCGCCGCGAGATGCAGTATCTCTACAACGACGGCGATCTCTACTACTTCATGGATCAGGAAACCTATGAGCAGGAGCCCATCGGCAAGGACCTCATCGGCGACAACTTCAAGTTCGTCAAGGAAGAGATGATCTGCACGATCCGTTCCTACCAGGGCAAGCCCTTCTCCGTCGAGCCTCCGATGTTCGTGGAACTCGAGATCACGGACTGCGAACCCGGCGTGCGCGGCGATACGGCCACCGGTTCCTCCAAAGGCGCGACCGTGGAGACCGGCGCGAACATCCGCGTTCCCTTCTTCATCAACACCGGCGACATCGTCAAGATCGACACCAGAACCGGTGAGTATCTGGAAAGAGCGTAAACCGGGCAGAGTCCATACGAAAGCATGGCGGCCGGCGGCGGACGATTCCCCTCCGGCTGTCCCGTTCTCAGGAAGGATCTGAAAGGAGAAACATCATGACGACGAAAGAAACAAGCGCGTATATCAAGGGCCTGGTCGACGGCGCGAACCTCGACGTGACGACGCCGGAAGGCAAGATCATCGCCGCTCTCGTGGATCTGTGCGGGAAGCTGGCGGACGAAGTGGAGACGCTGACCGAAGCGATCGACACGGCGAACGACTATCTGGACGAGCTCGACCACGATCTCGGCGAAGTCGAAGAATTCGTGTACGAGACGGAAGACGACGAGGAAGACGAGGGCTGCGGCAAGTGCCGTCGTCCGCATCACCCGCCGTTCGGCGATTTCGACGATGACTTCGACGATTTCGAGGACGAAGAGGAAGACGAAGAGGACGAAGATGAGGAGGAGGAAGAAGAGTTCTACTGCTCCACGTGTCCGCACTGCGGGGGAAAGGTGTACTTCGACGACACCGTGAACCCGGAAGACGTCATCTGCCCTGCCTGTCACAAGCCGCTTCTCGATGAAGAAGAGGAAGAAGACGAAGAGGACGAAGACGACGAATAAGTCCGAACAAAACACTGCGCCGCGGAGATCTGACGATCCCCGCGGCGGTTTTTATGCGCGTTGTCTGATTGGTTTTTATCATTTGCTTGCGCGCTGACGCTTGCGGATTTGGGATATACGAAGTCATTTGCTTTTTGTCTTCGCAGACGGCGCCCGGGAGGATTCGGTTTCAACGAGTTGAAACCGGCGGGCCAGGACCCTCCCGGGGGGGCTCCCGGCTCCAGAGGCGCTTTCCCCTCGGTTTCAGCTTGCTGAAACCGGCTGGACATCCACCCCTTCCTCAGGTACAACCTCCCTTCTGGTCGTGAAGCGTTGTTCAATAGAGCATAACGCCTCTTCCTTTCAGGATTACAGGGGGATTCACCAATTCAGTCAAGCTGTATCTATCAAGATACGCTCTCTTTCAGAAATGCAGCTGCGCGTGTCAGACCTTTCAGCTTCGCCGAGGCAAGGCATGCAGCGGAAGAGTGTTAGAGTTAGCCCTGACGTCTTGCTGTGTACCCATTGCCACGACGG
>JAFZPN010000220.1 GCA_017550315.1 Clostridia bacterium
GAGTAAAATAAAATGGCAGCAATCACAGCAAAAATGGTGAACGAGCTCCGCACCAAGACCGGCGCGGGCATGATGGACTGCAAGAAGGCGCTCGTGGAGACCGAGGGCAATTTCGACGAGGCGATCAAGGTCCTTCGCGAGAAGGGTCTCTCCAAGGCTGACAAGAAGGCCGGCAGAATCGCAGCGGAAGGCGTCGTGGACATCCTCTCCGAGGGCTGCACCACCGCGATGATCGAAGTCAACGCCGAGACCGACTTCGTTGCCAAGAACGCGACGTTCAAGGAATTCGTGCGCAATATCCTCAAGGTCATCGTCGCCAACCGTCCGGCGGACGTCGAAGCGCTGAAGGCTCTCCGTTACGACGAAACCTTTGAAACGGTTGAAGCGAAGCTGAAGGATATGATCTTCACGATCGGCGAGAACATGAACATCCGCCGCTTCGTGATCGTCGACGGCATCACCTCCACCTATATCCACGGCGGCGGCATCGCGGGCGTTATCGTGAAGTTCGACACCGACGCTGAAACCGCCGGCAAGCCGGAATTCGCGGAATATGCGAAGAACGTGTGCCTCCAGATCGCGGCCGGCACCCCTCCGACCTACGTCAACAAGGAAGACGTTCCGGATGACGTTCTCGCCGAAGAGAAGGAAATCCTCGTCGCCCAGCTCAAGAACGACGAAAAGAACGCGAACAAGCCCGACGCCATCCTCCGCAAGATCGTCGACGGCCGTATCGGCACGTTCTATGAGAGAGCCTGCCTGAACGAGCAGAAGTACGTCAAGGAAGACAGCATCACGGTCGGCCAGTACACCGCGCAGATCCAGAAGGAACTCGGCGCCGCCATCAAGGTGGACAGCTTCGTTCTCTATGAGAAGGGCGAAGGCCTCGAGAAGCGCGAAGACAACTTCGCGGAAGAGATCGCGCAGCTCACCGGCAAAGCGCAGTAAAGTCAAGACACAAAGAGCCTCGGGGATCCGGGGCTTTTTTGCCGCCTGCCGCACAAACCGCAGCCTCCCGCGCACCGGGAAATCCTTCGGTTTGTGAAAAATTTTGTCAATGAATTTACGGATTGTCTATTGACCTGCAGGGGGAAATAGGGTACAATAAAGAAAACCGGATCGGGATGGAGGACGACATCGATGCAGAACGAAGAAAGGCGCTTCGGACGGGTACTGCTCAAGCTCTCGGGAGAGGCCATCGCCAACAAGGAGACCGGGGAGATCTTCGACGCCGCCATGGTCGCGAAGATCGCCGACATCATCTGTCAGCTCGTCGCGGAAGGCACCGAGGTCGGCGTCGTCATCGGCGCGGGCAATATCTGGCGCGGCGCTTACGGCAAGGGCGTCCGGCGCGCGAGAGCGGATCAGATGGGCATGCTCGGCACGATGATCAACTGCCTCCGCCTCGAGGACGCCGTGGAAAAGACGGGGACCCCCGTCACCGTCATGTCCCCCGTCGCGATGAATTCCTTCGCCGAACAGTACAATTTCCGCACCGCGTGTGAATACCTCGCCGCGGGCAAGGTCGTCATCTTCGGCGCGGGTCTCGGCATCCCCTATGTTTCCACCGACACGGCGGTCGTCGTGCGCGGCGCGGAGATCGGGGCGGACGTCATCCTCATGGCGAAGAACGTCGACGGCGTCTATACCGCGGACCCGAAAAAGGATCCCGCGGCGCGCCGCTATAAGAAGATCAGCTACCGCCAGTGCGTCGACGACGATCTGCACGCCATCGACGAAGCCGCCGCTCTCCTCGCGGGCGATCAGGGCATCGATTCCTATGCCTTCTCCCTCGCCGATCCCGACAACATCCTCCGGGTCGCGCGCGGCGAAGAGATCGGAACGCTCCTCACGGCCGCCGAATGCGAGGCCGAGCTCTACCCCGAAGCCTGAGGGCCACTTGAAACGTAAAATCACGAAGGGAAATAAAGGAGAACGAAAACATGAAACTCGACACCAAAGATTATGAGAGCCGGATGAAAAAGTCCATCGAGGTCTATAAGGAAGCGCTTTCCGTCATCCGCGCGGGCCGTGCGAACGCCGCCGTCATTTCCAGAGTGACCTTTGAGTATTACGGCGCGCCCACCGAAATCACCTCCATGGCGGACGTCAAGGTCACCGACCCGAAGACGCTCGTCATCACCCCCTACGACGCCTCCACCTTAAAGGCGATCGAAAAGGCTCTCCTCGCGTCCGACGTCGGCATCACCCCGATGAACGACGGCAAGGTCATCCGCCTCGTCTTCCCGCAGCTCACCGAGGAGCGCAGAAAAGAAATCAACAAGAACATCTCCAAGATGAGCGAGGAAGCCAAGGTCGCGATCCGCAACATCCGCCGTGACGCGAACGACAAGTCCAAGGCCATGAAGAAGAATTCCGAAATGACCGAGGACGAACAGAAGCAGTCCGACAAGGACATCCAGAACCTCACCGACAAGTACATCAAGGAAATCGAAGGCATCACCGAAGCCAAAGAAAAGGAAATCATGGAGATCTGAGAGGATCGCGCGCCCGGCACCGGATGCAGTCCGCCGCCGGGCGTTTCCTGCGGATGGAGATCGTCAGAGCCTGCGGCGCGGGCTCTGTTTCCTGTCCGGATCCGGCGAAGGAAAGAATAGAATTTATCGAAAATCGATAAAAAGTTATTGACAATCGGTTATCCCTGTGCTATAATGGCATCACACAGACAAAGAGAGTGGGTGCAACATGGCAATCAGCCGCGAAATCAACAGCACGCCCGTCACGGAACTGGTGAAGCAGTCCCGTCTGCGCCACATCGCGTTCATCATGGACGGCAACGGGCGCTGGGCAAAGAAGAGGATGCTTCCCCGGGAAGCGGGCCACAAGGTCGGCGCGGACAACTTCAAGACCATCGTCCGCTACTGCAAGAAGATCGGCATGGAATGCTGCACGGTCTACGCCTTCTCCACGGAGAACATCAAGCGTCCGAAGAGAGAGGTGGAGGCCCTTTTCCGCCTGCTCATCTCCTTTATCGAAGAGGCCGGCGAGGAGGAGGACATCGAATTCCGCTTCATCGGCGAGCCCGGACAACTCGGAGAGACCATCGGACGGCGGACGAAAGAACTTGAAGACGAGACGCGGGGCCGTCCCTACCGTCTCAATATCGCGTTCAACTACGGCGGACGCGCGGAGATCGTCCGTGCCGTGAACCGCCTCCTCGCCGAAGGGAAGACCGCGGTCACGGAAGAGGACATTTCGGCGAACCTCTACACGAACGAATGCCCGGACCCGGACCTCATCGTGCGGACCGGCGCCGAGATGCGCATCTCGAACTTCATGCTCTGGCAGGCGGCTTACGCGGAATTCTACTTTACGGACCGTCTCTGGCCGGATTACACGACGGCGGACGTCGACGAGGCGGTGCGGGTCTTTGCGTCCCGTTCCCGCCGCTTTGGCGGGCTGGACAGGAACGAGGCGGCGTCTCAGGGCGAACAGGAGGGAACATGATATGCTGAAACGCGTGATCACGGCGATCGTCGCCATCGCGATTTTCATCCCCGTCTGCTGGTTTTCGGACACCTTCGTCTGGCCCGTCGCCGTGTCGATCCTGTCCGTGATCGCGGCATATGAGATGACAAAATGCGTCGGGGCCTCGAAGCACGTCTCCCTGCTCATCCCGGCGTTTCTCACGGCCTTTTTGATCCCCTGGGTGGTTCGGCGATTTCCCTCCAATCCGTGGGCGGGACTGCTCGGCATTTATGTCGCCTATCTGCTCTGGACTTTTACCGCGGACGTCTTCTCCCGCGGGAAGATCGATTATGCGGTTTCCGCGGCCTCGTTCATGGGGATCTTCTATGCGTCGTTTGCATTTTCCTGCCTGATCTGGCTGCGGGCGAACACGGGATCGTACCGCTATCTCCTCGTCTTCATCGGACCGTGGGTCTCGGACACCTTCGCGTATCTCACCGGCCGCGCGATCGGCAAGCACAAGCTCATCCCGGAGGTCTCCCCGAAGAAGACCGTCGAGGGAGCCGTCGGGGGCGTGGTGTTCGCCGCGCTGGCGTTCGTTCTGTATGGCTGGATCCTGCGCCGGTTCTTTACGCCGGGCTCTTCCGTGGACCTTCTTGTCATGGGAGGGGCCGGAGCGCTCATCGCCGTGATCTCCCAGATCGGGGATCTCGCGATGTCCGTCATCAAGCGGCGGTACGGCGTGAAGGATTTCGGCCGGATCTTCCCGGGACACGGCGGCGTGCTCGACCGCTTTGACAGCGTGCTGCTCACCGCGCCGGTCCTCGTGATCCTGTCGCAGATCCCTGCGGTTTCCGCTCTGCTTGTCTGAGGGGGAGTCGGCTATGGTGAATTTGCGACCGAATCCCGCGTTCCGGGCAAACGCTGCGTGCGTGCTCGGCGCGACGGGATCCGTAGGCATTCAGACCCTCGACGTGCTGGCGGAATGCGGCATCCCCGTCGAGATGATGACGGCGGGCGAGGGCGTCGAACGCTTTGCCCGGGCGGTGAAGCGCTTCCGCCCGAAGATTGCCGCGATGACGACCGGGGAAGCGGCGGCAAAGCTCCGGGAACTGCTCGGAGACGACGCGCCCGAGATCCTCTGGCGGCCCGACGAAGTCCTTGACGCCGTGCGGACCACCGGCGCGGACATCGTTTTCCACTCCGTTTCGGGACTGGCGGGCCTCGACACGGCGATCGCGGCGGCAGAATCCGGCAAGCGCGTCGGCATGGCGAACAAGGAGGCGATCGTCGCCTGCGGGGATCTCATTCTCGACCGCGCCGCTTCATCCGGCGGGGAGATCATCCCCGTCGACAGCGAGCACTGTGCGATCTACCGCTGCCTCGAAGGCCGCGATCCCGGCGATCTGCGGCGCATCCTGCTCACGGCATCCGGCGGCCCCTTCTTCGGGCGCACGGCGGAGGAGCTCCGGCATGTCACCGCGGCGGAGGCCCTCGCGCATCCGACGTGGAAGATGGGGAAGAAGATCACCGTCGACTCCGCGACCCTCATGAACAAGGGCTTCGAGGTCATCGAGGCCGTGCGGCTGTTCGGCGTCCCCGAGAACCGGGTCGACGTCCTCGTGCACCGGCAAAGCATCGTGCATTCGATGGTCGAATGGAACGACAACACGCTTTTGGCCCAGATGGGACGCCCGGACATGCGCGACTGCATCCGCTACGCCCTGACCGCCCCCCATGCCGCTCCGGTGACGCATCCCCCGCTCGATCTCGCCGCGATCGGATCTCTCACCTTCGCCGAACCCGACACCACGGCCTTCCCCCTTCTCGAAGCGGCCCGCGAGGCCGTTCGAATGGGAGGGACCGCCCCTGCCTGTCTGATCGCCGCGGATGAGGAAGCGGTCGACGCCTTCCTCGCGGGACAAATCGGCTTTCAGGACATCGCCGCGGTCGTCACGGAGACGCTCGGGCGCATCCCGGCGCTGTCGGAAATAAACACGGAAACGGCGGCATATACTGTCACACAAGCCCGACGGTTCGCCCGCCGTCAAATCGACCTCATGCAAAGGATGTGATCGTATCAATATCGGAACGATCCTGCTTGCCCTGCTCATTTTCGGATTTCTCATCTTCATCCATGAGTCCGGGCACTATCTCACCGCGCGTCTGTTTCATGTGACCATCCGGGAGTTCTCCATCGGCATGGGTCCGAAACTCCTCACGCGCGTCTCGAAGAAAACGGGGATCTCCTACTCCCTGCGCACCCTGCCCGTCGGCGGATTTGTGGCGATGGAAGGGGAGGACGAGGATTCCCCGGATGAAAATGCCTTCCGCAACAAGCCCGTCTGGCAGCGGATCATCATCACCGCCGCCGGAGCCGCCATGAATATCGTCGTCGGGATGCTCGTCATGCTGATCCTCGTCTCGACGATGAAGATCCTGCCCTCGACGACCATCGGCGCGTTCGTCCCGGATGAGGACGGAGTCTGCTACGCCGAAGCCGGGGGACTCCGGCTCGGGGACGAGATCGTCGCCGTGAACGGGACCCGCACGCACATTGCGAACGAGGTCGTCTATCAGATCATGCGAAACGGCCTCGAGCCGCTCGACATCACCGTGATCCGGGACGGCGAGCGCATTGTCGTCGAGGACGTGCTTTTCCCGACCTTCACAGAGGAGGGCACCCGCTTCGGCACGGTCGATTTCAAGGTCACACCCGAGAAGATCACGCCCGGCGTCGTCCTGAAGCACGCCTTCTACCGCTCCACCTCGACGATCCGCATGATCTGGGAATCCCTCTTCGATCTGATCCGCGGGCGGTACGGCATGGAGAGCATCTCCGGCCCAGTCGGCGTTACGAAGGCCCTCGGCGAGGCGGCGGAACAGGGCGCCACCGATCTTGTGTATCTCGCGGTCGTCATCTCGATGAACCTCGGGGTGATGAACCTTCTGCCCCTGCCCGCGCTCGACGGCGGACGCCTGCTCTTCCAGTTCATCGAACTGATCCGGGGCAAGCCCGTCCGCGCGGAATTCGAGGGTTATGTCCACTTCGCGGGACTGGTCGCCCTCATGATCCTCATGGCGGTCGTCGCCGTCAAGGACGTCATCAGTTTGCTGTAAACATCGGATCCAAAATCCGAAGGACACGAAAATGGGAAGAAAGACACAGGTCATGTGCAACGGCGATCCGGCCCGGTTCGAGGAAGTGGCCGCCTTTGTCTATGACAGGTTCGGGAATTCCGTCCGGTATATCGCGGACGTCGCCGGCGGGCAGGGCATGCTCGCCAGGCTTTTGAACAAGAAATACAATTACGACGCGGAAGTGATCGATCCGAGGCATTATCAGGTCGTCGGCGTGAAGAACCGCGAATGCGAATACACGCGCGACATGGCCGGGTTCTACGATCTCATCGTCGGGCTGCATCCGGACGAGGCGATCCGGGAAGTCGTGGAATCCGCGATGACCCGACCCGTTCTGGTGGTTCCGTGCTGCAATTTCTGGGACAGAAGCCGCAAACTCGGCGCGAAGGAAATGATCGCGGATATTGCGAAATGGCTGGACGACAACGGGATCTGGTATGAGACCGTGACGTTCCGCTTCAAAGGCCCGAAGAACGTCGGCATCCTGACCTCTCCCCCGGCCCGTGCCGCTTCCAGATGAGCCTTTCGTTTACTGGCAGGAGGAAAATGCATATGTCTGTGCCAAAGCCATCCCGTACCGTCCGGGCGGGCAGCGTGTATATCGGCGGCGGAAATCCTCTGACGGTGCAGTCGATGACCAACGTCCCAGCGGAAGACACCGAGCGTTCCGTCGCGCAGATCCTCGCCCTCGAGCGCGCGGGATGCGACATCGTGCGGCTCGCTGTCCCCTCGGAGCGTGCGGCGGAGGTCTTCCGTGCCGCGAAGGAGGCGGGCGCGCGCTGTCCCCTCGTCGCGGATATCCATTTCGACTACCGCCTGGCCCTCGCCGCCGTCCGGGGAGGCGCGGACAAGATCCGCATCAATCCCGGCAACATCGGCGAGCGGTGGAAGGTGAAGGAAGTGGCGGACGCCTGCCGGGATAGGGGACTGCCCATCCGCATCGGTGTCAACGGCGGCTCGCTGGATCCGAAGATCCTCTCAAAATACGGCGCGCCGACGGGGGAAGCGCTCGCACAGTCCGCTCTCGAAGAGGCCTCGGTCCTCGAGGACTGCGGCTTTTCTGACATCGTGATCTCGATCAAGTCCTCCTCGATCCGCGAAATGCTCACGGCCAACCGCCTTGTGCGCGAGCAGTCCGATTATCCCCTCCACCTCGGCGTCACGGAAGCCGGGGACGATTATTCCGGCCTTGTGAAGAACGCGATCGGCATCGGCGCGCTTCTCGCGGAGGGCATCGGCGACACGCTCCGGGTGTCCCTCACCGCCGATCCGCTCGAAGAAGTCCGGGCCGGACGTGAGATCCTCCGCTCTCTCGGGATGGATCCCCGCGGCGTCATCGACGTCATCTCCTGCCCCACCTGCGGGCGGACGAAGATCGATCTCATCGGGCTTGAGAGGCGCTTCAAGGAAGCAGTCGCAGGTCTCAATCCGAAGGGAAAGCGGATCCGCGTCGCCGTCATGGGATGCGTGGTCAACGGTCCCGGCGAGGCGAAGGAAGCCGATTTCGGGATCGCGGGCGGCGACGGATGCTGTGTCTTCTTCAAAAAAGGAGAAAAACAGGAAAAGCTTTCGGAGGACGATGCCCTCGCGCGCCTGATCGCGGAGACCCGCCGCGCCATCGACGCATAAACAGCAAGTTTGAAATACAGGAACAACGCTATGTCAGACAAATCCACCCGCACCCTGTCGGAAATCTTTGCGAAAATCGCGCCGACCCTCACCGGGGTGAGCCGCGATCTTTTCCTCGAGGCGGAGGACGTCCGCCTGAAGGTCAGCCGGGAAGCGCGGATCGCCGAGGTGAGCTGCGCCCTGCCGCGCCTGTACCGCAAACAGGATATCTATGCGCTGGAAGCGAAGATCAAGGATGCCTACGACCTCGCGCAGGTCCGCATCCTCACGCGCTACGATCCGGCGCTTTTCACGATGGATTATATGAGCGAGATCCTCGCGGAGGCGGGGCGCGTCGGCGTCGTCTGCAACGGCTTCTTCGACCGCTACGAGCTCGCCGCCGAAGGGGAGCGGATCACCGTATCGATCCCGTTTTCCCGCGGAGGGATCGGACTGCTCGACCTTGCCCAGACGGCTCGCGTGATCGAAGGGATCCTCTACAGCGAATTCGGGCTGCATTATGAGATCTCGATCGAGCAGTCGAAGAACGCCGACGAGGAGCACGCGGAATTCCTCTCCCGCCAGCTCGAACGCCTCAACGCGACCTCCGCCGAGATCCTCACCCGGTATGAACAGGCGGAGGCAGCTCCTCCGCCGGAAGCCGAATCCGCGCCCGCCGAAGAAGAGAAGGCCAAGCTGCCCCGCGTCGATTCGCTTTTCGACGGCAGCCCGACAGCGGAGGACCTCGGGGACGGCAGAATCCGCAGCGGACGGATCACGTTCGACTGCGCCGCGCCGGAGGTCGTCTTCGGTGAGCTTTTTCCGATCGAGAACGTCAAGCCCCTGCGGTCGATCAAGCATCCGGAGCGCGGCGCCGTCATCCTCTGCGAGGTCTTCGCGATCGAGCAGAAGGAAACGCGGCGCGGCGACAAGGTCATGTTCACGATCGCCGTCACCGACCGCGAGGCGTCGATCTACATCAAGATCACCGTTCCCGCGGACGCCGCAAACGATACGGAAAGCCTCTTCGCGAAGGGGAAGCAGTACGCCGTGCGCGGGACGATCAGGAACGACAAGTTCGACGACGAGCTTTATATGCAGTTCACCGACATCCTGAAGGTGAAGGAAGCCGCCCGCATGGACCGCGCGCAGGAGAAACGGGTCGAGTTGCACCTGCACACGGTCATGTCCGCGATGGACGCGACGAACAAGGCTGACGACATCGTGAATACGGCATATAAATGGGGGCACAAGGCGGTCGCGATCACGGACCACGGCAACCTTCAGAGCTTTCCCGTCGCCATGCTCACCGCGGACAAGCTCGAAGAAAAGATCAAGGTCCTCTACGGCGTCGAGGCATACTACGTCGACGACACCGCCCGCGCGGCTTACCGGGGCGAGGAAGTCACCTTTGACGACGAATTCGCCGTCTTCGACCTTGAAACGACGGGCCTCTCCGCCGCGTCGAACAAGATCACCGAGATCGGCGCGGTCATTCTCAAGAACGGCGAGATCCTCGACCGCTTCAACACCTTCGTCAACCCCGGCGTCCACATCCCGGAGAACATCACCGAGCTGACCGGGATCATGGACGAGATGGTCGCGGACGCGCCGCCGGTCGGGGAAGCGCTGAAGGATTTCTATGCCTTCATCGGGGACCGCATGCTCGTCGCGCACAATGCCTCCTTCGACACGGGCTTCATCCGCACGGCGTCGGAGCAGAACGGCATGGATTTTCAAAATCCCTACCTTGACACCGTCGCCATGTCGCGCTACATGAACCCGGAGCTCAAAAACCACCGCCTCGATACGCTCGCGAAGCACTACCGCCTCGGCGATTTCAACCATCACCGGGCCTGTGACGACGCCGAGATGCTCGCCCGGATCTTCGCTTCGATGGTCGAGCGCCTGAAGGAGGACGGCATCGGGGACATCGCCCGGCTCAACTACGTCATGGCCGAGAAGGCGGATCCCTTAAAGCTGAAATCCTATCACCAGATCATCCTCGTGAAGAACCAGGCCGGGATGAAGAACCTCTACCAGCTCGTCTCGGATTCCTATCTCAAATACTTCTACCGCCACCCGCGCATCCCCCGCACCCGCCTCGAAGAGCTGCGCGAGGGATTGATCCTCGGGTCCGCGTGCTCCGAGGGCGAGCTCTTCCGCGCGATCCAGGAGGGCAAGCCCGAGGACGACCTCATCGAGATCGCGAAGTTCTACGACTACCTCGAGATCCAGCCGATCGCGAACAACGCCTACATGATCCTCGAAGGGACCGTCCCGGACGAGGAGGCGCTGCGCAGTTTCAACCGCCGGATCGTCGAGATCGGGAAAAAAGCGGGACGTCCCGTCTGCGCCACCTGCGACGCGCATTACAAGAACCCGGAGGACGAGATCTACCGCCGGATCATCCTGACGGGTCTCGGCTACAAGGACGCGGACCGCGAGACCAAGCTCTACTTCCGCACGACCGAGGAGATGCTCGAAGAGTTCTCCTATCTCGGCCCGGAGACGGCTTACGAGGTCGTCGTTACCAATCCGAACAGAATCGCCGACAGCATCGAACAGGTCCGCCCGATCCCGAAAGGGAACTACCCGCCCCACATCGACGGCGCGGAGGAGGAGCTGACGACGAAATGCTGGTCCCTTGCGAAGGAGATGTACGGCGATCCGCTGCCCGAGGTCGTATCGTCGAGACTCCAGCGCGAGCTCGATTCCATCATCTCGAACGGCTTTGCCATCATGTACATCATCGCCCGCAAACTTGTGGAAAACAGCGAGGAGAAGGGCTATCAGGTCGGCTCCCGCGGCTCCGTCGGCTCGTCCTTCGCGGCGACCATGGCGGGGATCACCCGGGTCAATCCGCTCCCGCCGCATTACCGCTGCCCGAAGTGCCGCTGGTCCGAGTTTTATACGAACGGCGAGTACGGCTCCGGATTCGATCTGCCGCCGAAGGTCTGTCCCGTTTGCGGCACGCCGTGCGATCAGGACGGCCATGATATCCCCTTCGAGACCTTCCTCGGCTTCAAGGGTGACAAGACCCCGGACATCGACCTCAACTTCTCCGGCGACGTGCAGGGCGCGGCCCATAAATTCACCGAAGTCCTCTTCGGCGTCGGGCACGCATTCAAGGCGGGGACCATCGGCACGGTCGCGGACAAGACGGCCTACGGCTTCGCGGCGAAATTCCTCGAAAAGAAGGGCATCTCGGTCAATCGCGCGGAGATGGACCGCCTCATCCACGGCTGCAACGGCACCAAGCGCACGACCGGCCAGCACCCAGGCGGCGTCATCGTCGTCCCGGCGGAATACGAGGTCTACGACTTCTGCCCGATCCAGCACCCTGCCGACGACCCGAACTCGAGCATCATCACGACGCATTTTGAATATACCTACCTGCACGAGACGATCCTGAAGCTCGATATCCTCGGCCACGATATTCCGACGAAGTACAAACGGCTCGAAGAGTATTCGGGCGTGCTCGTCACGGACGTTCCGCTCTCCGACCGGCTTCTGTATGAGGGTCTGACCTCCACCGAGCCCATCGGCGTCTCCCCGGATCAGATCGACGCGCAGACCTCGACCCTCGGCCTTCCCGAGCTCGGCACGAACCTCTCGCGCAAGGTGCTCATGAAGGCGCAGCCGAAGTCCTTCGCCGATCTTTTGCAGATCCAGGGCCTGACCCACGGGACGGGCGTCTGGCAGGGAAACGCGGACGAACTGATCGAATCGGGGATCTGCACGATCTCCGAGGTCATCGGGTGCCGCGACGACATCATGATGACGCTCATCCACAAGTACGGGGTCGAAAAGTCCCTCGCGTTCAAGATCATGGAATTCGTGCGCAAGAACAAGAAGGGCCTGATCATCCCGCAGGACATGCAGGACGCGATGCACGCGCAGAACGTCCCGCAGTGGTACATCGATTCCCTCCAGAAGATCCGCTACATGTTCCCGAAGGCCCACGCCGCGGCCTATGCGATTGACGCCGTGCGCCTGATGTGGTACAAGATCCACTATCCGGTGGAATTCTACGCGGCCTACTTCACAGCGGCGCCCGACGGCTTTGACGGGGAGATCGTCATGGGCGGGAAACGGCGCGTCCGGGAGGTCTACAATGACCTGAAAAAACGGAACGACCTCTCCGCGACCGAAGCGGACGTGCGGGATGCGCTGCAGCTCGTGATCGAGTATTATGAGCGCGGCTACGATTTCCTCCCGGTCGATATCAAAAAGTCCCACGCGACGAAATTCCTTCCGGAGCACGGCAAGATCCGCCTGCCCTTCACGAGTCTGCCCGGACTCGGCGTGAGCGTGGCGGAGAGCATCATGAACGCCATGCAGTCCGGGGCGGTTTGGTCCGTCGACGATCTGCGCGTGAACGCCCGCGTCTCGAAGAGCATCCTCGAACTGCTCGAAAAGAACGGCGCGCTGGCGGGCATGTCCCAGACGAATCAGCTTTCCCTCTTCGGCTGAGGGGACGGCGCATAAACGATCCTCCGCGTGCATAAGCTGTACCGCAGCATTACACGCGGAGGTTTTTTCCTTTGACTGATTCATCTATTTATCGCGATATCGCAGAACGAACCCACGGCGACGTCTACATCGGCGTCGTCGGACCCGTCCGCACGGGAAAAAGCACCTTCATCAAGCGATTCATGGAGTCCGTCGTCCTGCCGAACATCCCCGATGAGGGCGACCGGGCAAGAGCGCGCGACGAGCTCCCGCAGTCCGCCGGGGGCAGGACCGTCATGACGACCGAGCCGAAGTTCATCCCGGACGAGGGCGTGCAGGTCGACATCGACGGCGTCGGACTGCGCGTCAAGATGGTCGACTGCGTCGGCTACATGATCCCGGAGGCGATGGGCGGGGAAGAGGACGGGGAAGTACGCATGGTGAATACGCCTTGGCATCCCGCGCCGGTCCCCTTCGAGGAGGCCGCCGAGGAGGGGACCCACAAGGTCATCGCCGAGCATGCGACCGTCGGGATGCTCGTCACGACGGACGGCACGATCGGCGATCTGCCCCGGGAGAATTACGTCGGCGCGGAGGAGCGGATCGCGGCGGAGCTGTCCGCGCTCGGGAAGCCCTACGCCGTCATCCTCAACTCCGCCCGCCCCGAGATGCCGGAATCGGTGCGCCTCGCCGAACACCTCGAAGAGAAGTACGGCGCGCCGGTCGCCCTGGTGAGCTGCCTCGATCTCGACGCGGAGGACATCTGGCACATCCTCGGGATGCTGCTCGGAGAATTCCCGGCAAAGGAAGCGGACATCGTCTTCCCCGCCTGGACCGGGATCCTGCCGCCCGATCACCGGCTGAGCATCGGTTTCCGGGAGGCGGTGACGGCGGCGTCGAAGAAGATGAAGCGGCTCGCCGACATACGGGGCGCGTTTGCCGAGGTCCTCGGAGAGGGGATCGCGAAGACCGTGGCGGCCGGGGGTTCGGATCCCGCCGACGCGAAGGTCGAGGTCATCGCGACGGACGCCGGCCGGGGATGCGCGATGCTTTCCGTGACCCTGCCGGACAGTCTCTACTACACGACGATCTCCGAGCTGACCGGGATCCCCATGAAGGACGAGGAGGAACTGCTCGGCGCGCTGGGCAGCCTGTCCGAGACGAAACGGGAATACGACCGCTACCGGGACGCCATCGCCGCGGTGAACGAACGCGGATACGGGATCGTCATGCCGGAGGCCGGGGACCTCATCCTCGAGGAGCCGCAGATCGTGAAGCAGGCGGGAAGCTACGGGGTGCGGCTCCGGGCATCCGCGCCGTCGATCCACATGATCCGCGCGCAGATCGGGGCGGAGATCAACCCGATCGTCGGGACGGAGGAGCAGTCCGAGGAGATGGCAGGCTACCTCATGGAGGAGTTCGAGAGCGATCCCGCGAGACTCTGGCAGTCGAACATGTTCGGCCGGAGCCTCTACGAGCTGGTCAACGACGGGCTCCACGCCAAGCTCAGCCACATGCCCGAAGACGCCCGGCAGAAATTCGGCGAAACGCTCTCGAAGATCATCAACGAAGGCAGTCAGGGGCTGATCTGCATCATCCTGTAACCGAAAAGGCTTTTTTGAAGTGAAAAGAGAAAAGTGAACAGTGAATAATGGCGGTGGAAATCTGCTGACGCAGATTTCAGAAGAATCAAACGGCGGTGCAGCTGTATATCCCGGACAGCCGCACAACCGTTTTTCTTTTGGAAACCGGAAGCTTCCTTCCTCAGCTTTTTACATTAGAATCTCATGAAATTTGCCCGCCCCCTGCCTCCCCGCCTTGACTTTTTTCCCGAAAAGGGTATAATAGAAGATGAGCCGTTCTTTTATTATGCATCCGCTCGGGAGATATCATGAAAAAAAAGCTCAAACGGATCGCCACCAGCCGTGCGGTCATCGTCTGGCCCCTCATTGTTTTACAGCTCGTCCTCATCTTCGTGCTGGCCGTCCAGTTCACCCGCTTCTTCTACGTCTTTTCCGCGGTGACGGCGCTGCTCGATTTCATCTTCATCCTCTATCTCATGAAAAACAGCCGGAGCATGTCGTACAAGCTCTGCTGGATCGTCGTCGCCTTTACTTTCCCCGTCTTCGGGGTCGCGCTCTACCTCATCTTCGGCGGGAAACGCGCCTCCAAGCGCTCTCTCAAAAAGATGCGCTTCATGCAGGAGGCGTCGAGAGCGGGTACGGCGCGGGAATCCTGTGCGCTGGAGGAGCTCAATGCGGAAGCACCCGGCGCCGCGCGTCAGGCTCGCTACATCAAGAACACATCCTTCTGCCCGCCCGTGAAGCACTGCGAGACCCGCTATTTCGAGAGCGGCGAAGCCATGTTTCCCGTCCTGCTCGAAGAGCTGAAAAAGGCACAGCGCTACATCTTCCTCGAATACTTCATCATCGGCGAGGGAGAGATGTGGGACGCCGTGCACGAGATCCTTCTTGAAAAAGTGAAAGCCGGGGTCGACGTGCGCGTGATCTACGACGACGTCGGATGCGCGCTCGCCATTCCCGGCAACTTCCATGAAAAGCTCCGCCGCGAGGGGATCGACTGCCGCATCTTCCAGCGGTTCGTCCCCTTCCTCTTCGCCCGTCAGAACAACCGCGACCACCGCAAGATCTGCGTGATCGACGGCGTCACCTCCTTCACCGGCGGCATCAACCTTGCGGACGAGTACATCAATACGGAGAAGCGCTGCGGCTACTGGAAGGACACCGCGGTGATGGTGCGCGGGGAGGCTTCGTGGAGCTTCGCCGTCATGTTCCTCACCATGTGGGATTATCTATGCGGCACGAAGACCGACGAGATCGGCGACTACGCCGAATATGCCCCTCTCCCGGGCGCTTATGAGGGCGTCGACGGGGCGGGGTACGTCCAGCCCTACACCGACAGCCCGCTCGACGGAGAGCCCGTCGGGGAGAATGTCTATCTCGGCCTCATCGAGAACGCCAGACGCTATGTCTGGATCACCACGCCCTACCTCATCGTCGACGAGCGCATGGAGCAGGCCCTGATCCATGCGGTCCACTGCGGGGTCGACGTGCGGATCGTCACCCCCGGCATCCCGGACAAGATCCTCATCAACCAGACCACCAAGTCCTATTATCCCAGCCTACTCGCAAAGGGCGTGAAGATCTACGAGTACAAGCCCGGCTTCGTCCACGCGAAGGGCTTCCTCGTCGACGACGAATACGCGGTCGTCGGCAGCGTCAACCTCGACTACCGGAGCCTGTATCTGCACTTTGAATGCGGCCTCTGGATGTACAAGCCCGACTGCCTGCCGGACGTGAAGCGGGATTTCGTCACGCTGATCGCGGCAAGCGAGCCGGTCGATGCGAAAAAGCCCAAGCTCCTCACCCAGCTCTTCCGCGCCGCGCTCGATCTCATCGCGCCGCTTCTCTGATTTACAGCAGATAATCGCTTTGCGGCTGCTGCCCGCGGAACCCCTGCTGCCTCAGGACCTCGTAGACGCCCACGGCAGCGGAGTTCGAGAGGTTCAGGCTCCGGAGATTCTCCCGCATCGGGATCCGGACGCATCGGTCGAGATGCGCGCGCAGAAAGTCCTCCGGCAGACCCTTCGTCTCCTTGCCGAAGAAGAGGAAGACCGGCGTCTCGTAGACCACCTCCGTATAGCACCTCGGCGCCTTCGTCGTGAAGCACCAGAACGCGCACCCCGGATTTTTCGCGAAGAAGTCCGCGAGGTCATCGTAATAGGTGATGTCGAGCAGGTGCCAGTAGTCCAGCCCCGCGCGCTTGAGCTTCCGGTCGTCGATCGCGAAGCCCATCGGCCGGATGATGTGGAGCGCGGATCCGGTCGCGGCGCAGGTCCGGGCGATGTTCCCCGTGTTCTGCGGGATCTCGGGCTCGTGCAGAACGATGTTGATGTCTTTCATAAACGATGAACGGATTCCTTTCCTCTGTTTTCCGAAATCCATTGTACCACAAACCGGCGGATTTCGCAAGAGCGGCGCGGAGTGAATCCGTTTTTGCATTAAGTTTACATTTTCCGCTGTAAATCTTATCACAAACGGCATATAATAATCCTGTATGACTATATCCTCATTCCGTTGAATG
Source organism: Clostridia bacterium (assembly GCA_017550315.1). Classification (GTDB taxonomy): domain Bacteria; phylum Bacillota; class Clostridia; order Oscillospirales; family CAG-272; genus UMGS1696. The sequence continues at coordinate 16,738 of JAFZPN010000220.1, forward strand.
ATCCGATCCAATCCGAATACAGAAAGGGACAAGCGGCCCGCGCGGCCGTTTTGAAACCATGAGCATCATAACCAAGATTTTCGGCACCTACAGCGACCGTCAAATCAGAAAGATCATGCCCGCCGTGAAGCGCGTGAATGCCCTCGCGGACGAATACCGGGCCATGTCCGACGCGGAGATGCGTTCCCGGACCGACGTCTTCAAGAGCCGTCTGGCAGCGGGCGAAAGCCTTGACGATATCCTCCCCGAAGCCTACGCGTGCGTGCGCGAAGCGTCCGACCGCATCCTCGGCAAGCGTCCGTTCGACGTGCAGATCATGGGCGGCATCCTCCTCCATCAGGGGCGGATCACCGAGATGAAGACCGGTGAAGGCAAGACGATCGTCGCCGTCCTTCCGTCCTATCTCAACGCGCTCGAAGGACACGGCGTCCACGTCGTCACGCCGAACGAATACCTTGCGCGCGTCGGCGCGGAAGAAATGGGCCGCATCCACGAGTACCTCGGGCTGAAGACGGGCCTTGTCGTCCACGATCAGAAGCGGGCGGAAAAGCAGGAGGCCTACAACTGCGACGTCACTTACGGCACGAACAATGAGTTCGGCTTCGATTACCTGCGCGACAACCGCGTCCTGTATAAGAGCGAGCTTGTCCAGCGCGGGCATGCGTTCGCCATTGTGGACGAGGTCGACTCCATCCTTATCGACGAGGCGCGGACCCCGCTCATCCTCTCCGGTCAGGGCGAGGAGGTCGACATGCTCTACGAGATGGCGGACCGCTTCACGTGCACGCTCCGCAAATACGTCATCAAGGAGCTCGACGCGAAGGAAGACAACGACGACATCGACGCGGACTACATCGTCGACGAGAAAGCCCGGTCCACCACGATGACCGCCTCCGGCATTGCCAAGGCGGAAAAGTATTTCGGCATCCAGAACTTCTCCGATCCCGAGAACGCCGACATCACCCACCACATCTATCAGGCGCTCCGCGCGCACGGCATCATGCATCGCGACACGGACTATATCGTGAAGGACAACGAGGTCATCATCGTCGACGCCTTCACGGGCCGCATCATGCCCGGCCGCCGCTTCTCCGACGGTCTGCATCAGGCGATCGAGGCGAAGGAGGGCGTGCAGATCCAGCGCGAGAACCGCACCATCGCGACGATCACGTTCCAGAACTACTTCCGCATGTACAAAAAGCTCTCCGGCATGACGGGCACGGCCCTGTCCGAGGAGAACGAATTCCGCGAGATCTACAACCTCGACGTCGTCGAAGTGCCCACCAACCGCCCGATGATCCGCGACGACCATCCGGACGTGGTGTACAAAACCAAGGCGGGGAAGGACCGCGCGATCATCAACCAGATCGTCGAATGCCACGAAAAGGGCCAGCCGGTCCTCGTCGGCACGGTGTCGGTCGAGAAATCCGAAGAGCTTTCCAAGAAGCTGAGAGCTACAGGCATCCCGCATACCGTCCTCAACGCGAAATACTACGAAATCGAAGCGGACATCGTGGCGCAGGCAGGCAAGCCGGGTGCTGTCACAATCTCCACGAACATGGCGGGCCGCGGTACCGACATCATGCTCGGCGGCAACGCGGAATACCTCGCGAAGGCGCAGATGCGCAAGGAGGAATACCCCGAAGAGCTCGTCGCGGCGTCCACCGGCTCGTCCCTCGACGTGAGCGAGGAGATCCGGGGCGCGCGCCTGCGGTTCCAGGAGCTTTATAAACAGTATCAGGAGAAGATCAGGCCCGAGGCGGACCGTGTCCGGGAGGCGGGCGGTCTCTTTGTCATCGGCACCGAACGTCACGAATCCCGCCGGATCGACAACCAGCTCCGCGGCCGTTCCGGACGTCAGGGCGACCCGGGCGAGAGCCGGTTCTTCCTCTCCTTTGAGGACGACCTCATGCGCCTCTTCGGCTCCGACCGCATCACGGGCATCGTCGAGCATCTCGGTCTGGATGAGGACACCCCGATCGACGCGAAGATTTTGTCCGGATCCATCGAATCCGCGCAGAAGCGGCTCGAGGATCAGAACTTCAACCGACGCAAAAACGTCCTTGCCTATGACGACGTCATGAACCAGCAGCGCACGATCATCTACGAGCAGCGCGCCGAGGTCCTCGACAACGCCAACCTCAAGGACAAGATCAAGGGAATGATCGTCGAGACGCTGAACGACGCCGTCGACAGCTACCTGCACGAGGACGACACCTCCCTCTGGGACGTCGCCGGACTGCGCCAGAAATACCTCGGCCTGCTCTGCGGGGCGGAGGACTTCACCGATCTCACGGGCGACGCGGGCGAAGTGCGCGAGAGCATCCGAAAGACCCTGCAGGAGCGCGCGGACGCCCTTTACGCCTCGAAGGAAGAGCTCTTCGGCGAGGAGCGGATGCGCGAGCTCGAGCGCGTGGTGCTTCTGCAGAACGTCGACGTGAAGTGGATGGATCACCTCGAGGCGATGGATTCCCTCATGGAGATGATCGGCCTCCAGGCATACGCGCAGAGAAACCCGATCTCCGAATACCGCATCCAGGGCGCGGATCTCTTCGACGAGATGATCACGAGCATCCGCGACGACACGGCCCGCATGATCATGTCGATCATCCCGAAGCCGGCGCAGGAGATCAAGCGCGTCGAGGTGGCGAAGCCGGTATCCGAAGGTTTTGCGGGCGGCGGACCGAAGGCGGTCAAGCGGCCGATCCGGGTCGACAAGACGCAGAAGGTCGGGCGCAACGATCCCTGTCCGTGCGGCAGCGGCAAGAAATACAAGAACTGTCACGGCCGTCCGCAGAACAGCAGCGCGGACACCGGGGAATAAGCCATGGGATTCGGCACGCTGTTCTTCGGCTACTTCGCGATGTTCGCGTTCACCCTGTCCCCGTACTACTTCTTCGCGGACATCCTCGGCGCGATCGTCGCGATCTGGGCCTACGTCAAGCTCTCGGAGTACAACCGGTACTTCCGCAGCGCATGGGCGGCGACCTTCGTCTTCCTTATCCTCTGCGGGGTGAACGCGGCGTCGCTGATGTTCACGCTGTATGAGACGGGCGGGGATATCGACCTCGGCGTGAGCGTCGGGAAAGAGATCGCGGCCTGCGTCATGCACGTCTTCTTCTTTCTCGGCACGCGCGGGATCTGCCTCGGCGCGGAGGCAAAGAAGCTCGCGGCAAAGTGCGACCGCAACTTCGTCATGACGATGTTCGCGTACCTCGCGACCTTTGCGGTGCTCGCGCTCAACCGTGTCATCGGGGATGAGCTCGGACCGGTCGGCTTCATGCTGCTGATCTACCGCCTGATCTGCATCGTTTTGAACCTCGCGCTGATTTACCAGTGCTTCGGCATCCTCATGCCCGCGGACGAGGACGAGGATCAGAAAAAGCGCTCGCGCTTTGCCTTCATCAATGCGCTGAGCGACAAGTTCGACGCCATCGACGACGCGAAGAACGAATACCGCCGTCAGTCGATGAAGATGGCGATGGACGAGGCGGACCGCCTGCGCGCGGAAAAACAGAATAAGAACGGAAAACGGAATACGCATAAAAAGAAGAAATGACGGAGGGAGGACTTTTATGGGAATCGGATTGGTGATGGCCGGGTTCATTCTGCTCTTCAACCCGGTGGTCATCGTGGTGGACGTCATCCCGGACGCGGTGGGCTTCTTTCTCATCGCCGCGGGCCTGACCAAGATGTCCTGCTTCATCGGCAAGATCGAGGAAGCGCGCCAGACCTTTCTGAAGCTGGCCTTCGTGGAGACGGCGAAGATCTTTTCCATCGTGATCCTGCCGTATGCGAGCGGATCGGCGAACGTGCTTCTCGCGTTTGTCTTCGGCCTGATCGAGGGCTTCCTCTTCGTGCCGGCCGTCGCGAACCTCTTCGAGGGGCTGTCCTTTGCCGCGCTCTGGTACGGCGGAACGGCGGTCTACGCGAAGAAGGAAACCGTCCGCGGCGGCAAGACCAAAACGGTGGAGCTGGCGTCGGCGACCAAGCGGTACATTCTCTTCTTCTATCTCTTCCGCATCGTGGCGACGCTCGTTCCCGAGCTGACGGAACTCCAGATGTATGACAACATCGGCACGGTCGACGCCCGGATCATGCGGATGACGGCCTTCAAGCCGCTGCTCTACATCCTCTTCGGCACGGTGACGATGATCTTCGCCGTAATCTACATCGTGAAGGTCGTCCGCTTCTTCGGCCCGGTCCGCGCGGACAAGCCCTTTATCGACGCCCTCACGCGCAAATATGAGCGGGATATCCTGCCGAAGACGACCTTCTTCATCGCCAAGCGCATGAAGATCGCCCTGATGCTCTTCGGCGCGTCCGCGCTTGCGTCCTTCATCTTCACGCTCGACAACGTCAACGTCCTCATCGGGGCGGTCGCGTCCGGTCTTTTGATCGCCGCGGCGGTGATCGTCGGACGGTACGTGAAGCGGGCGTACATCACGGTCGTGCTGGCAGCCGTCCGCGCCGCGCTTTCGATCCTCAACCTGATCCTCGAGATCCGTTATTTCGCGGATTACAGTCCGGAGGCGACCCTGCGGGTGACGGAGGCCTATACGCGGTACTACCGGATCGCGATGCTCGAGACGGTCGAACATGTGCTCGCGCTCGCGTCGGTGCTCTTCTTCCTCGCCGCGCTCATGAAGGCGGTGAAGGGGCATCTCGAGATCTCCGGGATCCAGACGGACAACGCGATGTACTCGAAGCGCAATCGCGACCTCGAGACATACAACACGGTCGGCGGGAAGCTGCTCCTGCTCTCCGTCCTCGTCATCATCCACGACGTCATGGGCAGCGCGTTCCGGTATCTGCTCGTGCATCTGCCGGCGGTGCTGGTGATCTGCACGGCGGTGACCATCGTCTACGTTGCCTATGCGATCTATTCGATGAGCGTGATCGACAACCTCCTCTATGACAAGGAAATCGAAATGAGCTGAATAAAGGCGGCGTGACACCGCCGAGCGAAGGAGACATCCATGCGAAACAACACCATCAAGATCCCGGAAAAGGGGAAGACACGCATCGTCGCGCACCGCGGGGTGAGCGGACTCGAATGCGAAAATACGGCTGCCGCGTTCATCGCCGCCGGAAACCGCACGCATTACGGCGTGGAGACGGACATCTGGCGCACCATTGACCGGCAGTACATGTGCAACCACGACGGCCGGACGGGACGGATCTGCGACGTGGACCTCGTAATCGAAAAATCGACGTTCGCGGAGCTGCGCGCCCTGACCCTCAGAGACACGGACGGCAAGAGCGACCGCGCGGAGATCCGGCTCGCGACGCCCGCGGAGTACCGGAAGATCTGCGAGAAATACGGGAAGCACTGTGTACCGGAACTGAAATCGAACTTCACGGCGGACGAGATCCGGGAGATCCTCGCGATTTTCGACGGGTATCTCGACAACACGACGTTCATTGCCTTCAACATCGCGAACCTCGATCTGGTGCGGGAACAAAAGCCGGATCAGAGCTGCCAGTTCCTGACGGGAAGCTGGAACGACGAGATCCCCGACATGCTTGCGGCGCGGAAGATGGACCTCGACATCGCGTGGCCTGCCCTGACCGAAGAGCGTGTAAAGGCGTGCCATGACCGCGGGATCGAGGTCAACTGCTGGACGGTGGACGATCCCGAGAAGGCGGCGATGCTGATTTCCTGGGGCGTCGACTACATCACGAGCAACATCCTCGAATAAAGAGAACCGAAAACGGCATAGAAAAATGACGCAGGGGCACGTTCCCCGGCGTCATTTCTTTTCGATCCCGCACAGCGTGAGGGTATCCCCACGCACACGGAATGTGATCTCGTATCCCGCGTACGGGAAGCCGTATTCCCGATCGGCTTCTTCGGCCGAAGTCCGGCGGTAGGAGGGCCGCGGATCGCCGCGCAGCACCGAGACGAGCGGATCGCGCTTTTCCGCAGGCAGGCGGGCGAGCAGGTTTTCCGGATCCTCCACCGAGAGCAGATCCCCGTCGAGGGCGTCCGCGTAGCCTCCCACGGCATCCGGGACCGCATCGGCGAAGGGCAGGTACGGCTTGATGTCATATACCGGCGTCCCGTCCGTCATGTCGATCCCCGCCACCTTTAAGACCGGGCCGCAGGCGGGATCCCGTTCGACCGCGATCAGCCGCACGACCGAGAGCCCGATCGGGTTGGGACGGTTTGGCGAGCGCGTCGCGAAAACGCCCATTCGCGTATTCCCGCCGAGCCGGGGCGGCCTGACCGTCGGCGACCATGATCCGGCTTCCGCCTCCCCGCGCGAGGAGAAGCCATCGGAAAAGCCCCACAGGAGCCATAGATGCGAGAATCCTTCGATCCCGCGCAGGGCGTCCGGGTTGCGGTATTCCTCCTCGAACACCACCGTCCCCGGGAGCTCCGGGACGACGCCGCTCTGCCGGGGAAGCCCGAATTTCTCAGGGAAATCCGTGCGGACGCGCGCAATGATACATAGATCCGTCATTTCTTCCGCTCCTGTTGCCTGCCGTCGGTGAACTGCGGCGCGTAATCCGCGCTTGGCTTGTTCTCCCGGTCGGCATAAAGGCTCTTGTACGGCTTTGCTTTTTTATCTGCCTCCGCGCTCAGCCACCGCCAGAGAAGCACCATGGCGGCGCACACGACATAGACGAAGACGTAGACCGCGGCGGCCGTGAAGAGCGATCCGCCGTTTTTCAGATACCCGCCGAGCCGCAGGAAGGTGAGATAAAAGAGCAGAAACGTCGCGAGAAAATGCAGGACCACGCGGATCGGCGCGGTCAGAAGATCCGACGAGAGGAATTCGACGGACAGGCCCAGCCAGAGCGAGAAGATCAGAAGCGAGACGACCGTCGGGGCGGAAGGCAGCCATGCGGCGTTGACCGAGGCTCCGAGAAAGTACGCGGCGGTGATGAGGACGGTGTAGAAAACGCAGGCGCGGACGAGGATGCGGCGCGCGGCGGAGAGGATTTTCATGGCGGTCTCCTCGGGGATTTGTTGTTGCTCCCATCCTACCACGGAAACATGAAATTTTCTTGGGGCGGGCGAGAACACACCGTAAATTTGCGCGAAAGCGCCGCCGCAGGAGACGGAAAATGCATAAAATTCTACGGATAAATGAATGAATATCGATTGACAGGAACGAATAATTATAGTATAATATACAGGAATTGTCAGAGGGCGGAAGAGGCCCTCGGACGCCACTGTATCGGAGTGCATCATGTCTGACAAGAAAAAGCTCTCCCGTCACGCCTGCCGGGAGCTGGTCTTCAAACTCCTCTTTGCAAAGGAATTTGACCGGGACGCCGATCCCGAAACCTATTATAACGATTACACCGAAAACGCCGAAGAGCCGACGGCGGATTACGTAAGAGAGATCTTCCTCGGCGTATGCGCCGCCCTCCCGGCGCTCGACGAAGCGATCGAGGCCGCGAGCGAAAACTGGAAACTCGCGCGCATGTCCACGGCAACGCGCTCCGTCTTGCGCATGGCGGTCTATGAGATGACCGAGGCCGAGGTCCCGGCGAAGGTCGCGATCAACGAGGCGCTTGAGATCATCAAGCTCTACGACGAGGGCAGCGCGCCGAAGTTCGTCAACGGGATCTTAAACAAGATCGCGCGCGAGCGGGGGCTCATCGAATCATGATCCTCGGGATCGACACGAGCAATTACACGACCTCCACCGCCCTCGTCGACCGGGAAGGGCATGCGCTCCTCAACGCGAAGATCCCCCTGCCCGTCAGGGAGGGCGAACGCGGCTTGCGCCAGAGCGACGCGGTCTTCCACCATGTCCGGAATCTCCCCGAGACCGCCCGACAGGTCGGAGAGGTCCTCGCGGCGCATCCGGACGATCCGGTCATCGCCGTCGGCGTATCGGAAACGCCGCGCGACGCGGAGGGATCGTATATGCCGTGCTTTCTCGCAGGGGTCTCGGCGGCGGAGATGACCGCCCGGACGCTGGGGGTGCCGCTTTATCGGTTCTCCCATCAGGCAGGGCATGTCATGGCCGCGCTGACCTCCGCCTGTCAGAACGGAGAGGGAGACCGGGACGAGATGCTCACAGCACCCTTTTATGCGTTCCATGTCTCCGGCGGGACCACGGATCTTTTGCTCGTGAAGCCCGGCGGGGACCGGATCTTCTCGATCGAGGAGATCGGCGGATCGAAGGACATCCACGCTGGCCAGGCGGTCGACCGCATCGGGGTGAACATGGGATTCCCCTTCCCGGCGGGACCGTCCATGGACCGGGCCGCTTTCGAAGCGCTCGAGGCGGGTATGAAGCCGATGCGCGCGCAGATTTCCGTCGACGGGACGCGGTGCAATCTCTCGGGGCTCGAAAACCGTGCCGCCGCGCTCTGGCAAGAGACCGGGGATCGGGCGGCGGTGTCGCTCTTCACACTCGATTTTATCGCCCAGACGCTCGAAGCGATGACGAAAAACGCGTTTGACCTGTACGGAGCGCTCCCGGTTATCTACGCGGGCGGCGTGATGAGCTCGCAGACCGTGCGCCGGACGCTCGGACAATACGGACTGTTCGCCGACGCGGCCTTCTCCGCAGACAATGCGGCCGGGATCGCGTGGCTCACGGAGGTGCAGCGTGGCTAAAATCTATTATTCCTCCGAGGCGCCGAAGATGCCCGACGCTCTGACGGTGAGCCAGCTCAACGAATTCGTGAAGCGGATGCTCGACGCCTCGCCGGTCCTCGGGAATCTCACGGTCCGCGGCGAGATCTCCAATTTCAAGAATCACTATGCCACGGGGCATTATTATTTCACCCTGAAGGACGAGGCGAGCCAGATCAAGGCCGTCATGTTCCGCTCGGCCGCCGTGCGGTTAAAATTCCTGCCCGAGGACGGCATGAAGGTCACGGTGCGGGGACATCTCTCCGCGTTCGTGCGGGACGGCGTGTATCAGATCTACTGCGACACGATGGAGCCGGACGGCGTCGGCGCGCTGTATATCGCGTTCGAGCAGCTCAAGCAGAGGCTCGACGCCGAAGGCCTGTTCGCTCTGGAGCGCAAGCGTCCGCTGCCGAAGATCCCCACCCGCATCGGGATCATCACCAGCCCGACCGGCGCGGCGATCCGGGACATGATCAACGTGACCGGGCGGCGTTTCCCGGCGGCGTCGATCCTCGTCTACCCCTCGCTCGTGCAGGGACCGGACGCGCCGGCGCAGCTGATCGCGGGACTGCACTATTTCAATCAGAACGATGCGGCGGATGTGCTCATCATCGGGCGCGGCGGCGGATCGCTCGAAGACCTGTGGGCGTTCAACGACGAGGGGCTCGCGCGCGCCGTGGCGGCCTCGAAGATCCCGGTGATCTCGGCGGTCGGCCATGAGACGGATTTCACGATCTGCGATTTTGCCGCCGATTTCCGCGCGCCCACCCCGTCCGCTGCCGCGGAGATCGCGGTCCCCGACACGGCGGAACTCAAGCACAAAATCACGAACCTCATCGCGCGGGAGGCCGGGGTACTCGATAAGCAGGTGCGCCTTGCCCGCCAGAGGCTCGACGCGCTGGCCGCATCACGTGCGCTGCGCCGTCCGATGAGCGCGGTGGACGAGAGGAGGATGACGCTTGACACCCTTGCAGACCGACTGCGGCGCGCGGAGACGACCCGGGTTGCCGTACGGAGAGCTGGCCTTGCCGAGGCTGCCGGAAAGCTGTCCGCGCTCGATCCGATGGCGACTCTGTCGCGCGGCTATTCCGCGGTCTTCAAAGCGGATGGCGCGCTCGTGCGGTCCATCGCGGATATGGAAAAAGGAGACCGCATCTCGGTCCGGACCGTCGGCGGCGAGGCCGTCTGCACGGTCGACGAGGTGAAGGAGGAGATTTCATGAACGAAGAAAAAGAAGTGAAAAAAGAGAATCCGGAAGAGGTGACCTTTGAAGCGGCCATCGCGCGGCTCGAGGAGATCGTGCGTTCCCTCGAATCCGGCTCCGCGCCGCTCGACGAATCGCTCGCGCTGTTTGAAGAGGGCGTCTCGCTCGTGAAGCTCTGCAACGCGCGCCTCGATACGGCGGAGCAGAAGGTGAAGCTCCTGACGTTGAACCCGGACGGCACCGCGGAAGAACGCGACATGCCGCCCATGACCTGACGGAGGCGTCCGATGGCGTATAAAACCAACATCGAGGCCGCGCTGAAAACGGCGGCAGGCCTTGCGGAATGCGCGCTCGAGGAGGCCCTCGGCGAGCGTTATACCGGCAAAACGGTCGTCGCGGAAGCCATGCGCTATTCGACCCTCGGCGGGGGAAAGCGCATCCGGGCCTTCCTCGTGCTCGAATTCTGCCGTCTCTTCGGCGGGGAAGTGCGGGCGGCCCTTCCGTTTGCCTGCGCGCTCGAATGCGTCCACGCCTATTCGCTGATCCACGACGATCTCCCCTGCATGGACGACGACGCGCTGCGGCGTGGAAAGCCCTCCTGCCACATCCGGTTCGGCGAGGCGGAGGCGCTCCTCGCGGGCGACGCACTCCTGACCTACGCCTTTGAATGCGCCGCGTCGAACGGCCAGGTCAGCGCGGAATCCGTGCGGCTTGCCGTGAAAACCCTGGCGGCGGAAGCCGGTCCCCGGGGCATGGTCGGCGGCCAGACCCTCGACATGGCGGCGGAGATGAAGGACTACGAGGAGCTCCGGGCAATGATCGACGGCAAGACCTCCGCCCTGATCCGGGCCGCGTGCCTGCTCGGGTATTACGCGGCGACGGACGAAGCCGATCCCTCGGTGATCGGGAAGATCACCGCTTATGCCAACGCCGTCGGACTGGGCTTCCAGATCCACGACGACATCCTCGACGTGACGAGCGACACCGCCACCCTCGGCAAGGAAGTCGGCAGCGACGAGAAAAACGGCAAGAAGACCGCCCTCGCGTTCATGACCCTCGAGGAGGCGCGTAAGACCGAAGCCGCGCTCGTGGCTGAGGCCCGGGAAGCTGTCGCGGGCTTTGCGGGCTCAGAAGCGCTCGCCGATCTCGCCCTCTGGCTCAGCAGGAGAAACAAATGAGGCTCGACATCCGCCTCACGGAGCTCGGGCTGGCAAAGAGCCGGACCCGCGCGCAGTCCCTCATCGCGGGGGGATTCGTCACGGTCAACGGCGTTCCCGTCACGAAGGCGTCCTATGACGTTGCGGATACGGATACGGTCGTCCTCACCGGGGAGGAGCACCCCTTCGTCGGACGCGGCGGCATGAAGCTCGATGCGGCGCTCACGCGTTTCGGCATCGATCCCGCCGGACTTGTCTGCGCGGATATCGGCGCATCGACCGGGGGCTTTACCGACTGCCTCCTCCGCCGGGGAGCCGCAAAGGTCTGGGCAGTGGACGCCGGTCACGGTCAGCTCGATCCGAAGCTCGCGGCCGATCCCCGGGTGGTGAACTGCGAAGGCGTCAACGCCCGCGCGCTCGATCCGTCGATCCTGCCGGAGCTTGTCGCGCTTGCGGTCCTCGACCTCTCCTTCATCTCGCAGACGCTGGTTCTCCCCGCGCTCGTGACCGTGATGACGCCGGACGCCGGGTACGTCGGGCTCATCAAGCCGCAGTTTGAATGCGGACGGGATGCGCTCGGAGGCGGGGGCATCGTGCGGGATAAAAAACAGCACACCGCCGCGATCCGCAAGGTCCTCGCCGCCCTCGACGCGGTCGGACTGGGCGCCGTCAATCTGATGAAATCCCCCGTGCGGGGCGGGGACGGCAATACGGAATTCCTCGTGTACGCAAGACGCGGCATCCCCCGCGCCGTCGGAGAACGGGAGACGGCGGAGGCCGTACAGGCGAAAGAATAGAATGGATATGAAACCGATCAAAGACATCCTCCTCATCCCGAATCCGGGCAAGGCCATCCCGGAGGAGCGGATCGCGGCCCTCGCGTCCCGGCTGACGGGGCAGGGCTGCCGGGTGGGCATCCTGCCGGAACAAGTCGAGCGACTCTCCTGTCTCGGCAGTGTCGTCTCCTTTACCGAGGCGAGCGGCGACGCGGCCCTCGTGCTTGGCGGGGACGGCTCGATCATCGAGGCTTCCCACCGTCTGCTCGGGAGCGGCATCCCGATCATCGGGATCAACTACGGCCACGTCGGGTTCCTTTCGGAGATCGGGCTCGACGAGCTCTACCTCCTGGAGCGCCTCCTCACCGGCCACTTCACCGTCGAAGAGCGCATGATGCTCGACGCGGCGGTGACGGATGCGGACGGCACGGTCCGGGGCACCTTCACCGTGCTCAACGACATCGTGCTCACGAACGGCCCGGTCTCGCGGCTCATTTCCTTTGACGTTTTCTGCGGCGGCGTCCGGTTCGAGACCTGCCGCGCGGACGGCATGATCGCGGCGACCCCGACGGGCTCCACGGCGTATTCGCTCTCGGCGGGCGGTCCCGTGCTCGATCCGTCCATCGAGGCTTTCTGCCTCACGCCGATCTGTCCGCATACGCTCTCGAGCCGCCCGGTCATCTTCCGCGGCGACGCCGTGATCCGGCTGACGAACATCCAGCCGAACGGCGCGTCCGTGTACCTCAACGCCGACGGGCGCGAGGATCTGGCGATCCGCGAGGGCGACACGGTCGAGGTGCGCCGCTCCGCCCATGTCACAAAACTGCTCCGCGTTCGGGAAGACAGTTTCCTCGGCGTCCTGCACGCGAAGCTCTCCCAGTAAACCACGACCATATTTCCCGCCGGGTCCGCCCGCGGTCTGAAAGGATAACACCATGAAAGTCAAGAGACACAACAAGATCCTCGAAATCATCGAGAATTACAACATTGAGACGCAGGAAGAGCTGATCGAAAAGCTCAAGCTCGCCGGCTTTGAAGTCACGCAGGCGACGGTCTCACGCGACATCCGCGAGCTCAAGCTCTTAAAACAGATGTCCGACATGGGGACCTACAAATACGTGGTCCCGAAGAACAACGCGACGGAGAACCAGCATGTGTACAGCCGCGCGCTGGCCTCCTCTGTCAAGGGCGTCGACTATTCGATGAACGCGATCGTCATCAAGACCTACGCGGGCATGGCGAACGCGGTGGCAGCGGGCGTGGACACCCTGCACGAGGCGGATATCCTCGGATGCGTGGCGGGCGACGACTGTATCATCATCATCTGCCGGGATCCCGACGTGACGGCGGCCATCGCGCACCGGATCACCAAGCTCATCAATTCCTGAGCCATGCTCTCGAGCCTGTCAATCGAAAACATCGCCGTCGCGCGGCAGCTGGACATTTCGTTCGACGAGGGCTTCACCGTCATCACGGGAAGCACCGGCGCGGGGAAATCGATCCTGATCGACAGCCTGCTCCTGCTTTCGGGCGCGAAGAACGGACGGGAGCTCCTCCGGACGGGGGAAGAGCGTGCGACGGTCTCGGCGGTCTTTTCCTGCACGCCGTCCATGGCCGAACGGCTCGACGCGCTCGGATATCCGCCCGATGAGAACGGCGAGATCTCCCTCCAGCGCACGATCACGGCGGACGGACGCTCGACGGCGAAGATCAACCGCCGCTCAGCGCCCCTGTCGGCTCTGAAGGAAGCCGCCCCGATCCTTTTGAACATCCAGACGCAGAACGAGCGGAGCGACTACGCCGACAAATCGACCTACGCGGCCCTGCTCGACGATTTCGCTGACGACGGAGCCGAGCGCGCGGATTATGCCGACGCCTACGCTGCCCTGATCGGGGTGCGCGCGGAGATTGCCGCCCAGCGCGAAGCCATGAGCCAGAAGGAAATGATGCTCGACATCCTCCGCTATCAGAAAAAGGAGATCGACGCAGCCCGGCTCACGGCGGACGACGAGGAAGAACGTCTCGTCCGTCTGCGCACGAAGCTGAAAAGCCTCGAAAAGGTGACGAAGTACGCCGGCGTTGTCATCAAAGCCCTCGCGGAGAGCGAAAAAGGCGCGACGGCTGCCTATCTGATCGAGCGAGCGGAGGGGGCGCTCTCCCAGCTCGGCGAGGTCGTCGAAGGCGCGGACGAAATGGCTGCACGCCTCGCGAACTACCGCTATGAGATCCTCGATATCGCCGAACGGGTGCGCGACGCCCTCGACGAAGACGTCGGCGATCCTGCCGAAAAGCTCACCCAGATCGAGGCGCGGCTCGCCCTGATCGAAAAGCTCGAACGCAAGTACGGCGCATCGATCGCCGAGGTGCGGGCCAAACGCGCGGAAATCGCGCAGAAGATCGCGGACCTCGAGGACGGGGACTTCCGGATCGCGCAGCTCGAGAAGCGGCTCGCAGAAGAAGAGTCTCGTGCCGCCGAGGCTGCCGTCCGGCTGCGGGCGAAACGGACCGCCGCCGCGGAAAAGCTCTCCGCCGAGATCCTCGGATCGCTGCGGTTCCTCGACATGCCGAAGGTGCGCTTCCGCATCGCCGTCGTGCCGCTCACGGATAAGGGCGCGCCCCTCTTCCGCCCGGACGGATGCGACGATGTCGACTTTCTCATCTCGGTCAACGCCGGGGAAGAGCTCGGGTCCCTCGGCAAGGTGTCCTCCGGCGGCGAGCTGTCCCGGATCACTTTGGCGCTCAAGACCGCCCTCGCCGGGAAGAAAGACTCCGGCACCCTGATCTTCGACGAGATCGACACGGGCGTCTCGGGCGGCACCGCGGAGCGCATCGGCATCATGCTCGAGCGGCTCGGAGAAGGCGCGCAGGTCATCACCGTCACCCACTCCCCGCAGATCGCCTCCATCGCGCCGCATCACCTCCTCATCGAGAAGCACGAGGCGGACGGCCGGACGGAGAGCACGGTCCGCGCGATCGCCGGGGATGAGCGGACGGCGGAGATCGCCCGGATCATCGGCGGCATCAACGTCACCGAAAAACAGACCGCCGCGGCGCAGGAGATGCTGACCAAGCGCACGGACGGCGAAACCTGAATCCATATCGTATTCAAAACCATACAGGAGAATCAATTTCATGACAATCTACGACGAACTGAGGGCGCGGGGACTGATCGCGCAGCTGACAGACGAAGAAGAAATCAAAGAACTCATCAACACGGGGAAGGCGACGTTCTACATCGGCTTCGACCCGACGGCGGACTCCCTCCACGTCGGACACTTCATGGCCCTGTGCCTGATGAAGCGGCTCCAGATGGCGGGCAACCGTCCCGTCGTGCTGATCGGTGGCGGCACCGGATACATCGGCGACCCCTCCGGCCGCACCGATATGCGCTCGATGATGACCCCCGAGACGATCCAGCACAACTGCGACTGCTTCAAGAAGCAGATGGAGCGCTTCATCGAATTCGGCGAAGACAAAGCGATCATGGTCAACAACGCCGACTGGCTCCTCGACCTCAATTACATCGATCTGCTCCGCGAGATCGGGGCCTGCTTCTCCGTCAACAACATGCTCCGCGCGGAGTGCTATAAGCAGAGAATGGAGAAGGGCCTGTCCTTCCTCGAATTCAACTACATGATCATGCAGTCCTACGACTTCTACCACCTGTACCAGCACTAC
>JAFZPN010000221.1 GCA_017550315.1 Clostridia bacterium
CGAACCCACGGTCGGTTATTAGCCGAACACACGATTTCCAGTCGTGCGCCTTAGACCAGCTCAGCCACCTTTGCGTGTGCTGTGTCTATGACCCGTTTGGTGTCGGGACACATTCACTTGTATGCCATTCCGGGGTATTCCCCGGACCGCTCCGATATTATATCACAGGCATGCGCGTTTGTCAAGTCTTCGGGCGGAAATTTTTACGAATTTCATCGCCGGTGCAGCTGCGGATGCAAGTGAATAACGAACAGGGAACAGGGAATAACTTCGGAAGAAATCCGTAAACGGATTTCCATAGATCAATCGGCCGTGCGGCTGTACGTCGAATACAGCTTCACAGCCGTTTTCAATTTCCGGAAACCGCAGGTTTCCTGCCTCAACTGTTCACTCTTCACTCTTCTCTTTTCTCTCTAATACGTCGGTGAATCCAGCCGCCAGCCGTCCGCCGTCTCGACGAGCCAGATGTTCACCTCGACCGACGGCTCCCCGTCGAAGAAGGACTTCAGCCGCACCTCGACGCCGCTCTCGTTCTCGCGGATCACCGTGATCGAATCGAGATCGTACGTCCGCCCGAGCGGGATCGCGTCCTCCCGGAGGTTCACGCGCTTCGTGAGGTATCCGCTCTCCTCAAGGTACATCGCGTACACCGCCGTCGTCCGGTGCTCGGTCTCGAGGCCCTCGTCGAAGAGGTCGGAGATCCCGTTGAACGCGCGGTCGAAGAGGAACGCGGCGTATTCCGGCGAGAAGACCGCGAGCGTCGCCGCCTTGATGTCGTCCACGGTTTCGTAGCCGCAGGCCGGGTCGACCGGGGTATAGCTGATCGACTCCACGTCCGTGTCGAAGGTCTCGTAGAACGCGCGCACGACGTCGACGTCCTGGGTCGTCGGGAGGCCCGCGCCGAAGTAGATCTCGTTGATCTCCGCCGCGCGGGGAAGGAGATCGGCGAGGACGGGGCGCAGCTCGTCCGGGGTGTGCTTCGCGCGGGAACAAGCGGCAAAGCCGGTGAAGCCGGTGAGCGCGGCACACAGGACGATCAACGCGGCGATCATCGCGCGGATGCGGGGGGTTGGTGTTTTCATAGGCTTTTTCCTTGTTTTGGCCGTTCAATGGGGAAACGGATTGCCACGTCGGGACCTTGAGGTCCCTCCTCGCAATGACACATTAAGTGCAATGCAAGACGGGATCCGCATCGTTGGCGATCGGATTGCATGCGAGCTCGCTTCACAAGATGGAAACAAAATGCATAAACATGTGTCATTGCAGAGGAGTGAATTTCCGCAAGCGGAAACTCTTCGACGTGGCAATCCGTACTCCTTATGCGTCGGAGAAGTTTCTCGTCACTCCTCCGGAATCTCCTCACTCTCCACATCCGGGGTTTCTTCCTCGGAAAGTTCCATCTCCGTGACGAATTCGTCGGATTCGCCGGGTTCGCCAGGTTCCGCGGTGCCGTCGAGCGGTTCTTCCGTCTCCGGTTCCGCTTCTTTCTCCTCCTGGCTGTCAGCCAAGGCGAAGGACGAGATGACCGCGCCTTCGTTCAGACGCATCAGGATGACGCCCGACGCGCTTCTCCCGTAAACCGGGATCCCCTTGGCCGGGGTGCGGATGATCGTGCCTTCGTTGGTGATCATCATGAGGTCCTGCGCTTCGGTCACGGTCGCGATCCCGCACACGTCGCCCGTCTTTTCGGACAGGCGGTGCAGGATATTGCCCTGGATGCCTCTCCCTTTCGCCTCGAATTCATCGGTCGACATGCGCTTGCCGAATCCCCCTTCGGTCACGGTGACGAGCCAGTGCTCCGCGCGCCATGCTTCGTCGTTTTCGATCACGCATGCGCCCGCCACTTCGTCGCCCTCGCGCAGGGAAATGCCCCGCACGCCTCTGCCGGTCCGCCCGATGACGGTGACCCGGTCCTCATGGAAGCGCGCGGCCTGGCCCTTCTTCGTCGCGATGAGGATGTCGCTCTCGCCGTGCGTCAGCTCGACGTAGATGAGGGAGTCCCCTTCGTCCAGGCCGACCGCGATCTTGCCCTTCTTGTTCTGATACCGGAAATCGGCGAGGCGCGTGCGCTTGACGACGCCGCGGCGGGTGACCATCACGAGATAATTGCGGTCTCCCCACACGTCGGTCAGGGAAGCGTCCTCGAGATCCGGCACGGAGAGCATCGCGGTAATCTTTTCCTCCGGCCCGACTTCGAGCAGGTTCACGATGTTCGAGCCCTTCGCCGTTCTTCCCGCCTCCGGAACGCGGTAAGCCTTGATCTGGTAGACGCGGCCCTCGGTGGTGAAGAGCATGAGATACGAATGCGAATCGGCGACGGCGACGCGCTCGATGGTGTCCTCTTCCTTGGTCGCCATGCCGATGATCCCGCGGCCGCCGCGTCTCTGCGCGTTGTACACGTCGGACGGCAGACGCTTGATGTACCCGTCGCGGGTGAGGGTGATGACGGCGTTGTGCCGCTCGATGAGGTCCTCGAGGACGATCTCGTTCTCGACCTCCTCAATGGTTGTGCGCCTCTCGTCGGCGTATTTGTCGCGGATCTCGGTCAGCTCGTCGCGGATGATGGCCTTGATGCGCCGCTCGTCCATCAGGATGGCGCGGTATTCGCCGATCGCCTGGTACAGTTCCGCGAGCCTTGCCTCGACCTTCTGGCGCTCCAGCCCGGACAGGCGCCCGAGGGTCATCTGCACGATGGCCTGCGTCTGCTCCTCGGATAACCCGAAGCGTTCGCCCAAACGGATTCTGGCCGTCGGGGTGTCGGGGGAGTTCCGGATGATCGAGATGACCTCGTCGATGTTGTCGATGGCGATCTTGTAGCCCTCGTTGATGTGGGCCTCGTGCAGAGCCTTTTCGAGGTCGAACTTGACGCGGTTCGTGATGACCTGCTCCTGGTGGTGGATGTAGACGCGCAGGGCCTGCCGCAGATTCAAAATCTTCGGTTCGTTGTTCACGAGCGCGAGCATGATCACGGAGCAGGTGGATTCGAGCTCGGTGTATTTATAGAACTGATTGAGGATGATCTGCCCGTTCATGCCGCGGCGGTATTCCACCACGATCCGCATGCCGTGCTGGTCGCTCTCGTCGCGGATCTCGGTGACGCCCTCGATGCGCTTGTCGTTGACCTGCGCCGCCATGGTCTTGAGCAGCTCGCTCTTCTGGACCATGTAGGGGATCTCGGTGATGATGATGCGGCAGTGCTCCTCTTCGACCTCGGCCTTTGCCCGGACCATGATGCGTCCACGCCCGGTCGTGTAGGCCTCGAGGATGCCGGCGGTGCCGTGGATCTCCGCGCCGGTCGGGAAGTCGGGGCCCTTGATGAACTGCATGAGCTCGGAGACGCCCGCGTCGGGGTGATCCATCAGGTAGATCGTGCCGTCGATGACCTCGCCGAGGTTGTGCGGCGGGATGTTCGTCGCCATGCCGACCGCGATGCCGACCGCGCCGTTGACGAGGAGGTTCGGGAACCGCGAGGGCAGGACGGAGGGCTCCCGGCGGGTGTTGTCGAAGTTCATGTCCCACGGGATCGTCTCTTTTTCGATGTCCCGGAGCATTTCGTTCGCGATGCGGGAGAGGCGGGCTTCGGTGTAACGGTAGGCGGCGGGGGTATCGCCGTCGATGTTGCCGAAGTTGCCGTGGCCGTCGACGAGGGGCGCGCGGTAGGAGAAGTCCTGCGCCATGCGGACCATCGTGTAGTACACCGACGTATCGCCGTGGGGGTGATACCGGCCGAGCACGTTGCCGACGGTCGTCGCAGACTTGCGGAACGCGCGGTCATAGGTGAGGTTGTCCTCCCACATGGCGTAGAGGACGCGCCGCTGACCGGGCTTCATGCCGTCCCGGGCGTCGGGGAGAGCGCGGGAGACGATGACGGACATGGAATACTCGATGAAGGATTTCTTCACCGACGCTTCCATATTGACGGGAACGATCTTCTGATCGGGGAATTCGATGTTCTGGTCCTCGCGGGGGCGTTTGATTTTCGGCATTTCCTTATCCTTACAGTAGCTGATTTCAATATTCTTGAGCGGGGGGAATGAAGAATGAAGAATTAAGAATGATGAATGATGAACGGAAAGTTTGGTAGCTGCACGTTGCTTGCCTCCCCCTCAGGGGGAGCCGACTTTGCGAGCAAAGTCGACGAGTTCATCTCCGATGAACTCGGGTGGCGAACGGTTTGCTTGCAAATCCGTGAGCCGGAAGGGGGACGTTGCTCCTGCCCTATGTAAAGGGGTACGGATTGCCACGTCGGGACCGGGCGGTCCCTCCTCGCAATGACACCTGTTTATGCGATGAATATCCGGTTTCTGCGGCATAACCGTTTGTGATACAAGTGAACCCGCCTCAGAGCCTGTCCTGCAACGCATAAGATTGTGTCATTGCGAGGAGTGAATTTCCGCAAGCGGAAACTCTTCGACGTGGCAATCCGTTTCCCCTCTCAAAGATGGAGGAGTACGAGTGAAAAGCGCTGTGCGGCAGTTGATTACTCTCCTGCCACATAGTCGCCGGCCACTTGGCCTGCAAACTTCATCGCGGTCTCTGCCGGTTCGTTCATCGCGTAGTGCGACCATACGTACGCGCCGAGGAAGGTGTCGCCTGCGCCTTTGAGACGCACGACGGGGCGCTTCTCGGTCGGATAGAAGGCAGCATGCCCGTTCTCGGCGAAGATCGCGCCGTCGCCCGCGCAGGTGACGATCACCGTGGGGATCCCCGCGGCGAGGGCCGCTTCCGCGAGCGTCTTCGGATCGTTCGGATCGCATCCCGCGAGCGCCGCCATCTCTTCTTTGTTCGGCTTGATGAGGTCGGGCTTTACCGGGGCGTTTACCGCGATCCTGAGGGCCTCTCCGTCGCAGTCGAGGACCGCCGTGATCCCGCGGTTCTTCGCCCAGCGGACCAAGTCGGACGGCGCGGATTTCGGCACGTCGGACGGGCAGCTCCCCGCGATCACCAACACATCCCCGGGTCCGAGGTCGGAAAGGCATTCATCGGTGATTCTTTCAAGCGCGTCGCCGATGGGGGTGCCGGGCGCGTTGATCTCGAGCGGCTCGCCCTGCTCCGGGATCAGCGAGACGTTCACGCGGGTGTTTTCCCCGATCGGGACGGCCGTGACGGGGATGCCTTCGGCAGAGAGGATATTCTTCATCATCTCGCCCGTCGGACCGCCGAGGGGTGCGGCCGTGCGGAGGGTGAAACCGGCCGGGCTTCCGTTCTTTTTCGCGCATCCGAGGATCGCGCGGGAAACGTTGATCCCCTTGCCGCCCGCCGAGACGACGTGTCCGGCCGTGCGGTTCAGACCGATACGGACGGCCTTCGTCCGGTATTCGATGTCCAGCGCGGGGGAGAGAGTGAGGGTGCAGATGGTCATGACGTCAATCCTCGCGAAAGGAGAAAATGAGATGGAAAAATGCAGAATTCAGAATGCAGAATGCAGAATGGAGGTAGAAATCTGCTGACGCAGATTTCTTTTAACAGCATGAGGCGAATATGGGAGGCAAGCTGTCATTCATCATTCTTCATTCTTAATTCTTAATTCTTCCTTATCCTATCGTATCTAAGTTCATCGCATATTTCGCGTTCTGTTCGATGAATTCGCGCCGCGGTTCGACCTTGTCTCCCATAAGGGTCGAGAAGATCTCGTCGCAGAGGCGGGCATCCTCGATATCGACCCTGAGGATCGTCCGCTGCTCGGGATCCATCGTGGTGTCCCAGAGCTGATCCGGGTCCATCTCGCCGAGACCTTTGTACCGCTCGATGTCGACGTTCCCGCCGAGCTCGGCGACGATCTGGTCCCGCTCCTCGTCGGAGTAGGCGTGCCGCTCGATCTTCTGGCCCTTCCGGATCCGGTAGAGCGGCGGCTGCGCGAGGAAGACGTGGCCCTCTTCGATCAGGGGCTTCATGTGGCGGAAGAAGAAGGTCAACAGCAGCACCTGGATGTGCGAGCCGTCGACGTCCGCGTCGGCCATGATGATGATCTTCCCGTAGCGCAGCTTCTGCATGTCGAACTCGTCGCCGATGCCGCAGCCGAGCGCCTGGATGATCGGGATCAGGGACTGGTTGCCGTAGACCTTGTCGATGCGGGTCTTTTCGACGTTTAATACTTTGCCGCGCAGGGGCAGGATCGCCTGGAACCGCGATTTTCTGGCCGATTTGGCCGAACCGCCCGCGGAATCGCCCTCCACGAGGAAGAGCTCGGTGAGGTCACTTCTTTTTTCCTGGCAGTCGGCGAGCTTGCCGGGCAGGGAGGAGCCGGTCGAGAGGACGCCCTTGCGGCTGGCTTCTCTCGCTTTCCGCGCGGCCTCTCTCGCTCTCTGGGCGACGACGGACTTTTCCACAATGGTCTTCGCGACGGCGGGATTTTCCTCGAAGAATTCGGAGAGCTTTTCGGTGACGATGTTGTCGACGATCGAGCGGACCTCGGAATTGCCGAGCTTGGCCTTGGTCTGGCTCTCGAACTGGGCGTCCGGCAGTTTGACGGAGACCACGGCGCACAGCCCTTCGCGCGCATCCTCGCCGGAGAGACGTTCGGTGTCCTTCAGCACGCCGATCCGGTGGGCGTAGTCGTTCAGCACGCGGGTAATGGCGGTCTTGAAGCCGGTCTCGTGCGTGCCGCCGTCGATGGTGGACATATTGTTCGCGAAGGTGACGATGGTCTCGGTGTAGCTGTCGTTGTACTGCATCGCGACCTCGGCGGTGATGTCGCCCTTCTCGGCCTTCATGTAGATGACGCCGGGGTGGATGACGTCCACGTGCTTGGCGTGGTTGAGGTGCTCGACGAACTGGCGGATGCCGCCGTCGTATTTGAGGTCATACTCGACGGCCCGGGAGCCGCGGCGGATCTGTTCGTCCTCCTCGTCCTCGAAGCGGATCTCCTCGACGGTTTTTTCTTCGCTGTCGGGGAGCTCTTCGGGTTCTCCGGCGGCATCGGGCTCGTCTTCCGCGGATTCTTCGTTTTCGTTCGCGGTTTCGCCGGATGCGGCCGCGGCGGCTTCGAGGAGGCGGCGGATATCGGGATCTTCGGCGCCGGTGGAAAAGGGTTCGGAGAGGAGGTCGTCCTCTTCTTCGGTGAGGCGCCGCTCGTCGCGCAGGATAATCCGGATGCCGGCGTTGAGGAAGGCTTGTTCGCGCAAGCGGGTGAGCAACACGTCGGCGTCGAATTCGACGGTATCGGTGAAGACCTCGGGATCCGGCTTGAAGCGGACGTAGAGGCCGTGCTTGCCGTTCGAGGAGCCTTCGTGCGTGAATTCCCGGGCGATCAGGCCGCGCTCAAAGCGCATGGTGTACCGCTCGCCCTCGTAGCAGTTGTCTACCTCCATCCACTCGGACAGAGCGTTGACGACCGACGCGCCGACGCCGTGCAAACCGCCGGAGATCTTGTATCCCCCGCCGCCGAACTTGCCGCCCGCGTGCAGGACCGAGAAGACGACCTCGAGCGTGGGTCTGCCGACCTTGTGGTGGATCTGCGACGGCACGCCGTAGCCGTTGTCCTGCACCGATACGGACCCGTCGGGATGCAGTACGACTTCGATCCGGTCGCACCGCCCCGCCATCGCTTCGTCGATGGAGTTGTCTACGATCTCGTAGACCAGGTGGTGAAGTCCGCGCTGCGACGTCGTCCCGATGTACATGCCCGGACGCTTCCGCACCGCTTCGAGACCCTCCAGCACCTGGATCTGGTTCTCATCATAATTCGCGTTTTCAATATTCTTTTCGATTTCGTTTGCCATTTAATATCTCCGTATCGTTTATAGGGGAAACGGTCGCTTTCTTAGAAGAAAGCTCCGCAAAGGGGGTACGGTCGCTTTCTTGAAAGAAAGCTCCGCAAAGAACTTTACATAAGGGGGTAAAACAGGCTTCACCAATTCAGATAAGCTGCCTGATATTATGCAGCTCGTTGTTCATCCATCTCGTGCCGGTTCGGGGTGTTTGTTTCACGTGAAACAATGTCGTCATTTCCGCACCACACAAATGCCGGGCGGCACAGCTTTTGAACACGGCTGTAAGCCGCAGAAACGAACAAGCTGTGCCCCTTTTCATAAAGTTTTTTGAAGAGGGGGTCCGGGGGAGTGACTTTTTGCAAAAAGTCACTCCCCCGCATTTTCACCCACTTCTCCCCACAATCGCACTGGTAGAAATATGCGTGAAGATGACTTCGGTGTCGGTGACGACGAAGGTGCGGGGGAGGTCGTCGCCGGCGGTAGCGGTTCTGCCTTTTTTTTCGGCATTTTTGAGGAAGGCGCGGTTGACGGCGGAATCGGCGTGTCCGTCCATGTCGAAGACGCCGAGGATGGTACCGCTGCGGACGACGCGCCCGCCTCCGATATGGATCATCATGGGGCGGCTCCTCAGCCGTTCATGCGCATCGGCATGACGAAGTAGAGGAAGAGATCGGCGTCCGGATCGACGGCTTTCGGCGTATCCACATCGAGCTCGCGTTCTCCGTAGACGGAGGGATCGGGCCTCTGATCGAGGAAGTCGGTGCCGGAGGAGGGCTCGATGATGACGCCCATGAGGGGCGCATTGAGGCGGATGCGCAGGCGGTCGCAGGTCACGGGGCAGGCCTTGAGGGCGTCGAGGAAGAACTTGCAGTTGAAGCCGATCGAAAGCGGATTGCCGTCGATCGCCGCGGGGACCTCCTCGTGCACCGATCCGCCGGAGGAGACGGAGGACACGGAGACGCGGTTGCCGCTGAACTCGAATTTCACGTAGGTCCGGCCGCTCGCGCCGAGCTTATCCTCGGTCACAATGGACGCGCGCTCGAGGGCGGAGAGCAGCTCCTCACGGGAGACATACGCCTGGGTCATGTATCCCTTCGGGAAGAGGCGCTCGTAGGCCATGTATTCCGTATCGAGCATACGCGTGAAGATGTAAATCCCGTCGATCTCGAAGATGATGTTCTTGCGCCCGATGATGACGCTCACCTCGTCCTCCGTGTCACGCAGGAGGCGGAGCAGGTCGTTTAAGAACTTGCCCGGGATGATCATTTCGGCCTTCTGTTCCGGATCGACGCCGTCGAGGAAGGCGCGCGCCGCGGACAGGCGGTTCCCGTCGCAGCCGACCACGGTCAGTCTGCCGCCTTCGAGACGGAAGAGAGCGCCGTTGAAGGCCGCGCGCTGATCGTTCTGGGCGACGGCGAAGACGGTCTCGGAAATGAGGGCCTTCAGCTTGCGCTGCGCGATCTTCAGGCGGTTTTCGCCGACGAATTTCGGCATGGTGGGGAATTCCTCGCCGGGGGACGCGGTGATCTCAAACTGCGAATAGCCGCCGGAGATGGTGACGTGTCCGCGTTCGTCGATGTCGAGGGTGACCTCGCCGTCCGGGAGCGCGCGCACGATCTGGAGGATCTTCGAGGTGTTGAGGACGTAGAGACCCTCCTCATAGATCGCGCAGGGTACGATGGTGCGCAGACCTTTTTCGAGGTCGAAGGCGGAGATGCGGCAGACGTTCTGGTCCTCGCCCTCGTATTCGCCGAACTTCGGGTTGGGCGGGCACTCAAAGAGGAGGCCTTCCACGGTCGCGAGGGTGTTCTTGGTGGTCGAGATCCCGGCGGCGGGAACGATGGCGCCGAGAAGCGTTTGCTTGTCAAAGGTTACTTTCATGATGACCTCCGAGAGAATGAGTGAATTACAAATTAAGAAATAAGAATTAAGAATGAATATTGGGAATGAAGGCAGGTGCGGGGCCGGTTTCTTGGTACTATGGGTAAGAGAGTGGATTCTGATATGAATCTTTTTCTCTTTTTGGTTACTTTTGTAATATTTATTTTGTATAATTATGGTTGTTCCGCGCAGAATGCTCTTTTACTTGAAAACAGGATGCAGAAAACGGATAAAAGATACATTTTAGGTGTCATTGCGAGGAGCGATCCCCCTCGCAGGGATCGCGACGTGGCAATCCGTTTCCCCTGCGCAAATAGCCACATATTCAAGAAGAAGAGGTCGAGTGAAATCGCTGCGCGGCAGTTTTACGCTCAAAATTCTTTTGCGTTTGCTTTTCTATATTGGTGAACGAACTTGCCAAGGCCGGCTTCCCGATCGGTGCGGATCTCTCAGGCCGCAGGCGAGTTCGTCAATAGCCCGCGGGGGCTTCCCCGCTGCCCGCGCGCATACGCGATAGAGAGAGATAAGATAGATGTGATAGAATCGCAGAAGAAGCCGCAGGGGATGTGATTTTTTGGGAAAAGTGCGGGACCGTGCGCGGCGGGATGGCAAATCTTCCCAAAACAGCCGGCGGCCGGTTGGTCGGCGCATGCCTCCCCGGCAAGGGTATTTCGCCGCGGGCGCCGCTCATGCGCCGGGCGGAAAACCGATGGGCAAACTGGATAAAATTTCCGGGAAAGGGTTTGGAAAAGCACTCTGAAAACCGCGGCGTTTTTCCCATGCTTCTCCCCCGTCCTCCACAGGCGGCGGAGGGAGAGTCTCTCGTCCGTCGGTCGTTTTCCGGGGGAATCTCCGCGGTCCGGTTTCCACAGGCAGCCTGTGGGCGGATCGGGCTTTGGAAAACCCGGCGGGCGGCAGGACGGACGTGAATTTGTCAATCCGGCGCGCGAAATTTGAAGATTTGCGGATTTCGGGGCTGCCGGGAGGGCATCCGGGGCGTTTTCCACAGGGTGCGGATGGAAGAAAATGGCTTGCGGCGGCCTTGTGGAATCGCGCGGAGCCGTCTCCGGCGCAGGTTTGGCGGGACCGAGGGGAAAAAAGCAGGGATTTCAACAGAAGTTTTCCACAGGTTGTGGAAAGATCGGAGGGAAAAACGGAGGTTTTCCACAAGGATGCGGGAGGAGGGGAGGAAAACTGCAGAAAGTTTGGGAAAAGCTGTTTGTTTTCTTTGGCTTGCGCGCTTGCGCTTGTATCCTGCGCGGCGCTTCTTTTATCTGCGCGCTGACGCTTGCGGATTTGGGATATTGCAGGTCGTTAGCTTTTTTGTCTTCGCAGACGGCGCCCGGGAGGACCCTCCGCGGCCGGGTCCTCCTGGGAGGCTCCAGGCCGCCCAAGGCCGTTCCCGC
>JAFZPN010000222.1 GCA_017550315.1 Clostridia bacterium
AGTATCTTCCCTTTTTCATCGCGATCATCATCGTTCAGCTGCTCTTCGGCATGATGACGGTGTCGAACGACAACAACAACAATGTCGAATATCAGCACGTCATGGAGGAGTACAACTACCACATGGTGCTGAAGGGGCTGAACTCCGACCAGGCGCGGTATCTGATCGAGGACCGCGGAGCCGTCTTCAAGAGCGACGTGATCTTCCAGATCGTCGACTCCGAGGAGTATGAGAACAACTTCACGGGCGAGAAGCGGTATGACATCTACCTGCGGTTCCTCCCCGAGCTGAAGGCCTCCCTCAAGCGGTTCACGGGCAGCTACGAAAAGGAACTGGCGGCGCTCGGCGCGGAGGGCACGTCCTTCACCAAGTCCACGACATCGCTCCTGACCTTCGAAGACAACGAGCGCGCGAACGCCGTGACCTTCATCTTCGTCACGCTGGTGCTGCTCGCGGTGTGCATCTTCCTGCTGACATCGCTCTACAACATCCGCATCAATCAGTATAAATTCACCTACGGTATTTATCTGACCTTCGGCGCGGACTTCAAGATGCTGTTCTCGACGGCGTTCTGGGAGCTGTTCGTCATCTTCGTCGTGACCTTCATCCCCTCGATGTGCGTCTCGACCCTGATCTCCTGGCTGATCTACCGCGTATCGGGCTACGGCTTCCTCTTCAACGGGCTCTCGATCTTAAAGACCTTCTTCTTCACGCTCGCGGTCATCCTCGCCTCCTGCTGGACGCCGATGAAGATCATGTCCGTGAAGGACCCGATGGGGCTCATCATCACCGAGGACAACTCCAACCTCGTCACCTCCCCGATGCGCTCCTTTAACATCTTCGGCGAAAAGTTCCCAACGAAGTACGAATTCTATTCGATCTGGCGTTTCCGCAAATACAATCTCCAGCTTCTGACGACGGCAATCGTCTTCTGCGCCCTGTTCATCATGGGTCTGTACATGGCGGATATCTACACGACGGACCTCAACTATCCGCGGCCGCAGTATGAAGTCGACCTCAAAAACTCCGGCTTCGAGTACGACGAGATCATGAGCCACGAGCTCTACAACCTCGAGGGCGTCCGGGCGGTGGAGATCAACGACAACGCGATGGAGGCCATGGACATCGGCTCGCACATCATCGTACGCACGAAGGACGTCCGCATGTTCAAGAACCTCGTCACGTATGAGGGAACGGAATTCGACACGCAGGGACAGAGCGTCCGCGTGGCGAACCAGGTGCTCTACACTGCGCTGACCGACGAACAGATCCAGATCCTCGAGGATTACGACTACTCCGGCGATCTGAACTGCATCAACGATCCGAATTACGTCATCGTCGGCGACTCGGTCTCGAACGTCCCGATGTTCAAGTTCGAGGTCGGCGACGTGATCTGGATCGGCGTCAAGACCGGGCAGATCCGCTCCGTCGACACGAACGTGACGGGCCGCGCGCTGCTCAAGAATCAGATCAAGTACTTCCATTTCGAGTACAAGCCCTACACGATCGGCGCGGTCATCTACGACATCCCGTCCGGATCGACCCCGATCTTCATGAACCTCGACAACTACAAGGAAATCACCGGAAAGACCCCGAAGGCGACCTCCTTCAACGTGTACGTCGATCACGACATCACGGTCGACAGAGTCAACGATCTCTACCGCGAGATCCGCGAATGGAGCCGCGATTACGGCGACGTCAAGATCACGAACCGCGACATCACCCTCGAGAACGCGATCGCGAAAGATAAGCACTACAACGAGCTCTATGTGGTGATCTCCCTGCTCATTCTCTGCATCTCGCCGCTCGTATGGTTCTTCTCCCAGACGCTGTACTACACAAAGAGAGAACGGGAATTCAACATTCTGCAGTCCCTCGGCGCGGTGGCCAAGGAGATCCGGCAAATCTACCTCCAGGGCGGTCTCTGTATGGCGGTCATGTCCTTCATCACCGCGATCATATTGAGCTACGCGGGCAGCTACGTGCTCTTCTACATCTACAACGTCATCATGCCGTACTTCACGAAGGAAAACGTGCGCTACGTCTTCTACATGCCGTGGTACGCGATCCTGACGAGCATCATCATGTCCGTGGCGTGCGGCTTCCTCTCGACCTACCTGCCCTTCCGCAGCTATTACAAGAACAGATATTCCCTCGAAAACGGCGGCGCCGGCAAGGAATTCGGCGCGGACGAATAAGGGCGCGGACCTTGTGATCCGACGCCGAATCCAGACAGAAAGGAATCTCGATCAATATGGCAAACACTGCGCCTGAATATATGCTCCAGACGGAATCCGTCATCAAGCAGTACAAGCAGTACGACACCGTCATCACCGCCGTCAACCGCGCCTCCATCAAGGTGGAGCCCGGCGAATTCGTCGCGATCATCGGTACCTCCGGTTCCGGTAAATCCACGTTCCTGCACATCTGCGCGGGGCTGGACTCCTGTGACGCCGGACGCGTGCTCATCCGCGGGCAGGACATCACGAAAATGTCCTCCGACGAGCTGAGCCGGTTCCGCGGCGTCAACATGGGCTTCGTCTTCCAACGGCACAACCTGATCCCGCAGTTCACCGCGCTCGAAAACATCCTCATCCCGACGATGATGTGCAACAAGCCGGAGCTGTCCTATCAGGAGACGCTGCGCCGCCTCGTCGAGACCCTGCAGCTCACGGAGCGTCTCAACCACCTTCCCTCCGAGCTGTCCGGCGGTCAGCAGCAGCGCGTCGCGATCGCCCGCGCGATGATCAACATGCCCGACATCCTCTTCGCAGACGAGCCGACCGGCAACCTCGACCGCGCGAATGCGGACGAAGTGCTGAAACTTCTTCTGAAGACCCGTGAGGACATGGGCCAGACGCTCATCATGGTCACGCACGACCTCTCGATCGCCGAACATGCGGACCGTATTTTCCGCATGGAGAACGGCTATCTGAATCTCGAACGCGACTACATCGGCGGGACCAAGCGGACCTCGCAGTACGGATATTGAGTCAACACCACAGGGAAAGGCGCTCCCACCGGGCTCCCTTCCCTTTTTCTTTCCGCAAGGCCGGATCTGCCGGCTGCAATCCATCCGAACATCAGGAGGACAATATGAAAACCATCCGCATCGGGATTTACGGACTCTGGCGGGGCGCGAGCTTTCTCGGTATTCTCGGCGGCTTCGACGGCGTCGAGGTGACCGCGCTCTGCGACAAGAACGAAGACAAGCTGAAAGCCGCTCTCGAACGCTGCCCGGGAGCAAAGGGATACCGGGATTATGAGGAGCTGCTCGATTCCGGCATCGACGGGGTGTTTCTCTGCAATTATTTCCACGAGCACGCCAAGTGCGCGGTGCAGGCGATGGAGCGTGGGATCGCCGTGTTCTCCGAATGCACCTCGGCGCCGACGCTCGCGGAATGCGTCACGCTCGTGGAGACTGCAGAGCGCACGGGCACGAAGTACATGATCGCCGAGAATTATCCCTTCTCCGCCGCGCTGCTCGAAATGAAGCGCCTGGTCGACGAGGGGACGCTCGGGCGGATCCTCTACGCGGAGGGCGAATACAATCACACCTGCCCGCGCGAAGAGCTGGCGTATCTCACGCCCGGGAAGTATCACTGGCGGGCATGGCTCCCTCGGACCTACTACGTCACCCACACGCTCGGCCCGCTCATGCACGTGACGGGACAGATGCCGGTGAAGGTCAACGCGTTCGCGGTCCATTCGGACGTTCTCGAACAGTATGACGACTTCCGGCACAACTACGACGCCTTCGCGATGATGAACTGCATCACCGACGGCGGGTCGCTGTTCCGCTTCACGGGATGCGCGGCGATGGGATCCCCGAGCGGATACCGCTTCGTCGGCGAAAACGGCAGCTGCGAGACCGGCCGGACGCTCGGCTCCCAGGTCAACGTCACCTATCACCACTGGCTCGTGCCCGAAGGACGGCAGGCATCGTCGACCTACGCGCCCGCCTGGCCTGCCAATGCGGAACTCGCGGAGCGCGCGGGTCACGGCGGCGGAGATTTCTGGACGGTGTACAACTTCCTCGAGGACCTGCGCGGCGGTCCGGAACCGTTCTTCAACGTATACCGCGGCGCGCTCATGTCGGCGGTCGGGATCCTCGCCTGGCGCAGCTGCATGGAGGACGGAAAGACGATCGCCCTGCCCGACTTCACGAAGAAAAGCGACCGAGACGCGGTGCGGGACGACGTGCTCACGCCCTTCCCGGATGAAAACGGCCGTGTTTCCCTGCCCTGCGCGACGGGGAAAGCGGTGAACGGCCGGTAAGGAGGTGCCATGCTCTGGTTCAAATCGAAAGGCGAGCGGGAGCTCGAAGGGATCTTTGCCGAGCTCAAGGCCAATCTCGAAAACAATTACAAAAGCACCGCGCAGGCCGCCCGGGTGAAGCTCGGGGAACGGTGCGAGGCGCTTTGGCAGGAGGGGAAGATCCCGGAGAAGACGTACAAAAAGTACCGCGATCTCTTTGAGGAGTACTCCCTCATGCTCCGCGACTACCATCATTGATGCCGATCCCTCTCTTCGCGGAATTTGCATCTTGACGGGAGGACGCTTTCTGTGATATAATTAAGTATCTCTAAGGAATACCATTCCAACCTGAAAGGATTTTCTTCATGAAAAAAGCTCTCGCCCTGCTGCTGGCCGCGCTGATGATCGCGCCGACACTCCTCGCGTGCAGCAACAATCCCGCGTCCGGCGATAAGGATCCGGCTTCCGCGTCGAACGTGCCGGCAGCCGTGACCGCCGAACCCGTCGATGAGGAGAACATGACCGACTATGAGCGGCGTCAGCTCATCCCGGACAACCTCCCGGAAACCACCTTCAACGGCCGCACCTTCCGCGTGCTCACCACGGCGGACGGATACGACGGACGCATCATCAAGAAGGATGAGATCGTCGTGGACGACCTCAACGGCGACGCCTGCAACGACGCGGTCTACAACCGGAACGTGCTCATCGAGGATCGCTTCGCCGTCAAGATCGAATGCGACACCGACCCCGATCCGCAGTCCTACATCAACACCGTCGTGACTGCCGGAAGCGATGACTACCAGCTTGTCGGCTTCTACAACTACCTCGCCGCGACGCCCATCTCCGCGCACTCCCTCCTGAACTGGCGCGAGGTTCCGAACATCGACCTGTCCCAGCCGTGGCACAACCAGCTCATGAACGACAACTGCACGATCTACGGCAAGCTGTATGCGATCTGCTCCGACCTTGCGATCACGTCCATGACCTATACCTACGCCTACTTCTTCAACCTCCCGCTCCTCGAAGATTACGGCTACCAGTCCTCGGCGCTCTATGACAAGGTCAAGGCGGGCGAATGGACGATCGACTACTTCATCGAGCTCATCACGCCTATGTATCAGGACAAGAACGGCGACGGCAAGAAGGACGCGAATGACATCTACGGCTTCGGCTATCAGCTCACCAATCCGACCGACGTGTGGCTCTCCGCGTTCGATCAGCCCATGGCGCAGGCCTCCGACGAAGGCATCGTGATCACCTTCATGACCGACAAGACGGTCGCCATCATGGAGAAGATGATCATGCTGCATTATCAGAACCCCGGTTTCCACAAGTACCAGAACCAGTATGACGAGGAAACCTACTTCCTCAACGCCAAGCTCGTATTCGCGCCGCTCCGCTTCTACACCGCCTACAATGTCCTGCGCACGATGGAAGATCCGTATTCGATCCTCCCGTGGCCGAAGTGGGATGAAAACCAGGCGAAGTACTATACCAACGCGGACGACAAGTTCACCGCATTCGGTCTCCCGCTGACGGTGTACGGCGACATCGATTTCGCGTCCATCATCTACGAAGCGCTCTGCGCCGAAAGCTACAAGAAGGTCTATCCGATGTATTACGACACGGCGCTCAAGGGCAAGTATTCGAGCGAGCCCGAGACTGCCGAGATGGTCGACATCATCATGGAAGGGCGTGCGTTCGACCTCGCGTTCGAGTTCTCCGGCGCGCTGAACGACCTGCCCTACCTCTTCCGCAAGCAGCTTGACGCCAACAACATCAACATCGCCTCCGCCTACAAGAAGATCGAAAAGGCGCTCACGAAGAACGCGCCGAAGCAGATCAACAAGATGTACGGCGATTGATCTCCGATCCGCACCCCCGAAGGACTGCCGCTCACCCGCGGCGGTCCTTTTGTTCTCCGCGGCCTTGATTTTCCCGCCGCGGTATGCTATAATAGGGCATCCAAAAAACAAACCCAAGGAGCCATGAATCATGAAAGCTGTCGTAACCGTCGTCGGCCGGGACGCCGTCGGGATCTTCGCCAAGGTATCCGCCGTCTGCGCCGAACACAATGCCAATATCCTCGATGTCTCGCAGGCCGTTCTCTCGGAGATGTTCTCCATGGTGATGGTGCTCGAGATCTCCGATCTGACGAAGGATTTCTCCGCTCTGCAGGACGATCTCGGCGCGCTCGGCGAGCGGATCGGGATGAAGATCCACACCATGCACGAGGATATCTTCAACGCGATGCACCACATCTGAGGAGGACGACATGTTCAATACCACCGACATTCTCGAAACCATCCGCATGATCGACAACGAGAACCTGGACATCCGGACGATCACGATGGGCATCTCCCTCCTCTCCTGTGTGGACAGCGATCTCGACGCCGCATGCCGAAAGGTGTACGACAAGATCTGCCGCCTCGCGGAGCGTCTCGTTCCGGTGGGCGAGGAGATTGAGAAGATGTACGGCATCCCGATCATCAACAAGCGGCTGTCCGTGACGCCCGTCTCGATGCTCGCGGCGGTCTCGGGCGGCGATCCGGTCGCATACGCGCTGGCGCTGGACCGTGCGGCAAAGGCAGTCGGCGTAAACTTCGTCGGCGGCTATTCCGCGCTCGTGCAGAAGGGATTTGCGGCGGGCGAGCGGGAGCTCATCGCGTCGATCCCCGAGGCGCTGTCGCGGACCGAGCGGGTCTGCTCGTCGGTCAACATCGGCTCGACGAAGGCCGGGATCAACATGGACGCGGTCGGCCTGATGGGACAGGTGATCCTCGACGCGGCGAAGGCGACGCAGGACACGAACTGCATGGGAGCCGCAAAGATCGTGGTCTTCTGCAATGCGCCGGAGGACAATCCGTTCATGGCAGGCGCGTTCCACGGCGTCGGCGAGCCGGACTGTGAGATCAACGTCGGCGTATCCGGTCCCGGGGCGGTCCGCTCCGCGCTCGCGAAGTGTCCGGACGGCGACCTCACGGAGGTGGCGGACGTCATCAAAAAGACGGCGTTCAAGATCACGCGGATGGGACAGCTCGTGGGCGGCGAGGCGTGCCGGAGACTGGGCGTTCCGTTCGGGATCGTGGACCTTTCCCTCGCGCCGACGCCCGCGGTCGGGGATTCCGTCGCGCACATCATCGAAGAAATGGGCATCGAGGTCTGCGGCGCGCACGGGACGACGGCTGCGCTCGCGCTTCTCAACGACGCGGTGAAGAAGGGCGGCGTGATGGCGTCCTCGCATGTAGGCGGCCTCTCCGGCGCGTTCATCCCGGTGTCCGAGGACGCGGGCATGATCGACGCGGCGCGGAGCGGGGACCTCACCGTCGAAAAGCTCGAAGCGATGACGGCGGTCTGCTCCGTGGGGCTCGACATGATCGTCATCCCGGGCGACACCCCGCCGTCGACCATTGCGGCGATCATCGCGGACGAGGCGGCGATCGGCATGGTCAACTCCAAGACCACAGCAGTGCGCGTCATCCCGGCGATCGGACGTCAGGCGGGCGAGGAGCTGGAATTCGGCGGGCTCTTCGGTTCCGGACCGATCATGGCGCTGCACAACGACCGCAGCTCGGAGAAGTTCATCTCCCGCGGCGGACGCATCCCCGCGCCGATGCAGTCGTTGAAGAACTGACAGAATCCTGTTGACCAGAAAAGGGAGCCGCACGCATGAACAGACAACCGCTTGAAAAAATGGGGGACTTCTTCAACCGCCGGATCGACGGGTATGAAGAGCACCAGAAAAAATACGTCGACGGCGGAGAGGAGCTTTACGCCGTCACCGCCGCGTTCCTGCCGTCCGCTCCGGGCGCGGAGATCCTCGATCTCGGATGCGGGACGGGGCTCGAGCTCGATGTGTATTTTCAGAAGAATCCGACGGCCGCCGTCACGGGGATCGATCTCGCCGACCGGCTGACGGACGAGCTGCTCCGCAAGCACGCCGACAAAAACGTGCAGGTGATCCTCGCCTCCTATTTCGACGAGGATTTCGGGATCGCGTGCTACGACGCCGCGGTCTCGGTCATGTCCCTGCACCATTTCACGGCGGCGCAGAAGATCCCGCTGTACCGGAAGCTGAAAGACGCGCTCCGGCCCGGCGCCGTCTTCGTCCTCACGGATTATCTCGCGCCGGACGACGACTTCGAGGCAAGCCGCTTCGCAGAACTTGAACGGAGAAAAGCGGAGGACGGGATCACGGACGATGCCTTCTACCACTTCGACACGCCGCTCACCGTCGCGCACGAGACCGAAGCGCTCCGCGCGGGCGGCTTCACACAGATCGAGATCCGTGCCAACTGGGGCAACACCTACGTCCTCACGGCAAAATAGACAGAAAATCCGTCCATCGTCGGGCGGATTTCTTCACGGCGGGCTGATCCGGGGCCTTTACAAATCGCGGAAGACATGGTATAATATCCACACAGCAAACCGAATACGGTGAGTTCGTGACCATCCTCACCTTAAACAAAACTACGGACAGACCCGCGGGGCTTTTGTTCGCCCTGCGGCTTTTTGTCCTCTGAAAGGACAAGCACATGAATCAGAAAGTCAAATTCCTCGCAACCTCGGCTATGATCGCCGCCATGTACGTCGCCCTCTCGGCCGTTTCCCAGCTACTCGGGCTCTGCTCCGGCGCGATCCAGTGCCGCATATCCGAGGCGCTCTGTGTCCTGCCGGTCTTCACCTTCGCGGCGGTCCCGGGCGTCACCCTCGGATGCCTCATCACCAACATCCTCTTCGGGCTCGGCCCCATCGACGTCCTGCTCGGCACCTTCGCGACCCTGATCGCCGCGCTGGTATGCTACGCGATCCGGAAGCTGCCCTATCTCGCGTCCGTCCCCACCATCGTCTCCAACGCCCTGATCGTTCCCCTCGTACTGATCTATTACCAGTTCAGCAGCGGCTATTTCGTGGATGCCTGCTTTGTCGCGATCGGCGAGATCATCGCCTGCGGGATCTTCGGCACGCTGCTCGTGTGGTATCTGAAAAAGCACCCGAAGACCGCGCGCGCCGTCACGGGCACGACATCGGCCTGAACGGGTTCCGTCTATACAATATAAAACAACTGCGGAGGTTCGGTTTGCGCTCCGCAGTTTTCGTTTTTATGCTTCTTATGCTTCCTTCTTCCGGAAGAATCCGTTTCCGGACGCCTTCATCTCCTCCTCCGTGAGGAGTTTTTTGATGTACAGCGTTCCGTCCTCGCGCTTGATGACGAGGGCGAAATAAGTGACCGTATCCCTGTCCGCCTTGCCGCCCTCGGGCAGGACCTGGAACCGGATGCGCCACGTGCGGTTCGTTTCGTCGAGCGAGACGATGTGCGCGCGAAGGCCGGAATCCTCGGGCATGACCGGGGAGATATAGGCGTTGACTTTTGGCAGGTAGTAGAAGCGATCGCCGTTTTTATGCGTGATCTTGACGTCGCCGCCGAAGCAGCGGTACATCGTCGCCTCGAATTCCCCCTCGGGGATGATCTGCGTGATGTGGTATTCCGGGTATGCCTGCTCCGCCTTTTGGATGAGCGCGGTGTTGCCGGAATACTTCATGTAGTTCGATTTCAGCATCCACGTGAGGACGGCGTCGCGGTATTCGCGGATCGCGTCGCCCATGCGCTCGAACGTCGGGAGCTGTTCGGAATCCGTGATGAGCATGTCGAGCAGGTCTTCGAGCGCCGCAGCCTCTTCCCCGTCCGCCGGAGCAGAGCGGAGAACGGGCTCGCTCATATAATCGTATGTATCAAATCCCAGCCGGTCCAAGAGCGCGCAGGAGGCGAGGAGAACGCACAGCGCGGGAAGCAGCAGGAGAAGGTGTTTTTTCATGCGGCCTCCCACCGTTAGTCGTTTATTCAGGTTGATCGGACAGAACCGCCCTCTTCACGTCCGCGTACATGTACAGCGAGCCGAGGCAGACGAGCGGGCGTCCCTCGCATCTTGCCGTCCTCATCGCGGCACGGACACCGTCTGCGAGACAGTCATAGGATTCGGCTTGTGTCCCGTGGGCGGCGAATTCCCGGGCAACCTCGGCGCTGTCAAGCGAGCGGGCGTTGGCGGGCGTCACCGTCGTTACATGGGATGCAAGAGGCGCGAGCATGCCGATCATCTGCTCGTGCTCCTTGTCCGCCATGACCCCCATGAGCAGAGTCACGCGTCCGTCGTCGGTCAGGGGCGAGAGGATCGTGCGGATGTTCTCAACCGCCCCGCGGATCCCCTGCGGGTTGTGCGCGCCGTCGTAGATCACGAGCGGATCGCGCGTGAGGATCTCAAATCTCGCCTTCCAGCGCGCGCGGGCCAGCCCGTCCGTCACCGCTTCTTCGGGGATCTCCACGCCCTCGCGGCGAAGCAGATCGACGGCGGTGAGGACCGTGGCGGTGTTGCGCGTCTGATAGAGGCCCGGGAGCGGGATCGTCACCTCGCGCCCGCCATAGCGGAAGGAGGTGCCGTCGAGGCCCGGACGGATATCGGAAACCAAAGAAAAATCGGTTCTCGTGTATGCGCTGCCCCGTTCTTCGGCGGTCTCGCGGATCACGGTTTCGGCATCGTCGTCGCCCTCGCCGAAGAGGACCGGGACGCCCGGCTTGATGATCCCGGCCTTTTCCGCGGCAATCTTGGCCGTAGTGTCGCCGAGGATGGCGCAGTGGTCGAGGTCGATGCCCGTAATGACGGAGAGGATGCTCGTGCGGATCACGTTCGTCGCGTCATAGCGCCCGCCGAGGCCGCATTCGAGGACGACGAAATCGCAGCCGACGCGCCGGTAGTACACAAAGGCGATGGCCGTGATGAGTTCAAACTCCGTCGGCGCGTCCTCCATGCCTTCCGCGGCGTCCCGGACGGTCTCGGTGTCGCGGGCGAGATCCTCGTCGGAGATCGGTTCGCCGTCGAGCATGATCCGCTCGTTGAACCGTTCCACGTAGGGCGAGGTGAAGAGGCCGACGCGGTATCCCGCCGCCCGGAGTACGGACGCGAGCATCGCCGAGATCGAGCCCTTCCCGTTGGTCCCCGCGATGTGAAGAAAACGGAGGCCGTCTTCGGGATGGCCGAGCCGTTCGGTGAGGACGGAGATCCGCTCGAGACCGGGACGGCTTCCCTTCCAGTCGACCGAATGGATATAGGCAAGCGCTTCTTCTGTCGTCATGGCATGCCTCAGAGTTTCACGTGTTTTTTGAGGATCTTGCACAGCTTCCCGAGGAGCGGGATGAAGATGAGATTCATGACCGCGAGCACGAGAAACTGCGGGATGCGGGTGAGAAAATACCCCCAATAGGTCTTGCTGCTGTACAGAAGCGCGATCCAGAGCGTGTCGACGAGGAGGCCGAGGACGAAATTGTTCACGGCCGTCGGGATCACGGCATGGGGGAAGAACTTTGCGCCTTCGCGATGGAGGAACCACCCGAAAAGCGCGCCTTTGAGCGCCGCGGTGACGGTGAAGCCCGGGAAATAAACCCCGCGCGGGAACAGGAGGGCGCCGATCAGAT
>JAFZPN010000223.1 GCA_017550315.1 Clostridia bacterium
GCCGCGGGAGGCCCAGGAATAGGCAGCGGCCCATGACGTCGAGCGCGCGGGGCTGTTCCCGGGGCCATGCGCCGCCGATGCGGATCTTGATCTGTTCGGCGGTGCGCTCGCCGATGAGGACCGAGTGCTTGCGGCGGATGTGCCGGATGATGGCCTCGTCGAATTTGTCGCCCGCGACCTTGATGCTCTCGGAGACGACGACGCCGTCGAGGGAGAGGACCGCGATGTCCGTGGTGCCGCCGCCGATGTCGACGACCATGTGGCCGACGGGACCGGAGATGTCGAGCCCGGCTCCGAGGGCTGCCGCGACGGGCTCCTCGATGAGGAAGACGCGGCGCGCGCCCGCCTGGATGGCCGCGTCATGGACGGCGCGCTGTTCCACCTCGGTGATGCCCGAGGGGACGCATATAATCAAACGGGGCTTGAAGAGGGATGCCCCGCAGGCTTTCTTGATGAAGTACTGGAGCATGCGGAGGGTGAGGTCGTACTGGCTGATGACGCCGTCCCGGAGAGGCCGGAGCGCGACAATATTGCCGGGGGTGCGTCCGAGCATCTGCTGCGCTTCCCGGCCTATGGTGAGGAGCTCGTCGGTATTCTTGTCGATGGCGACAACGGACGGTTCCTTCAGTACGATTCCCTTGCCCTTGACATAGACAAGCACCGTGGAGGTACCGAGGTCGATCCCGATATCCTTGCTCATGCGAAATGGACCCTTTCTGAGGAGATCTATCGTAAACGCGCGGGACAAAACCGTCCGACGCGCGGAAAAGACGGTTCATCTTCTATTATACAACAAGAACCGTCACTTTGCAATGGAGAAAACAAAAAAAGTTGCGTTCTCCGGGACGGATGCTGTCCGGAGAGCGGGATGCGGGGCCCCCGGGCGATTTGGGGCGTTTTTTCGGCGGCGGGGTGTTGACTTCCCGGCGGGATTCGGGTATAATACGGATGGATAAATCCGGAATTCAGAATGAAGACACAAGAAAGGACGTACCGACATGAAAGCATGGAAGAGAATCCTCGCCCTGACGCTGGCCGCGGTGCTTCTCCTCCTCGCCCCCGCCTGCTCCGAGAGCGCCGAGAACAGCGGAGACGAGAAGAGCGACGCAGCCGCTCCCCAAACCTCCGCCGCCGACGCGGGCCAGCCGGAGACCGACGCGCCCGAGGAGATGTACGTCCCGGACGATCTTGACGGCATCGATCTCGGCGGCGCGACCTCCCGCATCTTCTGCTGGGAATCCTGGGACCCGGGCGAATTCTTCGTGGAAGAGGACACGGGCGAGATCGTGGTGTCCGCGGTGTTCAGCCGCAACATCACCGTCGAGGAGCGCCTGAACGTCACACTCGCGTGGGATGAGTATCCCCGCAACGACGCGGCCTACGGCTCCACCCTCAAGAACGCCGTCCAGAATCAGAACAGCGCCGGCGACGGAACCTATGACATCGTGGCGTGCTACGGCATGCGCATCGCATCCTGCGCGACCGACGCGCTTCTCATGAACCTGTACGACGGGGAGCACATCGACCTCTCCAAGCCGTGGTATTACGAATCCGCGACCAAGGCCGGCACCCTGCACAAGAACTACACCTACTTTACGGCGGGCGACCTCTCCTACAACGCGCTCGCCCGCATGTCCGGCGTCTTCTTCAACCAGAAGCTCGTGACCGACTACAACGTCGAGGACCCGTACGACATGGTGCTCGAAGGCGTCTGGACGATCGACAAGATGCATGAGGTCATCCGCGACCTCTACGTCGATCTCGACGGCGACGGCAAGGTCGGTCAGGGCGACCAGTTCGGCGTCATGTGCGCGGGCGACCAGATCCAGACCCTGTACTACGGCCTCGGCAACCACTTCATCGAGCACGACGCGGACGACACGCCCATCCTCTCCGACGATATTTACAGCGAGCGCACGCTCACCATCCTCGAGAAATACCTCGGCGTGTTCTCCGAGGAAGCGGCGTTCAAGAACCCGAACACCGACGATCCCACGATCTTCGATACGGGACGCGCGCTCTTCTACATCTACCCGCTCGGACACGTCTCCGACGGCAGCCTCCGCGATTCGGACACGACCTACGGCTTCATTCCGCAGCCGAAGCTCAACGAGCAGGAGGATGTCTACCACGCCTCCGTCACCAACGCGGTCACGCTCTTCGCGATCCCGCTCGTGATCGACTCGAACGAGCGCGCCTCGGCGGTGTTTGAGTGCCTCGCGTCCGAAGGGTACCGGCAGGTGTCCCCGGTCGTGTTTGAGCAGGCGTATAAGGCCAAGTACAACTACGACGACAGCGCGCGGCAGTCCACCATTTTCGACATGATCCGCCAGAACGCGGTGTTCGACCTCGGCAAGATCTTCTCGAACGACCTGTTCTCCGGCTTCTCGAACGGCGTCATCGGCGACTTCATCTGGAACAACAAGACCGACTACGCGTCGCAGGTGCAGAAGCTGACGAAGGCCTGGAACAAGAAGATGGAAAAGGTGACGGAGAAGCTCAACTTCGGAGACTGAGCGCAGGGAATAGCCTGGGAGCGCCATATTCGGGGCTGTCGCATTTACTCCTGAAAACGGAGATAAAGCGGCAGCCTTTTTTCTATTTTCTTTTATCTGCGCGCTGACGCTTGCGGATTTGGGATATTGCAGGTCGTTAGCTTTTTTGTCTTCGCAGACGGCGCCCGGGAGGACCCTCCGCGGCCGGGTCCTCCTGGGAGGCTCCAGGCCGCCCAAGGCCGTTCCCGC
>JAFZPN010000016.1 GCA_017550315.1 Clostridia bacterium
AGCGGTCCACTTCGATGAGCTTGCCCTTCGAGAGCAGGCCGAGGGAGTGATAGACGCGGGCCATGAAGCGGGCGATCATGGTCTTGCCGGTGCCGGGATTGCCGGAGAACACCATGTGCAGGGACATGTCCGCCGTCGGGAGGTCGTGGTCGCGGCGGAGCTTGTAGACCGTCGCCATGTTGATGAGGTTCTTCACCTCGCGCTTGACTTCATTCAGGCCGATGTAGGAATCGAGCTCGGCCTTGAGGTCGTCCATCGATTCGACGGGCGGGATGTCCTCGTCCTCTTCCGCGGGCTTGCCGCCGTCGCCGCCGTCCGAGGCCTTCGTGAGGTCGTCGTCCTTGTTCGAGCCGGCCGCGCCGTCGTTCGATCCGGGTTTGGAAGGCGTCGGGGGCGGAGTGCCGGGGATTCTCGGCTGGACGGGGGTCTTCGGGGTGCCGCCCGAGTTCTTTTTGTCGGATTCGCGCCGCGGTCCCCAGATATCGTCGGAGAGGCGGCGGATATTGTTCTCCGTCATCTGCCGGATGAGATCCAGCTGCATGGAGATGATTTCGTCTTTCTTGTCGGCCATTTATTTCACCACGCCTTTTTTGAGAATCACGTTCGCATAGATCGCGCGCTCGCCGGTGACGACGACGCAGTACGCCTTTTTCGCGCGCTCATAGAAGGCGAAGCGTTCGAGGAAGACGGGCTCCTTGTCCGTGTATTCCGCGACGATCTTGCGGTACTCGTCCCAGATCGGGATGTCGAGGTCCCGGTCGGATTCGGTTTTGTCCATCAGGTAGACGTTGTTGTCGTAGGAATCGAGCGGGAAGAGGGGGAGGACGGCGCGGAGCAGATCCGGCACGCCGACGGGGTCCGCCCTGAGGACGATGCGGCCGATGGATTCGCCGGGGAAATTGCCGTCGGAGAAGACGATCTCGTCCCCGTGGCCCATCTTGTCGAGAATCCGGAGCAGATCGGGGGAAATGATGGGAGAAATGCCTTTTAACATGATGACACCTCGCGGTTTGAAATGGTTTGCTTTATTGTAGCATATTTTCGGGCGGATGGCAAGGCGGGGAGGGAAAAAAGTGAAAAGAGAGGAGTGAAAAGTGAATAGTTGAGGAAGGAAACCTCCGGTTTCCAATGAATAAAACGGCGTGAAGCTGTATATAACGTCCGGCCGCACGATCGTTTGATTCTTCTGAAATCCGCCCCGCGGATTTCTACCTCACTTATTCACTATTCACTTTTCGTTATTCACTGCATATCCGCCCTCTTTTCTGTCCATCCTCAGAAAAAAACGGAGGCGATCCCGCATGATTTCCAGCGCAAAAGAAAACCCCGCCGCACCCGCCCCGGACGACCGCGTTCTCGAAAACGGCAGCGTCATCACCGCGGCCGGCGGCGACCTCATCCACTGCCTCACCATCATCGGCCAGATCGAGGGCCACTACCTCCTCGGCGACGGCCAGAAGGCCACCAAGTACGAGCACATCATCCCCCTCCTCGTGTCCATCGAGGAAAGCGAGGAGATCGACGGGATGCTCATGGTCCTCAACACCATGGGCGGGGACGTGGAGGCCGGGCTCGCCATCGCCGAGATGGTCGCGAGCATGACCAAGCCCACCGTGTCCCTCGTCCTCGGCGGCGGCCATTCCATCGGCGTCCCCCTCGCCGTCTCCGCGCGCCGCTCGTTCATCGTGCCGTCCGCGACCATGACGATCCACCCCGTGCGCATCAGCGGGACCGTCGTCGGCGTGCCGCAGACCTACTATTACTTCGACCGGATGCAGGAGCGGATCATCGACTTCATCTGCCGCCACTCGGACGCGAACGAGGACAAGATCCGGGAGCTTCTCCTCCGCACCGATCAGATCGCGACGGACGTGGGGTCGATCCTCGACGGCGCGGAGGCGGTCTCGATCGGACTGATCGACGAGGTCGGGGGGCTGTGCGAGGCGCTTGCGGCCCTGCGGGAGGAGATCGCACAGAAGCGGCGCGGACCCGGCGGCCGAGGGGAGATGATGCTCGAGCTGCCGGAGTGAAGACAAAGGCCGTACTGCCCAGGCTGGCAGACACACGGCCTTTTTTTCATGGAAAGTCATCCGGTTTTCCGGTTTGAATCCGTATTTCTCATCGTGTGTCTGGATTTCCGCCGCCGTCTGTGGTAAAATAAAACAGAAAAAAACGGAAAATTCCGCAAAACGGCAAACTTTTTGCCTCCGCCGTTCGTTATAGAGGGTGAGAACAGAGAAAGGAGAAGGATCATGTTGATCTTGGCAATGCTCACGGAGCTCGACGCAGAAGAGCAGGATCTGGTTCTCGAAATCTGGGAGCGGTACGGGGAGACGATGTATGCGGTCGCGCTGGACGTGCTCGGAAACCGGGAAGACGCGGAGGATGCGGTCGAGGAAACGGTTTTGCATATCATGTCCCACCTCGATAAGTTCAGGGATCGGGACGGCGATTCGGTGAAAAACCAGATCGTGATATACATCCGGGCCGTCGCGCGGAATGCAGCCATCGACGCGTATCGCAAGAAGAAACGCCGGGGCGGACGCGAGATCCCGATGCCCGAGGACGCGCCTGAACCGGAGGACGACGCACCGATACCGGAGGAAATCGTCCTGACGCGCGAGCTTCAAAAAACGGTTCAGGATGCGCTGAACCTCCTTCCGCGGATAACAAAGGACGCGGTGACGTTATTCTATCTCGAGGATTACAGTTATGAGGAGATCGCGGACACCCTCGCCATCCCGGTGAGTCAGGTGAAGGGGAGGCTGTTCCGCGCACGGAAAAAGCTCAGAGAAATCTTGGGAGGTGTATGATGAAGATGTCGGAAACAGAACTTTTAAGAACAGTCGCTGTACGGTACAGAGAAGTGAATCTGATAGAGGCGGGGAAGCAGGCCCCCGTTCCCCCGTCGCTGGATAAACGGATGCGGCAGCTGATCCGGCGGGAGAAGAAGAGAAGCAAATTCCCGATCCGCCCGCTCGCCCTCGTCGCTGCTGCTTTGCTCACGGTCGGCACGATTGTGTTGGGACTGCCCCTGCTCAGGCCTGTGGGTGTGAACGTCCCCGTCACCGAACCCGTCGAGCCGGTTGAGCACGGAAAACTCACGGCGGAAGACGCGCCGAAAAACGATACCCAATCAGAAAACGAGGAGCCGTTCACGCAGATTGAAGGACCTGCGCCCGGATTTGACGAGGTTTCCGGGCTCTTCGACGGCGTGAACGAGGCGATCACGGATGCGGTCGGCGGCAGGGACACGACGTTTTCCCGGCGGTGGCTGGATTATACGTATAACATCGCGTATCTCGATTCCCTGTATAGGGGAGAACCGTCCATCGTCGATTCCGAGGCCGTCGCCGCGTGGGGAGCGGAATACGCGTCCCGGTCCATCGAGGAGCAGGAGAGGATGCCGACTCTGTATCAGGCGGTGCACGAACTCGGCATCCCGGAGGAGGATTTCGCTTCTCTGAACCGCTGGCGCGCAGAAAACGGCGGAGAAGATATGATCCTGAAAGACGGGGAAATCCATGCCCTGTATCTGCCCGAGGACGAGGCGCGGGTCGAGCTGAAAAACCCTCTTGCGCTCGCATACGGCGGCGCGGTATACGCGTGGAGCGATCTTTTGGCGATGCAAAGAGCGGGGACGCTCGAGGACACGATACCGGCAAGCGCGCTCGAGCAGCACATCCGCTGGATTGCCGACTGGTGCAGCTGGACCGGCCTCGTTTCGGAGTCCGTCATGCTCCGGTACATCGGCAGACAGGCCGAACCGCTCGACGAGGCCGGGATCGTCCTTCGCCTCGATCAGGTGACCGCCGCTCTGATCGAACACGGACAACTCAGTGAT
Organism: Clostridia bacterium; assembly: GCA_017550315.1. Lineage (GTDB taxonomy): Bacteria > Bacillota > Clostridia > Oscillospirales > CAG-272 > UMGS1696. The sequence continues at coordinate 3,845 of JAFZPN010000016.1, forward strand.
CTCCGGCGCGACTTTCTCACGAAATGGCTTGACGGCGCGTCGATGATCGGCTGGCTGACCGCTTGGGTGTCGGACACCGAACCGTTGTTCGATCCGGAGGAAGTGATGGCTGTTTTTGAGATAAACGAAAGCGAAGGCGAACCGCTTCCTCCGGTATACCGGATCATACGCGAACTGAATATCGGTAAAGAGAACTTCAAGGCATGGCTCGCGGCAGCCAGAGAAAACGGTGTCGTTGTCGCCTGCACCGACGAGATGATCGACTGGTTTTACTGGCCCGAGGACGAAGCGATCCGCGTCCTGAAACAGCCGTCTGCCCTGCTTTCCGGGGGAACGGTTTATTCGTGGAGTGAGATCATGACGATGCGAAAGGACGGGACGCTGTTCGACGTCATTCCTGCGGAGACGGTAGAAGAGCATATCGACACGGTAATCCGTATCTGCGATGCGGACGGCATCGTCACGCTTGACGATATGATCCGGTATCTGAATGACGAAACGCCGACGCAGTATTATCTTCTCTACGATGCGAACGCGGAGACGGCGTTCGGTTTGGGGGGAGGAGGGATTTCCGAATCGCGTTATCCCGATGTCTTTCTAACGATTCCCGGACCGTTGATTTTCTATGTTGGGCAGGAAGAGATGAACGCATGGGTCGAAGAGACTGAAGAGATCATAGAAGAACACCCGGAAGAAGACCGCGAACGATACTTCAATCTGTACGAATTTCTCAAATTCTTTGCGATCAGCCGGGAGACGCTTGAAGATTTGTATTACGCCGAGATCTATTACAGCTGGGACTATCCCTTGGATATGATCGACGTTCTGTATTGCGGGGATGACAAGACAGTCTACGAATACTTTTACGGACTGGAACTTGCGGAACCCCGGGTCTCCATGGATGTGAGGAGCCGGTTTTGGATGCTTAAGACCCGGCTGCTCGATGAAATCGGGCCGGAGCGTTTTGAAGAGCGGTTCGGCAACGACGGACGAAGACTCGGAACATGGAGCATCGCGGAAGCCGCCTACGCTTTCGGGCTGAGTGTGGAAGACCTTGAAGGTTACAGCGAATCGGCAGCGGGGATTCCGGCTGAAGAGCCGTCGGCAGAAGAAGTCCCCGACGTCGTGATCGAGGAGATGTATGCGGACGGCACGGCGGAGGAGGTCTACCCGGAAAAAGGAGGGAGCGTACGGTACGCTTTCGATTTCAACGTGATCGAAGACAACCGTACATACTTTGAAGAATTGATCTCTTGCGGTGAGCGTCCGGTATTCATCGACGAGAGAATCCCCTGCCGGATCATTCGGGAACCGTGAACGGATCGTACCCCGTTTTCCGGCCGCAGCGGACGTACGGAGGATTCCTCCTCGCAAAATCCCCTTGCATTCTCCGGCATCCTGTGCTACAATACGATCAAACCCATCTCCCCAAGGAGGACAGCTTATGTTTGCACTGGAACGCGTTCCCATGCGCTGCGCGTCTCTCGGGACGCCGAACGCCATCCCCGATATCCGGGGACTTGCCGGAGGGAATCCCCCGCCCGCGCTCGTCGATCCGGGCATGCCGGAAGAAGAAGGCGCCTGGGTCCATCAGGGAAACGTCCACACGATGCTCCCCTATACCATGCAGGACGGCTACGACCGCCATCCCGTCCCCTCATCCCTGCGCATGGCCGTGCTCGAGAACGAACACCTCCGGGCGGAATTCGCCGTCGATCTCGGAGGCCGCCTCTGGTCGCTCTATTCCAAGGACGAGGGCCGCGAGCTCCTCTTCCGCAACGGCGTCTTCCAGCCCGCCAACCTCGCGCTGCGCAACGCGTGGTTCTCCGGCGGCGTGGAGTGGAACGTCGGGATCATCGGGCATCACGCGCACACCTGCTCCCCCCTCTTCGGCGCGCACTACCCGAACAAGGCGGGCGGCGAGACGCTCGTGCTCTGGGAATACGAGCGCAAGCGCGGCCTCGTCTTTGCCTTGCGGGCGACCTTGGCCGGGGACGTGCTCCTCGTCCGCGTGACCGTCGAGAATCCGCACGAGCGGTCGACCTACGTCTACTGGTGGTCGAACATGGCCGCCGAACAGCATGAGGACACCCGCATCCTCGTCCCGGCGCAGAATTACTATACCTACGGCCGGAATGAGGCGGGACGCGCCCTCGCCCACCGCACGCCCGTCCCGGATTTCGGATACTGGCCGGCGAAGCATTCCTACGCCTACGACTACTTCTTCCAGATCCCCGAGGACCGTCCGAAATTCGAAGGCGCGGTCCGCGGCGACGGGCGGGGATTCGTCCAGTTTTCGACCGACAACCTCATCGGGCGCAAGCTCTTCGTGTGGGGGACCGAATCGCAGGGCGGCCGGACGTGGAACCGCTGGCTTTCGCACGACGACCGGTACTACGCGGAGACGCAGGCGGGCCTGTTGCATTCCCAGGCGGAACAGCGTCCGATGGCGGGGAAGACTTCGGTCGAGTGGACCGAGGGCTATGCCGCGCTCACGGGCGAGCCGACGCTCTTCGGGAATGCGGACAACCGCATTTCTGCGGCGTACACCGAAAACATCCTCACCCTCGCGGGCCGGTTCGACCTCGTGAAAAACGCGGACGCATACTTCGAAGCGGCGGGCGAGTGGGAGATCTTCACCTACGGCAGCGGATGGGGCGCGATCACTGAACTCTACACGGGCGGGCGGCTCTCCTCCCTCGTCCCGTTCCCGCGCGAGAGCATCGCTGAGGATGCGCCGGAGCACGATTTCCTCGTCCTGTACGAGACGGGGCGGCTGCCGGAGAAATCTCCGATCCTCGCGGAGGATTATCCGATCGACTACGCGGGCGGCGCGGCGGGCGGTGCGATCCTTGAGCGGCTGGAAGCGATCCCCGAAAAGTCCTGGTATGCGTGGCTCGAGATCGGGTGCCTCTATTACGAACGGAAGTCCTTCAACGCGGCGGAGGCGGCCTTGCGCAAGTCCCTCGCCGTGAGGGAAAACGCGCTTGCCCTGACGGCGCTGGCCAAGCTGGCGGCGGCGAGAGGACGGGGTGCGTCGGAGGGCGTCGGGCTCATGAAGCGCGCGCTGGCGATGGGCGGCGAATACGTGCGGCTCATCATCGACGCGGCGGCGTATCTGCGCGCGCACGGAACGCCCGAGGACGCGGACGAAGCGATCCGGGCGGGCGTCGCGGCGCATCCGGGGTATCTCGACAACGGGCGGATTGCCCTCTTATACATCCAGAACCTCGTGAAGCAGGGACGTCTGGACGAAGCGGAGGCGCTGCTTCTGAAGGTCCCGGAGGTCGCGGACATGCGCGAGGGCGAGGTCTCGACGTCGGCGGTGTGGATCGAGCTCTACCGGCAGAAGATCGCGCGCGAAGAGGGCCGCGACGCCGGAGAGATCCCCGCGGACGAGGTCCTGCGCCGCCATCCCGTCCCGGCCGAGATCGACTTCCGCATGAGCGGGTACGAGGTGCATTGATTCTAATCTCGGCCGGATTAGAATCAGAGAAAAGAGAAGAGAGAAGAGTGAAAAGTTGAGGTAGGAAACCTCCGGTTTCCAAAAGAAAACGGTTGTGCGGCTGTACGGGATATACAGCTTCACAACCGTTTGATTCTTCTGAAATCCGCCCCGCGGATTTCTTCCTCAACTATTCACTTTTCTCTTTTCTCTATTCACTCCGCCCGCGATCAGTTCCCGTTTTCGAGGTTTTCGAGGAACGCGTTGGCTGCCTTTTCAAGCGACTTCATCGCCACCTTCGTGTTCTTCGCGTACGTGGAGGCGAAATCCGTGGAGTGGCTCTGGAGCGGCGTGGAGAAGCAGGTGCCGAGCAGGAAGCCGCCGAGCGTGCCGTTGAACGCGACCGGGAACGGGCTCGAGATGGAGTCGTGGATGAGGTCGATCAGGCGCGCGTCGTCCTGACCGTTGGAATACTTGACCTTCAGGCCTTCTTCATAGTACTTCGGGATGACCATCTTGCCGGTTTCGCGGCAGAAGACCTCGAGGCAGGTGGTGCAGAAGTCCATGCTGGACGGCGGCAGGGTCATCGGGATCGCGCCGACTTCGCTCGTGTCGTGCAGGGAGGAGACGTAATTCTGCTGATCCTCGTCGAGCTTCGGGTAGGGCAGGATGCCGATCGTGAATTCGATGTCGCGCATCTTGGTGAGGTCGCCGATGCGGTTGTAGCCGATGATGAGGCTCTTGCCCGCGCCGAACACGATGCGCAGACCCGCGTCGGAGTAGTCCGCGAGGGTCGTCAGCGCGCCGTCCGCGTAGAAGAGGTCGTTCAGCTTTTCGAGGATCTTCACGGAGCGCTCGTTGTTGAAGCAGTATTCAACGCCCTCGTCGGTGCGCTCGATGAACTGGATGTCGGTGCCGATGAGGAACGGGATCATGGAGCCCCACATGCCGATGCACGTGAAGCCGAAGAGGTCGCCTTCCTTCATCTGGCCGTCGCCGTCCGAATCCTGCTTGACGGTGTTGATGACGTCGATCATGGAGTCAAAGGTCCACTTGCCGTCGAAGACCATGTTCTGCAGGTAGTTCGGATCGTCGTAGTAGTCGTTGATGAGGTTCTTGTTGGAGTACAGCGCGTGCGCGGACTGGAGCGCGTCGGTGAAGTAGTCGCCGATGAGGATGTACATGCCGCCCTCGACGAACTGGCAGTCGCGCATCGCGTCGCCGTACCAGTAGCTCTTGGTCAGGTCGAGGATCTTGTTGGAGTAGACGTTGTGGATGAAGCCGTCGCGCGCCAGGCTGCCGAAGGCCATGATATCGTTGGCCATGACGTCCCATTCGTCCGCGCCGGCCATGATCTGCTTCTTGATGGTGGCTTCGTGGTTGCTGTAGGTGAGGTTGGCTTCGATGAAGGACAGCGTGATGTTGAGCAGGTCGCAGACCTTGGCGTTGCGCTCGAAGACGGCGTCGTTGACCGCTTCGCCGTTGAGCTCGCCGGAGCCCTGGATGAAGGCGTTGCCGTTGGTGGCGTCATAGTCGTCGACGGACGTATAGACGCGGAATTCCCGGCCGCCGAAATCCGTTCCCGCGAAGGGATCGATGAACTCGGTCTCGGTTTCCTCGGGCACGGTGACGTCCGAGGTGCCGTCCGACGGCGTGCTCTGCTGGCCCGAATCGGCGTTCTGCTTGCTTTCGGAGCAGCCCGTGAGGACGGAGAGGCTGCCGAGGCAGAGCAGGAGGGCGAGCAGGAGGCTGATGGTTTTTTTCATGGATGACTCCCCTTTGTGTGATCGCTGCGCGAAGGCGCGAATGACGATTTATTAATCGGCGGTTAAGAATGCCGTTGATTCATTATAACATACCGGGGGAAGATTGTCAATCACGATTTGGGGAGAATAGACAAGATTTCTTGCGGGGATGTTATGTTTTGTTGCGTGCTTCTTCTGTCTGCGCGGCAGGGCCTTGCGGATTTGGGATCGTGCAGGTCATTTGCTTTTTTGTCCTTCCGGACGGGACCCAAGAGGCCTCCGCGACCGGCCTCTTGGGGATCACCGCCGCCAAAGGCGCGTTCCCCGCCTTTGGAATCCACCCCTCAACGTGCATCTTCGAGTTTTCTGAAGCGTTGCTCAATGAGATGCGGCCTGTTTTGTTTTGGATGGAACGAGTTCCATCCAAAACAGCATGGAGGATTACAGGGGCCGTTCCCGGATG
>JAFZPN010000224.1 GCA_017550315.1 Clostridia bacterium
GTCAGGGTCCGGACCGGATGGGTGACTTCGTTCGCCGCGTAGGTCTTGCCGCGCTGGCAGGTGTATCCTTCGATCGATTCGATCGCGCCGGCGTCGTTCAGCGTGACGGTGATGCGGCATCCCGCCGGACAGACGACGCAGGTCAGTTCTTTCGTGGTCATGTCATCTCCCCTCCGTTTCTGTCAGCTTCACCAGGATTTCCTCTTCGCCGGAGCGGAGCACCTGGGCGAGCTTTGCCGCCGGGATCGTGAGCGATTCCATCTCGCCCGGCGCGACGGCGGATTTCGCCCTGTTCACGAGGATCTCGCCCGCACCTGTTTCGATGACCAGCCGGACCTTCTTGTACACGTCGGTCACGCGGAAGAAGATCCGCACGTCTTCGGGCTCTTCGGCGAGGTCGATGCGCTCCGGAACGGTGTAGCGGACACCGTGCCCGGTCGTGAGCTTCACGGAACGGACGACGGGCGCGGCATTCCCGAGGATCCGGGCGGCAGCCGCGCGTCCGGCGGTGTCGGCTTCTTCGGACACATAGTCGACAAGGTCGTGCACGTGCAACACGTTTCCGCAGGCGTAGACGCCGGGGGCGGAGGTCTCGCGGAACTGATTGACGGACGCGCCGTTCGTCATCCGGTCGAGATCGATCCCCGCGCCGCGCGTCAGCTCGTTCTCCGGGATCAGGCCGACGGAGAGCAAGAGCGTGTCGCATGCAAAATACTCTTCGGTCCCCGGGATCGGGCGGCGTCCGTTCGCCTCGTCCACGGCGGCGACGGTCACGCCTTCCACGCGGTCGCGTCCGTGGATTTGCACGACAGTATGGGAGAGCTTCAGCGGGATGCCGAAGTCGTCGAGGCACTGCACGATGTTGCGCGCCAGTCCGCCCGAATAGGGCATGATCTCACAGACCGCGAGGACCTTCGCGCCTTCGAGCGTCATGCGCCGCGCCATGATGAGGCCGATGTCGCCCGAACCGAGGATGACCACGCGGTGGCCGGGCATGTAGCCCTCGATATTGATGTACCGCTGGGCGCATCCCGCCGTGTAGACGCCGGAGGGACGGGTACCCGGAATGCTCAGCGCGCCGCGGGTCCGTTCCCGGCATCCCATCGCGAGGATGACGGCCTCTGCCTGGATCGTGGTATATCCGGTCTCCGGGGAGACGAAGGTCACGCGGCGGTCGTCCGTGAGGGAGAGCACCATCGCATTGCAGAGGATCGGGATCCCCCGCTCGCGCGCCATGGCGATGTAGCGGCCGCTGTATTCGGGTCCGGTCAGCTCCTCGCCGAAGCGGTGGAGGCCGAAGCCCGCGTGGATGCACTGATTGAGGATGCCGCCGGGCTCGCTGTCCCGCTCGAGGACGAGGATGTCTTCGGGCGCGAGTCCCGCGTCGACGGCTGCGACCGCCGCGGACAGACCCGCCGGACCGCCGCCGATGATGATGAGCTTGTGTTCAGCCATCTTCACGCCTCCTCTCTCTTTGTCACGAGCCAAGAGCCGGGCCCGGATTTGTTGATCTCGTCAAGGTCATGCCCGGTGCGCTCGGCGATCAGCGCGGCGACGCGGGGAGAGCAGAAGCCTCCCTGACACCGCCCCATGCCCGCGCGCAGCCGCTTCTTCATCATGTCGATCGTGACGGCGGGGATCGGCGCGTCGAGCATGTCGAGCAAATCCCCCTCGGTCACGGTCTCGCAGCGGCAGACGATCTTGCCGTACGCCGGATTCTCGCGGCACTTCGCGGCCTTCTCTTCCTCCGTGAGGCGGTTCCACTGGATGTGGTTGCCGTCGCGCCGCCGGGTCGGGATGTAGTCCGGCTTGTCCGTGAGCGCGAGGCCCGCTTCCTCGAGCAGACCGACGAGGTATTCCGCCGTCGCCGGGGAGGACGCGAAGCCGGGGGGTTCCACGCCGACCGCATGGATGACGCCCGGGATCTGATCCGAGGCCTTGAGGTAGAAATCGTACTGATTCGGGGTCGAGCGGACGCCCGCGAAGGATGTGATCGCCATGTTCATCGGGATGTCCGGCATGATACGCCGCGCGCCCGCCGAGATCTCCGCGAGCCCTTCGGCGGTCGTGCTCCGGTCATCGCTGTCCCCGATCGGGTAGGCGTTCGGGCCGACGATGAGGTTGCCGTCCACCGTGGGGGAGACGAGGATGCCCTTGCCGCGGTCGGAGGGGCAGACGAAGAGGGTGGAGTGCGCCAGCCCGCCGACGGCCTTGTCGAGGATGAAGTATTCGCCCCGGCGCGGCGTGATGGTGATCGGGAAGTCGTTTTCCCCGAGGATCGCGGCGACCTCGGCGGAGTGCACGCCCGCGCAGTTGACGACGTAGCGCGCCGCGAGGGTTTCCGTACCGTTTGTGATATAGTGGATGTCACCCGCGCGGGAGGCGTCGGTCACGCGGAAGTGGAAATAGAAGTCGACGCCGTTGGTGACCGCATTTTCCGCAGCGGCGATGGTGATGCCGTAGGGGCAGGTGATCGCGGCGGTGGGCGCCCAGAGGGAATGCGTCGCCTCGGGGGAGACGTTCGGCTCCATCGCACGGAGTCTGTCCTGTCCGATGATTTCGAGATCCGGAATGCCGTTCGCGCGTCCGCGGGCGAGAAGCTCCTCGAGCATCGGGAGATCTCCCTCGCCGAATCCGATGACGTGGGAGCCGACGTTCTTGCATTCCACGCCGAGCGCGGCACAGAGTTCCTTCATGAGCCGGTTCCCGCGCACGTTGAGCTGCGCCTTCAGGGTGCCGGGTTTTGCGTCGTAGCCCGCGTGGACGATGGCGGAGTTCGCTGCCGTCGCGCCCGTGGCCACGTCCGGACCCGCTTCGGCGACGGCGACCTTCACGTTCTTCGTGGAGAGCAGCCGCGCCGTCATGACACCGGTGCACCCGGCGCCGATGATGAGTACGTCGTAGAGCATGGTTGATACCGTCCTGTTTATCGTTCGCCGGTATGATCCGGCGGAGTCGTTCTGATAGGGGTTTCATCATTCCCCCGACAGTATAGCATAATCGTGCCTCCAAAACAACAGATTTATGAAAAAAAGTCTCCCGCGGCGCGGATTTTGGGAAAAGCGGCGAAAGCGACGGGGGAGGGCAGGGCCGGATCTGTGGGAAAATGCCTCTCCCCGGCGGCGCCTGAGCGGCGTGCGGCGGGCCGGAGAATGATTTTTCTTCCGAAAAAACGAAAAAATCGTAATTATTCACGAAATTGTACTTGCATTTGCGCCGGAAATATGGTAAAATACTGCCGAAAAACTATAACAGTAAAAACCATACCTTTCACGGAGGAAGCGGTCTCTGTCACCGCAGCGCAAATCATGGCAAACGAAGCAAAAATTTCCGTACCCGAAAGCTCCTACAAGGCAGCGCAGGCACTCATCTCCGAGGTGGAGAAAGTCGTCATCGGCAAGCACAACGAAATCGTGCTCCTCGTCACCGCGATGCTCTCCGGCGGCCATGTCCTGATCGAGGACGTCCCCGGAACCGGCAAGACCACGCTGGCAGCCGCCCTCGCGCGCTCCGCGGGTCTCGACTTCAACCGCGCCCAGTTCACCCCCGATGTCATGGCGTCCGACATCACCGGCTTCAACGTCTATAACCGCCAGAAGGAAATGTTCGAGTTCCGCGAAGGCCTCGTCATGACCAACATCCTGCTCGCGGACGAAATCAACCGCGCTTCCCCGAAGACGCAGTCCGCGCTTCTCGAGGCGATGGAAGAATCGAAGGTCACCGTCGACGGCACGACCTACCGCGTTCCGGATCCCTTCATGGTCATCGCGACCCAGAACCCGACCGGCTATGTCGGTACCTACCCCCTGCCGGAAGCGCAGCTCGACCGTTTCGCGATCCGCCTCTCCATGGGCTACCCGACCGAAGAGGAAGAGGTCAACATCATCACGGACCGCCGCGGCATCAACCCGATCGAGAAGGTCAACGCCGTCACCGACGTCGAGACCATCCGCGGGATCCGCGCCGCCATCCAGCAGGTCGCCCTCGAACCGGAGATCTGCCGCTACATCGTGCGTCTGGTCCATGCGACGAGAAAGTCCTCGAAGCTCTCCCTCGGCGCGTCCCCCCGTGCGTCCCTGCTTCTCATGAAGCTCTCCCAGGCCTATGCGTTCCTGCGCGGCCGCGACTATGTGCTCCCCGAGGACATCGCGTTCGTCTTCATCCCCGGCATTGCGCACCGCATCGTGCTCAGCCAGGAAGCCCGCCTCAACCGCGAGACCCAGTCCGACATCCTCGGCGAGATCCTCCGCTCCGTCGAAGCGCCCTTCAAGACCCAGAGATAAACCCACCGCCGCCCCTCATTTCCCAACGAAAGAAACGAGCCAAACATGGATACTGTAATCAAAAGACCCCTTGTGAAATTCAGGCGGACAGCCATTCTGTACGCTCTCCTCTTGGTCTTCGCGCTGGTCTTCACGCAGGCTCTCCGGGCGACGGCCTCGTCGGTGCTGTTCTGGTTCCTCGTGCTTCTGCCGGTGGTGTCGGTAATCTACGTCCTTATCGGCAAGGCCCTGATCCGGATCTATGTCAGCTCCGACATCACGAAGGTCGAGAAACTCGACCCGGTGAACTACGAGCTGCGCATCATCAACGCCTCTCCCTTTGCCTATCCCTTCATCGAGGCCATCGTGAGCGTCCCGCAGCCGGACGGCGTCCGCTGTACCGAGCAGTCCCTCACCATGTCGCTCTCCCCGCTCGGAAGCTATATCGTCAACCATGAGACGAGCTTCCGCTACCGCGGGACCTACGAGATCGGCGTGCGCTGCCTCTATATCTCCGACTTCCTCGGCCTGTTCTCGATCCGCCTCGACGTGGACATCTACCAGAATGTGCTGGTCTTCCCGCGCAAGCTCGGGATGCACATGAAGATGGCCACCTCCGCGACGGACATCCCGAACGACGCCGCGAAGCTCGTCTTCTCCACCGAAAAGGCGGAGATCGGCAACATCCGCGAGTATATCCCCGGCGACAGCCTGAAGAGCATTCACTGGAAGCTCTCCTCGAAAGCCGTCGACGGCACCCTCATGGTGAAGGAATTCAATACCAACACGAGCCAGAGCGTCTACATGCTCTGCGACTTCTCCCGCGCGATCCCGCCGGAGGTGTTCGAGGATGAGAACACCCGCGCCGAGCGCGAACGGGCGGAACGCGAAGCCGCGCGCAAGCCGAAGGACCGCCACGTGAAGCTCAAAGCCGCGAAGCCGGATAAAGCGACGCGGAAGGCGGACGCGGCGGCGAAAAAAGCGGCGAAGCGCGCGCGTGCCGGCATGAGCGCAGCGGGGCTCGATACCGCCGCGATGATCGACGACATGATCGAAGGCGCCGCGGCCTCCAAGTCCGGACGCACCGAGCCGAAGGAAAAGAAATCCCTCTTCCATCGCAAGAAGAAGGATAATGCGGCGCCCGAAGCGGAAGGCGCGCAGAACAGCGCCGAGACCGAGAAGAGACGCCGCGACGCCGAGACCCAGAACGCCCTGGCCATCGGCGGCATCATCAAGCCGGAATACGCACCGGATATGGATGAATTCTGCGCGGACGGCGTCGTCGAGATGTCGATCGGCGCGGTGCTGAACGAGCTCCGCAACGGCAACGACGTGACCCTCATCTGGGCGGATCGCCGTCAGGAGGGAGGCGTCGCCGCGGTACAGCTGACCTGCCCCGAGGACTTTGACGCCGTCTATCCCGTCTTTGCGACCACGCCGCCGTGCTCCGAGAAGGAGAACGTCACCAGTCTGCTCCCGCTCATCAGCGAATCCCTGAACGTCACCATCCGCATCTGCACCTCGAACCTCGACCCGCTGTCCCTCAACAAGTACGCGGCGATCCCGGGGCTCTTCGGCGGCGCGGGGACCGGATGCGTGGCGGAAGTCCTCCTCTTCAATCCCGAGGAGCGGTATGAGGACGTGAAGATCCGCCGCGAGTACGTCGAAATGAGCCGCATCCGGCTCGCGCAGGACGGCGTCGACCTCACCGAGCTTACGGCGGTGAAGGACGAGACCGGCCACTACACGCTCCAGGCGGCGACCCACTGACCCCCGATCCGAATGCTATCTATTGAAGGAATCTCCCCATGAATAAAGTGAATCGCAAATTTCTTTCCGGAGAGGGCGGACTCTTCCGCAGGAAAAAGAACGCGACCCTTCAGGAAAAGATCGACGCTGCGCAGAAAAAGCAGGCGAAGGCCCGCGCCGAGACGGTGCTCGAACCCGTCACCGTCAATCCAGCGGCCTCGATGACCACGCCCTACACCGTCATCGGTATGATTCTGCGCGCGCTGACGCTCTTCCTCGGCATCTTCGGCCTGAATCTCTTCCTCTGCGACGCGGTGAAGATCGTCATTCTCAACGGCGCGAAGGCGGAGGACATCATCCTGCCTGCCTCGTTCATCGCCCTCTGGAGCGCGCTTGTCACCGTCGTGGTGATGGCGCTCTCGCTGCATAAGATCACCCGCATCCTCGCCCCCTTTATCGTGATCGGCGGGATCGCGGCCTATCTCTTCACGCATTACACCGATCCCATCGGCTACATGCTCGAATCCTTCCGCTGCGTGAAGGAGCTCGTGTTCTCCAACATGGCGAACGCCGGGTACACCACCTACATGCAGTACATCAAGGACGATCCGTTCTCCTATGACCGGCTGGGGCTTCTGAAATTTGCCGTCGCCGCCCTGATCGTGGTGTCCGGGCTCCTGCTCGGCCTCTTCATGGCCAAGCGCGTGAAGGCCCTCGGCGTGGCGTTTATCTGCGCCGTCTACATGATCCCGGTCTTCATGTTCAACATCACCCGCTCGAACAAGGGCCTGGCCTGCGTGCTGATCTTCATCTGCGGCGCGGTCGCGCTCTACCTCTTCGACTGCATCTACGGCGGCGTGTTCAAGCGCCGCAAAGAGAAGAAGGAAGCCAAAAAGGCCGCGAAGCGCGCGAAGAAAGCCGCGAAGAAGGCCGCGAAGGATGAAAAGCGGGCGCTGAAGAACGCCGCCACGGTCGCCTATAACACGGCGATCGAGGCCGGCTCTCCCACCGCCGCCGCCAAGAAAGCGCGCGCCGCCGTTTACGCGAAGGCCAAGAAGGAAAAGGCCGACGCGAAGAAGGCTGCCATCCGCATGGCGGAGCGGGAGAAGCAGGAGAAGATCGAAGCGAAGAAAGCCGCCAAGGAAGCGAAAAAGGCCGAACGGCTCGCCGCGAAGGAACAGAAGAAAGCCCTCCGTGCCCGCGCCGTCGCCCTGAAGAAATCGAAGAAGCCCGACGCCGAGGAAGCCGCTGCCGTCCTGCAGCTGAGGAGCGATGCGAAGGCCGCGGCGAAGGCTGCCCGGAAGGCGAAGAACGAAGGCTCCGTCCGGGACTTCAAGACCCGCGCGGCATCGGGATTCGCCGGCGCCATGGCGATGCTCATCGCGTTCCTCGCGATCTGGATCCCGCTCTCGGCGGTCAAGAAGAACTTCCCGATCGTGCGCTTCATCAACAACCGGATGCAGCTCGTGCGGACCTACGTCACCGCCTACCTCATGGGCGACGACGTGGACCTCAACTCCCTCGCCATGTACGGCGGCGTCGCCGAGCTGAACCCGCGCAACGTCGACTTCAATACCCCGCAGTACACCGGTCAGCGTCTCTTCACCGCCGAGGCAAGCTATGCCGCGCCGGTCTACATGAGAAGCTGGATCGGCTCGAATTACGATCTCGAAACGGACTACTGGTCCTCGGCGGACGCGGAAGAGGTCATCGCCTACCGCGAACGCTTCGGATCGGCCTACACCCCCGACAACATCTCCTACTTCTTCGCGAAGTATGTGTATCCGTCCGCGCTCGACGTCCACAAGGTCGACCAGTACCGCAACGTCGACAACTTCGGCTTCCGCGTGTTCCAGGTCCATGTGCGCCGGAACAGCGGCACCTCGAAGATCCTCTTCGTCCCGTCGATCATGAACGCGGGCCTCGGGATCATGGACTTCGGCTCTATCGAACCCACGCAGAAAAAGTATTCCGCCTACTACGACGGCATTTACTCCTCCCGGTTCTTTGAAGAGGGAACGACCTATTCCACCTCCTCCTTCAACCCGGTCATGAAGCA
>JAFZPN010000017.1 GCA_017550315.1 Clostridia bacterium
CGTTTTTACGCAATTCCGTAAAAAAAGAAAACTGGAACCTGACACACGAGTGACACAGCCAAGTCCACCTTTCATAAAGTTTTTTGAAGAGGGGGTTCGGGGGAGGAAACTTTTTTCCAAAAAAGTTCCTCCCCCGCTTTTCACTGAATGCGTCCCTCCCCCGCCATCTTTGCGAGCGTCGCGAGTTTCGGTGCGGCCCAGTCGAAGAAGGCGCGGTAGCTCTCGCAGTACTTGTTCAGGCTGAGGCCGTCGGGGCCCGCCGGTTCGCGATAGCGCGCGCATCCGCCCCAGCACAGCCGGTACCAGCGGCAGGAGCGGCATTTTTCGTCGATCTTGTGCGAGCGCGCGCGGAAGCGCTTCGCCGTATCGGATTCGAGCAGATCGCGGATGCCCGTGTCCCGGATGTTCCCGAGCTTGTATTCGTCGAGGACGTAGAAGTCGCAGGGATACGCCCCGCCGTCCGCCTCGATCACGAGATTTACCGGGCAAACGCCGTTCATCCCGCAGCACTCCGCCTGCCGCCCCGCCGTGAGCATCACGAAATTGTCAAATTCCCGCACGCTCATGTACTTGCCCGCGAGGATGTCGTCATAATAATACCCGAACGCGGTTTTGAGGAAGTTCAGGTAGCGCTCCGGCGTGAGCGACCAGACCGAGGGCTCCTCCGTGTCTCCGAAGCCGTCGACGTGCCGGATGAACTGGACGTATTTGTACCCGCGGCTGCGGAGGTAGTTATACACCGTCGAGATCTCCTTCGCCGTCCGGTTCGTCACGACGGTCAGGATGTTGTAGTCGATGCCGCAGTCCCGGAACTTCGCGATCGTGCGGTTCACACGCTTGAACGTCCCCCCGCCGGAGGCATCGATGCGGGCCGCGTCGTGGATCGCGCCGGTCCCGTCGAGGGAGACGCCGACGAGGAAGTGCCGGTCACGTAGGATCTCGCTGAGCTCATCCGGGACGTCGTATCCGTTGGTCTGCATCGCGTAGTGCACGGGGATATGCTTCGTGTTGAGCCGATGCGCCGTTTCGATAAAGTGACGGTAATACTCGACGCCCGCGAGGGTCGGTTCCCCGCCCTGGAACGCGAAGGTCGCGCTGCCCGAGGCGAAGTCGAAGGCCCGGGTCAGGAGCGCCTCCGTCGTCTCGGGGGTCATGATCCCGTAGGACGCGACCGCGCGGTGTTCCGTCACGTCGGCGTAGAAGCAGTATCGGCAGCGCATGTTGCAGAGGCCAGAGGCGGGCTTGATGAGGACGGACAGCGGCGGCATGGGATCTCCTCTCCGAAAATCCGGGACTGCATTGGCGTACAGTCCCGGTGGTATGATGAATTGCTTGAAACGAAACGCGTGCAGGTCGTTTGCTCCCCCTCATCAGTCACTTCGTGACAGCTTCCCCCAAGGGGGAAGCCTCACAAAATGAAACCGAATCGGCGTACAGCTTTCCTCAATGAACCGCTGTATTGGGAAAGCCTTCTCCTTGAGGAGAAGGTGGCCCGTAAGGGTCGGATGAGGTGTCAACCCTCAGTTCGCCCTCCGGTAATAATCGATCGCGTCGATCTTGACCCCTCCCGCGGCGTCGCCGATCAGCGTGAAGCGCAGCTTCTTCGAGCCGTCCGAGGGGATGTCGTTGCGGAACGATCCGTCGTTCTTCATGATCCGGTACTCCACGTTGAACACCCAGACCGTCGTGCCGTCGCCGCTCACCGTCTCGGAGAGCTCTTCGACGTGCATGTCGTAGATCCGCTGCGGCGCGAAGCGGTAGTAGGGCTTGTTGTCCTCGTAGTAGTGATCCGTGAAGAAGGTGTTGTAGGTCTCGGCGTCCCCGGCGATGGCGGTGCGGAAATACTTCGCGAAGAAGCGCACGGCGGCGTTGTAATCGAGCCACGCACTTTCGTCGAGCTCTCCGCCCACGGCCAGATTCCCGAGCTTGTACCAGAGCTGGCGGTCCTGGCCCATGTAGTCCTCGTCGGTCGTCGGGTCGAGATCGTAGTCGGATTCGTAAAAGAGATAGCTGATATTCCGGTCGGAATACATCGTGGTCACGCCGGAGTTGTTCTTACGGCCGGCAAACAGGTTCGGAAAGGTGGTCAGCACCCAGCTCACGGCCGCGAGCAGCGTCACGGCAGAAAGCACGATGATGAGCCTCTTTTTCTTCTTTTTCTTCGCCGCATCCGGCGTCTGCCCCGTCATGATTCTCAGCCGATGAAGCGCTTCAGGTTCCCGAGGCCCAGCTCGATGCCGCGCAGATTGTCCTCCATGCCCTCGAATTCCACGGTGACGTAGCCGTCATAGCCCGCGCGCTTGAGGGTCTGGATGCTCTGGTAGATCTTCGCCTCGCCGTGGCCGATGATCGCGCCGCGGAGGTAGTTGCCCGCTCTCGTCTGGAACCAGCCCGCGCCCGGGTTGACGTCCATGCCGGACTTGTAGTGGAAGTCCTTCGCGTGCACGTGGAAGGCGTAGGGTGCCATGATGGACACGGACAGGGACGGATCCTCGTCCGCGCACATGAAGTTGCCGAGGTCGACGAGCGCGCCGAAGTTATCGTGCGCGACGGTGTTGATGAGCTTCTCGACGCGGGCCGCATCCTGGGAGAAGTAGCCGTGGTTCTCGGTCATCGTCTTC
The DNA here is from genome assembly GCA_017550315.1 of Clostridia bacterium. Classification (GTDB taxonomy): domain Bacteria; phylum Bacillota; class Clostridia; order Oscillospirales; family CAG-272; genus UMGS1696. The sequence goes on from JAFZPN010000017.1 coordinate 2,622, forward strand.
ACACCCTTCTGCTCCGCGTACTTCGTGACCTCACGGATCGGATCGGCGACGATGGCGATGGCGTCGTCGTAGCCGCGGGAATGCTTTCTGCCGTCATGGAAACCGCCGGCGACGTCGTGGCGCATCAGCTTCGCGCCCGCTTCCGCCGCAAAATCGACGAGACGGCATACCCGCGCGACCTCGTCCCCCAGCTTTGCGGGATCGGTCTGGAGGAAGTTTGCGCCGACCGCGAAGGTGACGACCTCGATGCCGCACTCCGCCGCGTGTTCCTTGATCTTTTTCGCCGCGTCGGGCTCGCCCATGTAGCCGCCGTCGACGTATTCGATGCCGTCGAAGCCTATTTCCTTTGCCTTGTCGATGATGCCGAGATAACCGAGCTTGTCGGGGGAGAAATAGCCGCCGAAGCTGTAGGAAGTGACGCTTGTTTTCATGATGAATTCTCCTTGTCGGGTTTTCAGCCGAAGCTGTTTTTTCACCTCTATTATAGCGGAAACCGCCGCGCTTTGCAAGACTTGTTTATAGAGTTTTTTTATTTTTATTTCTGAAATATCTTGACAGAGCGGGCGCGAATGCTTATAATAAGATACTGATAAGTGTATTTTACGCGCTTTTTCATCAATATTCCGGAAGGAGTGCATGCCATCATGTTTGAAACCGTCAAGGATCTGCTCATCACCGAGCTCTCCGTCAACGCCGACGATATTACCGAAGAGGCCGAACTCGTGGGCGACCTCGGGATCAACTCCCTCGAGCTTGCGGACCTTGTGCTGATCTGCGAAGAAAAGTTCGGCATCGAGATCGCCGACGACGACGTCACGAACTTCGTGACCGTGGGCGACGTTGTGGAATACCTCGAAAACGCGACCGACGCCGCGTCCGAGCTGGACGACACCGACGCCGTCGCCGATGAGGAAGACCTCAACGATGACGACGATGACGATGACGACGATTACGACGACTAAAACCGCGTCACGCGGGATCCGATCAAAAACGTGTCATTCCGGCACGTTTTTTTGAACCGGGAGGAAACATGAGAGAACGCATCAACATCCGCGGGGTCGCATTTGATTCCGTGACCTTCGACGAGGCCGTGACCCGCCTGACGGACGCGCTTGTCACGGGCACGCAGACCGCGCTCTATACGCCCAATTCCGAGATCGTACAGGCGTGCGTGGAGGATCCCGCGCTCTGTGAGATCATCAACTCCGCCGAGCTCATCACGCCGGACGGGATCGGCGTCGTGAAGGCCGGGCGCATCCTCGGCACGCCCTTCCCCGGCGGTCGCGTGGCGGGCTTCGATCTCGGGCGCGCGCTGCTGTCGAAGATCGGCGCGATGCAGAAGCCCGACGGCAGCCCGTACCGGGTGTATTTCCTCGGCGGCAAGCCCGGCGTGGCGGAGGCGGCCAGGGACGCGATCCTCGCGGAATTCCCCGACGTGACCTTCGCCGGCACGGGAGACGGGTATTTCAAAAAAGAGGGCGAGGAGACAGCGGCGGTGATCGAGACGGTCAATGCCTCCGGGGCGGACGTGCTGTTCGTGTGTCTCGGCGCGCCGACGCAGGAGAAGTGGATCTACCACAACCGCGCGGCGATGCCCGGGGTGACGCTTTTCCTCGGCCTCGGCGGCTCGCTCGACGGGTACGCCGGGATCGTGAAGCGCGCGCCGAAGATCTTCATCAAGCTCGGCCTTGAGTGGTTCTACCGCCTCTGCAAGGAACCCTGGCGGATCAAGCGCATGAGCAAACTGCCGGTGTTTTACTTCGGCACGTGGAAATACAAGCTGACGCGAAAGAAGAATGCAGAATGAAGAATGCAGAATGAAGAATGAAGCTGCATTTTGTTTGCCTCCCCCCCTGGGGGAGGTGTCACGCGATTTGCCTGCAAATCGTCGTGACGGAAGGGGGCAATTCTCCGCTCAGGGATCTCATAGACAAACGGCCGTGAAGCTGTATATGACATACAGCCGCACGACCGTTTCTTGTCGTTTCTTAGAAATCTGCCTCCGCAGATTTCTACCTCAACTCTTCACTCTTCTCTCTTCACTCTTCACTGGCGAAGCCTTACGGGTTCGCTTCCTGATAGGACTCTAAGAACGCGTCGTTCGTCTTCTGCAGCACCTTGTTCGCCATCTTCTGCGCGGTGGTGTACATGGACGTGAAGTCGTTCTTGTAGTTGCGGAGGAGGTTCATGACGGATTCGTTGTACCCGCCGATCGCGTAGTACCAGCCCATGTCGAAGACGCGGTTCGCGAAGATGATGTCGAGCATCGCTTCGGATTCTTCGTCGCGGCTCATCTTGCCGACCAGGGTCTTTTCATAGTACGCGACCGTCAGATCGTACAGACCTTCGTTCGCGAGGCATTCGGTCACGATGCCCGTCCGGTTCAGATCGCCGCCGTTGTTCGGGACGCACATGAACACGGAGTGCCACGAGCCGATCGTCGTGTAGTAGTTCTTCTGGCCTTCCTCGTACTTGAAGTACGGGAGGATACCGAAGTCGTTCTCCATCTCACGCATCTTCGGCACGATCTGGATGAGCTGCATCAGGAAGAGCGTCCCGTTTTCGGAGAACTTGGTGACGAGCCAGGTGTCGTCCCAGTTGGTGCGCTGGTAGGCGTCCGCGATGTCCTTCTGGAGCGCGAAGTCGAGGAACTTCGTCACGGCGTCGACCGTCTTCTCGGAGTAGATCGTCAGCGTGAGCAGGCCGTCCTCGCCGATCGAGCAGCACTTCTCGCCGGTGCAGTTCACGATGCCCATCATCGAGTCGTCCCAGATCATGACGCCGAAGAGGTCTTCGCGGTCCACCTTGCCGTTGCCGTTGGTGTCCTCATGCACCTGCTCCGCCATGGAGATGAAGTTGTCCATCGTCCACTTGTCGTCGCCCACGAGTTCGTAGGGATTCTGGAGGTTGTAGTCCTTGATGAGCTGCTTGTTGAACATGATGCAGTACGTCGCATCGTTGTCCGCCGTGGAGATGTCGCCCGTCGTGTAGAAGAGCTGGCCGAGGATCTGGAGATCTTTGTTCGCCACCTGATCCCACCAGGGCTTTTCGAGGTCGATGTACGGGACGTTCTTAAGGTTATAGAGATAGCCGTTCGTCGCGAGCGCAGAGGTCGCGTAGCCGCAGCAGAACGCGAGGTCATAGGTGCCCGTGCCGCTCTTGACGTCGGTCGTGATCGCGTTCTTGCCGACGTCGGAACCCGTCGAGACCGGATCGGTGACGATGTTGACGTTCAGCTTGTCGCCGACGGTGGCGTTGCGGTTGAAGCGCGCGTCGTTGATCGCCTCGCCGGTGAGCTCTTCCGCAAAGAAGTCATCCTTGACGGTGCCGTACTCCGCGTTCGAGGAGCAGAGGATCAGAAAGTCCTCGCCGCCGAAGTCGGATTCCGGGACGTCCGCGTAAAGACGCTCGGGTTCGGTCTCGGCGATCTCTTCCCCGCCCGCGTTGGGCGTCTGGGCGTCGGTCGCCGTGCCGGTGTCGCCGTTCGCCGCGTTCTCCGTGGACTGGGAGCACGCCGTGAACATTGCCGGAACGATCATGAGGATCGCC
>JAFZPN010000225.1 GCA_017550315.1 Clostridia bacterium
CACCTTCCCCACGGCGGGGGAAGGCTCGCGTTTGTGCATCCGTCACGGAAGATAGCTATCATCCGTTTTCGACTGCATTTTGTATAGGCTTCTCCCTCCGTGGAGAAGCTGTCACGAAGTGACTGATGAGGGGACCCCTAAGCGACTTATGTTCTTGTCATTTTAGAACGAGAATAGTATGACGTCACAGAAAACGATTTCCGCAGAAAAGCGGAATCCGGGTCGCCATCACAAAATCCGATACCCGAAAGTTTCCAGAGTCCCTTGACAATCCGGCCTTCCCGTGCTATACTCAAAAACAGAAAACGATTTCTGTATTTCGGATCCACAGGAGGAATCCATGAAGACATTCGCCACCTATTTCCAGAACGATCCCGTCCGCCCGCTCGTCTACGGCGAGGCCGAGATCGACGACCGGGAGCGCCAGCGGCTGCGCGGGGAACCGCTCAAACGGGGCGTCCTCTGCGAGAGCGTGCTCGTCGGCTTCTGCGGCACGGACAACGAGCTCATGCACATGGGCCGCGAGGGTCGCCTCACCCCGAAATTCCCCGAGGGCCGCGACCGCCTCATCAACGGACACGAGGGCGTCGTCTGGGTGCCGTCGGAAAACCGCTTTGCCATCGTCCTGATCCGCGGCGGGGACAGCTATGATCCCACGCGCTACACCGAGGATGAGACCTATTTCGAGTACGGCTGCGACGGCGCGGACGGCCTCTTCTCCGACTGCAATTACTACAACCCCGACATGCTGCTGAGAATCCCGGATGGGTATGTGCATGACGGCAAAATCGACCTCGAAGCTGCGAAGAAGCTCGTCTTCTGCGATCCCTACGCCTGCATGCTCTTCCAGCGCGAGCGCATGGAGGATCTCGGCGAGGCACAGAACTTCCGCGTGGAGATGGCCCGCCGGGGGTGCTCCGAAGAAGAAGCCCGCAAGATCGCCCGGGACAGTCTCTTTGAGAGAACCGTCATCTTCGGCCTCGGCACGACCGGCATGTTCATCGGCGACCTCATCCGGCAGAATCACCCGGACGCCGACATCCTCTTCGTCTCCCGCTCGCCCGCCGATTCCCCGAAAGTGAGGTTCGCCTGCGAAATTGCAAAAGCCCGTTACGTCAGCACGGCGGGACTCGACGAGGCGGCCTCCGCGGATCTCATCCGGGAAACCCTCGGCGGACGCGCGACCGTCTTCCTCGGCACCTCCGGGACTTCGGTGGAGCACCGCATCGCCTTCGAGCACCGCGTCCTCGGCTGCAACGGGATCTACAACAGCTTCTCGCTCGGCCCGAAGATCACCTTCGACACCATGCCCTTCGGCTTCGAGAATCACCTCATCTTCGGCTCGATCAATTTCCGTCAAAGCCACATGGAGGAGGCGATCCGGCTGCTCCTTTCCAGCCGCTACAACGAGCTCGTCGGCCTGATCGATCGGGACGAATTCACCGCCGATCCCATCGGAGCATACGAAAACCGCATCTACGTCAAAGGCGCGCCGATGAAGACCGCCGTGATCTGGAACAAGAAATACGTCAGCTAATGAGGAGGATTTGACCGCCATGAAAGCCATCCGCATCACCGAACCCGGTAAAATGGAAATCGCCGAGCTGCCCATGCCCGTCCCCGGAGCGGGCGAGGCGCTGCTCAAGATCCGCGTATGCGGTATCTGCGGCGCGGACGTCGCGAGCTATACCGGCAACCAGCCGTTCACAAGTTATCCCCGCATCCCGGGGCACGAATTTTCCGCTGAGATTGCCTCGCTGCCCGCCGATTACGCGGGAGAGCTGAAGGTCGGCGACGTCGTCACGGCGAACCCGTATTTCAACTGCGGGACCTGCTACTCCTGCCGCCGCGGCCACGTCAACTGCTGCCACGACAACCGGACCATGGGCGTCCAGCGCGACGGCAGCTTCTGCGAATACGTCGCCATGCCCGTCGGGCGCATCTATCCCGGCCGCGGCCTCACGGCGGAGCAGCTCGCCCTGATCGAGCCGTTCTCCATCGGCTGGCACGCGCTCTCCCGCTGCGAGATCAAAGAAGGAGATAAAGTCCTCGTCGTCGGCGCGGGTCCGATCGGTCTCTTCGCCGCGATCTCCGCCAAACGCAAGGGCGCCGAGGTCCACGTCGCCGATCTGCTCGACGGACGGCTCGAAAAAGCGAAAGCTTTCGGTGCGGACGGAACAATCAATTCCGGCCGGGACAGCCTCGCCGACTACACCGCCGCGGTCACCGAGGGGGGCTTTGACACCTGCGTCGAAGCGTGCGGCGCCCCCGAGACCTTCCTCGCCTGCATCGACGCCGCCGCGTTCGCCGGGAACATCATCCTGATCGGCAACGGCAAGCGGAACACCACCTTCCTGCACTCCGTCCTGCTCAAAAAGGAGCTCAACGTCTTCGGCAGCCGCAACAGTCTGCCCGCCGACTTCCGCGCGCTCATCGACTGCATGGCCGAGGGCTCGGTCGATCCCCTTCCGATGGTCAGCGCGGTCTATCCGGCGGAGCGGTGTCAGGAGGCGTTCGACGCGCTCGTGCACAACGACGGATCGCTCGCGAAGGTCCTCGTGAAGTTCAGCGACTGAGGAGGACGCCATGATCATCGACGCGCATGTCCATCTCTGGAAGACCCAGCGCGGGATCGTGAACGGACGTCCCGTCGTCCCTCTCGGCGGAGGCCGGGCGGATTTCGGCGGCGAGGTGCGGCAGATGATCCCGCCCTACCTCGCGAACGGCGAAAACACCGCCGAGATCCTGCTCTCCAACCTGGATTTCGCGGGTGTGAATGCCGCCGTCGTCACGCAGGAGATGATCGACGGCTCACAGGACGAATACCTGTGCGAGGTCCGGCAGAACCATCCCGATCGCTTCCGCGTCTCCTGCCTCTATGAAGAAGAGAAGCCCCTCCCCGCGGACGGCTTCGACGGCGTGAAGATCTGCGCCGGACGCCTCGCGGATCCCGATCTTCTGCACCACGAGCACGTCTTCGCCTGGGCCGCGGAATCGGGGCGCTTCCTGCTCATCGACCTCGCCGAGGGAGACGCGCAGACCGAAGCCCTCGGGATCCTCGCCGACCGCTATCCCGCGCTCCGCATCGCCGTCGGCCATTTCGGCATGGCTGGACGCGGCAACTGGATGGCCCAGATCCGGCTCGCCGAGCGCGACAATGTCCGCATCGAATCCGGCGGGATCACGTGGCTGTACAACAGCGAATTCTGGCCCTATCCCTCCGCGGTGAAGGCCTTCCGCGACGCGATCGACGCCGTCGGTGCCGAAAAGCTGATGTGGGGCAGCGACTATCCCCGCACCATGACCGCGATCACCTACCGCATGAGCCTCGACTTTCTCCTGGAGTCCGACGCCCTCACCGAGCGGGAAAAGACTCTCATCCTCGGCGAGAATGCCCGCACCTTCTACGGTTTCCCCGATCTGCCGCCCGTCCCCCGCATCCGTCACATGGCGGAGGACTGAACCAATCAAACAAAAAAAGAAAGGAAGCCCGTCATGCCTGCGAAATTTGAACCCACCTTTGAATCGCTGTACAGCTATTCCGCCCCCGACTGGTTCCGCGATGTGAAATTCGGCATCTGGAGCCACTGGGGCCCGCAGTCCGTCCCGATGTACGGAGACTGGTACGCCCGCAACATGTACATTGAGAACTCCGATCAGTACCGCTATCACGTCCGCCACTACGGCCACCCCTCGAAATTCGGCTACAAGGACATCTGCGCGCTTTGGAAAGCGGAGAAATTCGATCCGGACGAGCTGATGAGCCTGTATTACAAGGCCGGCGCCCGGTACTTCGTCGCCCAGGCCACGCACCACGACCACTTCTTCAATTATGACTCCGACGTCAACCGCTTCAATTCCGTCCGGGTCGGTCCCGGCAAGAATATCTGCGGCCTCTGGAAGGCGGCGGCGGAGAAGTACAACATGCCCTTCGGTCTCACCGAGCACCTCGCGGCATCCTTCTCCTGGTGGTACGTCAACAAGGGCGCGGACAAGACCGGACCGTACGCCGGCGTCCCCTACGACGGCAACGATCCCGCCTACCGCGACTTCTATCACGACAATTTCGAGCACAACGAAAAGAACGCGCCGTGGCTGACGACGAACAAGGCCTTCCGGGAATACTGGCTCCGCGCCGTCACCGAGATGATCGACCGCTTTACGCCCGATCTGCTGTACTCCGACAGCGGGCTCCCGTTCGGCGACGACTATTCCTACGGCCTCGAAGCCGTCGCGCATCTGTACAACAAATCCATTGAAAAGTACGGCTTCAACCATGCCGTTTACACGCAGAAGGACCGCAACGCCGAGATCTTCAAGGTCGGCACGCTCGACATCGAGAAGAGCCAGCTCCCCGGCATCCAGCCCGATCCGTGGGAGACCGACACCTGCATCGGCAACTGGTTCTACGACGTCCGTCAGAAGTACAAGGGGCCCGGCCACATCGTCGAAATGCTCGTCGACATCATCTCGAAGAACGGCACGATGCTCCTGAACGTCCTCCAGAAGCCCGACGGCACCATCGACGACTGGGCGCGCTGGACGCTCGAGGAGATCGCGACGTGGTACGCCGTCTGCTCCGAAGACGTGTACGGCACGCGCCCGTGGAAGGTCTTCGGCGAGGGAGACTCCCGCGTCGTGATCGACGGCTTCCGCGAATCCCAGGTCGCCTGGACCGCCTCGGACTACCGCTTCACCGCGAAGGGCAAGGACGTCTATGCCTTCCTGATGCACGCCCCCGAGGATCGCCGCGCCGTGGTCCGCTCCTTCCGCGAAGAGACCGTGGAAAAGGTCGCGCTGCTCGGCGTCGGGGATGTTCCGTTTGCGCAGAACTACGGCGTCCTGACGGTCGAGCTGCCCGAAGAGCTCCCCACGAAGTACACAAACTGCCTGCGGGTCACCGTCCGCTGACATGGCAACGATCCGCGAAGTGGCACAGCTGGCGGGCGTTTCGGTCGCGACCGTGTCGAAATACCTCAACGGGACGAAGGTCCGGGAGGCAAACGCCCGCGCCGTGGAGGAGGCCGTCCGCGCGCTCGATTTCCAGCCGAACGAGATCGCGCGGGGGCTGCGCAAATCGAGCTCGATGACCGTCGGGGTCCTCCTCCCGGAGCTTGACAACCTCTTTTTCACCGAGATCATCTCCGCGGTCGACGCCGTTCTCGAGGCGCGCGGATACAGCACCCTCGTCTGCGTCAGCCGTTCCGATCCCATGAGGGAGCAGCGGCGGCTTGACTTCCTGAGGCGCAAGCGCATCGACGGTCTCATCGCGGTACCGACGACCGCCGCGAGCGATTTCGCCACCCTGGCGGGAGACTTGCCGACGGTGTTCGTCGACCGGGTCGCGAGCGCGTCGGGGCGGTGTTCGTCCGTGCTTTCGGACAATTTCGCGGCCTCCTACGGCGCGGCAGAAGAACTGATCCGCGCGGGGCATACCCGTATCGGCGTCCTCCTCGGCCCGGATTCAAACTATACGCCGCTCGAGAGGCGCGCGGGATTCCTCGCCGCCTGCGCTTTTCACGGGATCGCGGAGGGGGATCTCTGTGTCGTCTCAGACGAGTACAGCGTCGAGGCGGGTTACCGCATGACGCGGGACCTGCTCGCGCTGCCTGAAAAGCCGACCGCGCTCTTTGCCACGAACAACGAGCTGACCATCGGAGCCGTCAAGGCGCTCACCGAAGCCGGGATCGTACCGGGGGAGGGGATCTCCTTCATCGGGTTCGACAACCGCACCCTCGCCGAGGTCTCCCATCCGCCGCTTACGGTCATCGTCCAGCCCGTGGAGGAGATCGGACGCTGTGCCGCCGAGACCCTCCTCGATCTCATCGACGGCGCGCCGGGCGGGAAGATCCTGCACCTGCCCACCGAGACCCTCCGCGGGGAATCGGTGAAGAAATTATCTTAAAACAACATCACCTGTTTACCGGGAGTATGACTATGCAGACCTACAAAGAAACCGTATTGCAGTTCGGCGAAGGGGGCTTCCTGCGCGCGTTTGCGGACTGCTTCCTCCACCGCATGAACGAGCTCGGCACCTACACGGGCAAAGCCGTCGTCGTCCAGCCCATCGAGCGCGGACTCGCCGACGTCCTGAACGAGCAGGGAGGCCGCTATCACCTCTATGAGCGCGGCATCGAAAACGGGGAACCCGTCTGCCGCCGCACCGAGATCGCCTCGATTTCCCGCGCGATCAACCCCTATACCGATTACGACGCTTTCCTCTCCCTCGCCGCGAATCCCGATCTGCGCATCGTGATCTCGAACACCACCGAGGCCGGGATCGAATACCTCGGCACCGAATCGCCCGACGACCGCCCGCCGAAGTCCTATCCGGCCAAGCTCACCGCGTTTCTGTGGGAGCGCTACCGCCTCGGACTGCCGGGCTTCCTCCTCTTCCCGTGCGAACTGATCGACCGGAACGGCGACATGCTGCGGGAATGCGTCGAGAAGTACGCCGCTCTCTGGAACCTCGGCGAGGGCTTCCTCACGTGGCTTGGGGAGGAGAACACCTTCTCGAACACCCTCGTCGACCGCATCACCCCCGGCTATCCGCGCGACGACGAGCATCTTGACGAGATCATCGCGGAGTGCGGCGGCGACCGGCTCATCGACACGACCGAGCCCTTCGCCCTCTGGGTTCTCGAAGGCAATCACGAGGACGAATTCCCGCTCGTCTCCTCCGGCATCCCCGCCGTCTGGACGGACGACGTGAAGCCCTACAAGAAGCGCAAAGTCCGCATCCTCAACGGCGCGCATACCTCCATGGTCCCGGCCGCGCTCCTCTATGGACTG
>JAFZPN010000226.1 GCA_017550315.1 Clostridia bacterium
GAGTTCTTCATGAACGGCTGGGAAATGGCGAACGCATATTCCGAGCTGAACGACCCGATCGACCAGAGAGCCCGTTTCGCGGCGCAGGACGCCCTGGCGGAGAAGGGCGACGAAGAGGCGCAGCACACGGATGAGGACTTCCTCAACGCGCTCGAGATCGGCATGCCTCCGACGGGCGGCATCGGCTACGGCATCGACCGCATGTGCATGCTGCTCACGGACTCCTCTTCGATCCGCGACGTGGTCCTCTTCCCGACCATGAAGAGCCCCAAGACCGGCAGCGAAGAACAGGAAGCGAAGAAGGCCGAGCCGGCTCCCGCGGACGTTGTGGAAGAGAAGATCGACTTTTCGAACGTCGTGATCGAGCCGCTCTTCGAGGACACGGTCGATTTCGAGACCTTCTCGAAGTCCGATTTCCGCGCGGTTAAGGTGCTCGCGTGCGAAGCGGTCCCGAAGTCGAAGAAGCTTCTGAAATTCACGCTGGACGACGGAACGGGGAAGGAACGCACGATTCTCAGCGGGATCCACGCCTTCTACGAGCCGGAGCAGCTGATCGGCAAAACCTGCATCGCGATCACCAATCTGCCTCCCAGAGCCATGATGGGGATCGAATCCTGCGGGATGCTGCTCTCCGCCCTGCACAAGGAAGGGGAAGAGGAGCGGCTCCATCTCCTGATGGTCGATCCGCACATCCCCGCCGGCGCGAAGCTGTATTGAACCGTCCCCGCAAATCCAAGAATCCCATCTGCCTGCCGGACCCGAAATCCGGCGGGCTTTTTTGCGTCCAGCGGGGCTTTTTTCACGGTTTTTCGTCAAAAAAGCCAAATTTTCCGAATCATTTTCAAAATTCTTGTTGACAAGGAACGTCGGTTGTGCTATCCTGAAAACGAAATCCACGATTGCCGCAAGGAGGAGATCACCATGACCAAGAAAGCGATTGCCCTGCTGCTCGCCCTCGTGATGCTCGGCGGACTGCTCGCCGGATGCAGCGAAACCAAAGACAACACCGGCGCCGACAATGCGGAGACGCCCGGCGCGGATGTCGGATCGGCCGAGATCGCCGCGGAAACGGAAGCCCCCGACGAGGCGGATGTCCGCGAAAAGGTCGACGACGGCCTCGGCGTAAAGGATCTCGGCGGGATGGAATTCCGCGTTCTCAACCGGGAGCGCTCCGACTTCGTCACCGACCTGAGCTTCGAGGAGGAAATGAACGGCGACGTCGTCAACGACGCGATCTGTGCCCGCAATGCGGCGGTCGCGGAACGCTTCAACGTCACGCTCGCGGCGGACTATGTCGGCGAGCCCGTCCCGATCATGGAGGCCTGCGTCACGTCGGGCGACGATTCCTACGACGTCTGCCTCGCCCAGATCATCCAGCAGACCGCGGTGTGCTATAAGGGCGGGTATTTCGACTGGTACACCGATATCCCGCACATCGACCTCAGCCGCCCGTGGTACATCGGCAACGCCGCGGAGGCGCTCTCCGTCAAGAACCATGCCTACGTCATGATCGGCGAATTCGACCTCGACGTGCTCCGCTTCACCTACTGCATGTACTACAACAAGAGCATCGCCGCGGAATACAACCTCGACGAGATCTACGGGATCGTCAAGGAGGGCAAGTGGACCTACGATTACCTGAAATCGCTCGCCGATATGATCTATACGGACCTCGACGGCAACGGCGTGAAGGATGAGTCCGACCGGCTTGCGCTCTCCGGCGACCCGTACTCCGCCGTCGTCACCTATCAGTACGCCTTCGACAACCCGCTCTTCACCCTCGATACAGAAGGCATCCCGCAGATGACGTTCGACCGCGAGAAGGCGCACAGCATCGTCGAAAAGCTGAACGCGCTCTACTGGGAGGCGCCGGGCAGCTTCACGTCGGGATGGGGCACCGGCTCGACCGCGTGGAAAGGCGGACGGCTCCTCTGCTACACCGGGCTCTTCAACAGCGCGTCCGGATACCGCGACCTCGACTTTGACTTCGGCATCATCCCGTACCCCAAATACGACGAGGCGCAGACCTCCTATTACACCATGTCGGACGGCGCGCACGGCGGCATGATGGTCCCGATCACCGTGAAGGACATCGACAGCGTTGGCCTGATCCTCGAAGCCCTCAACGCGGAGACGTGGAAGAAGGTCGTACCGGCCTACTACGATACCTCCCTCAAGGTCAAGTTCTCCCGTGACACGGAATCCGCCGAGATGCTCGATCTATTGATGAGCAGCCGCGTCTTTGACTTCGGCTACATGTGCGGCGACTGGGGCATGGCGTTCGTCATCCAGGACATGGTGTCGCAGAACTCGAACAATTCCGAATCTGCCTACAAGGCCAAGGACAAGATGGCGCAGAAGACCTTTGGCAAGATCATCGACGCCTACCTCGCGCTCGACGAAGGGAACTGAGCCAGGCATTTTTCCCCCGTATCCAACGGACTACCAATGACCGAAGCCGCGGAGCGATCTGCGGCTTCTTTTATACTCTGCACGATCCGTTTTATCATATTGTATAAAAGAACCCCGAAATCTTGGACAAAATACCGGTAGATTTTCGGGCAGTTGTATTGTATAATAAATAAGTTAAAACCGTTGTTCCGGCAACTGCCCGTTGACGGAACGGACAAAACCCGACCAAAGGAGATCATCCATGAACAAGAAACTGCTCAGCCTGCTTCTCGCCGTGCTCCTGATCCTCCCGGCCTTCCTCACGGGATGCTCGGAAAGCAAGGAAAACAGCGACGCGAAGTCAAACACCGAAACCCCTTCCTCCGATCCGACCGCTGTGACCGATGAGCCGGAGGAGACGGAATTCACCCGCGCGAACGTCAAGGACGACCTCCCGGACGATCTTGATTTCGGCGGCCAGGAGCTCATGTTCCTCGCCCGCAGCAAGGCGTGGTTCGAGGGCGAAATGTACGTCGAGGAACTCAACGGCGAAACCCTCAACGACGCGGTCTACGACCGTGACACCAAGGTCGAGGATCGGCTCAACGTCGTCGTCAACTATGACCTCGAGAGCGACACCAACGCGCTCATCAACAAGAACGTGACGGCGGGCGCGGACGAATTCGCGTTCCACATCGGCTCCGCCGTCGACACCGTCCAGTACGGCGTCAAGGGCAACTACTACAACCTCCTCGGCGAGCATCCGGTCTACCTGAATCTGAATCAGCCGTGGTGGAGCCAGTACTACACCCAGCAGGAATCGGTCTGCGGCAAGGCGTTCTTTGCGACCGGCGACCTCTTCACCTCCCTCATCAAGCTCGCCTTCGTGACCTATGCCAACATGAAGCTCGTGGACGATTACCAGCTTGAGAGCCCCTACACCCTCGTGCGCGAAGGGAAGTGGACCTTCGACAAGGAAATGGAAATGGCCTCCGCCGTCCACATCGACAACAACGGCAACGGCAAGAAGGACAACGCGGATACCTACGGCATGACGCTCGCCGGCATGATCGGCCTCGACGTCTACTGGTCCGCTTTCGACCTCACGATCTGCGAGAAGGATGAGAACGACATCCCGTCCCTCGCCGTGAACGAAGAAAAGATGCAGGCCGTGCTCGACAAGCTCCTCAGCTACTACGTGGACTGCGAATTCACCTGGTGCCCGCCGAACCCGGATTCCGACAAGGAACAGGACGAGATCGCGCAGATGCTCTCCGAAGACCGCATCCTCTTCACGCCCCTGCGCATCATGCACACGGACCAGATCCGCGACATGGAGAGCCCCTACGGCCTGATCCCGCTTCCGAAGTGGAACGAAGAGCAGGAACACTACTACACCTTTGAGCACGACCAGTACTCGATCGGCGGCATTCCGGTCTCCGTGCAGGATCCGGCGATGGTCAGCGCGGTCGTCGAGGCGATGGCGGCGGACAGCTACCGCTATGTCACCCCGGCGTACTACGACGTCGTTCTGAACGGCAAGTACCTGCGCGACAAGGATTCCTCCGAGATGCTCGAGATCGCGATGGCGGGCATCAAGATCGACTTCGGCTGGATCCACACCTACAGCCTGTCCTCGATCTCCCAGAGCCTGATCCGCGACATCCTTTACAACACGAAGTCGAGCAACTTCACCTCCGCGTATGCCTCGAAGAAGAAGGTCTTCGACAAGATGATGTCGAAGCTCGTCGAGAACGTCGAGAAGATCAACTACTAAGCCTGAATTCAGAAAAGTCCCTCTCCGGAGGGATTTTTCTCTTTCGGCCGGGATGCAAATCTCCCGCCTTTTCCGCCCGCTTTTTATGCTCTTTTTCTCTTGACAGTTCCCCCGTCTTCCCGTATAATAAGGGAAATCCTCATTACGATCCGGTTTTCCGGAGAAAGGTGTTCCATCCCCCATGCTCAAACGTCTTGCGCGATGTATCGGCGAGTACCGCTTCGTCACCTTCATCACCCCCGTCTTCATGCTCGGCGAGGCGGCGATCGAGTGCCTCATGCCCTTCATCATCGCGAACCTCATCAACGAAATCAACGCGGGCTGCGAGATGGAGAAGATCGTCAAAAACGGCATCATCCTCTTCATCCTCGCCCTCATTTCCATGGCGTGCGGCGGCGCGGCGGGCTTCACCGCTGCCCGGGCGTCCTCGGGCTTCGCGAAAAACCTGAGGCGCGACCTCTTCGCCCGCGTGCAGGCGTTCTCCTTTGAGAACATCGACCGCTTCTCCTCCGCCTCCCTCGTGACCCGCATGACCACCGACGTCACCAACGTGCAGATGGCGTTCATGATGATCATCCGCGGCGCGATCCGATCCCCGCTGATGCTGATCTTCTCGGTCATCATGGGCTTCTACATGGGCGGGCCGCTCGCCGGGACCTTCGTCGTCGTCATCCCGTTCCTCGTCGCCGGGCTTCTCCTCATCGCAAAGCTCGCCATGCCCACCGTCCGCGTGGTGTTCCGCAAGTATGACCGCCTCAACGAGTCCATCGAGGAGAACGTCATGGCGATGCGCACCGTCAAGGGCTTCGTGCGCGAGGAATACGAAAAGAAGAAGTTCGGCGCCGCCGCCGAGGACATCCGCCGCGACTTCACCCGCGCGGAGCAGATCGTCGCGTGGAACAACCCGCTGATGCAGATCTGCCTGTATTTCAACATGGTCTTCATCATGCTCGTCGGCTCCCGCCTCATCGTCTCCTCGACC
>JAFZPN010000227.1 GCA_017550315.1 Clostridia bacterium
CCGGTCGCCCCAGCGGCGGAAGGCCACGATCTGCTTGCCGAACTGCGTGCCCCAGTCGCCGAGGTGGTTGATCCCGACGCAGTGATAGCCGACGAATTCATGCAGCAGCTTGATCGAATGGCCGATGACCGTCGTGCCGAGGTGCCCGATGTGGAAGGGCTTGCAAATGTTCGGCGAGGAGTAGTCGAGGACGACGGTCCTGCCCTGCCCGATGTCCGAGGAGCCGTAGCGATCGCCTTGTGCTTCGATCTCGGCGAGCACGTGATCCGCGAGATACGCGGGGCTCACCTTGAAGTTGAGGTAGCCGCCGACCGCACACGCGGTACCGAGGGGAAAATCCGCGAGGGTCTCGGCAAGCGACGCCGCGATCTTCGGAGGGGCCTGCCGCAGGACCTTCGAGAGCCGGAAGCACGGGAAGGCGAGGTCGCCCATCGCGGGATCCGGCGGGTATTCGAGCAGTCCTTCGATCTCCCGGGCGTCGAGTCCCGCGTCGGGGACGGCAGAGGCGATGGCGGCAGCGGCTTGTTTCTTGAAATTCTTCATAGGTTACTCTTTGGATGTTTTATTCGATGTCTATTTTGATCTGGTTGTCCACCTTCTTCTGGTGGTCGTCGAGGATGCTGTGGATCTTCTTGACGGGGTTGAGAAGCGTGCTGATGGACTCGTCCCGGTTGAGGGTGTCGATGATGATGGCGACGTACTTGCACATGTTGACCTCGGCGTACCACTCCTTCTCGAGGAGCCCTTCGGGGTGATAGACGAGGTTCGTCGTGAAGCACTTGGTGAAGAGGCCTTCTTCGTAGGCCTTGTCGAAGATCTCGAAGCCGTTGGTGAAGAGGCCGAACGTGACGAAGAAGAAGATGCGCTTCGCGCCTTTTTCGCGAATCTGGCGGGCGACGTCGATGATGGAGTCGCCGGAGGAGATCATGTCGTCGATGATGATCGCGTCCTTGCCGTTGAGGTCCTTGCCGAGGTATTCGTGGGCGACGATGGGGTTCTTGCCGTTCACGACGGTGGTGTAGTCGCGGCGCTTATAGAACATGCCGAGATCCAGCCCGAGGACGGTGGCGTAATACATCGTGCGGGACATCGCGCCTTCGTCCGGGGAGATGATCATGATGTCGTCGTTCGAGAGGGAGATATCGGGGATCACGCGGACGAGGGCCTTCAGCATCTGATAGGTCGGGCGGATGCTGTCGAAGCCGGTCAGCGGGATCGCGTTGGAAACGCGCGCGTCATGCGCATCGAAGGTAATGATGTTCGAGACGCCCATCGCGGCCAGTTCCTGCAGCATGATCGCGCAGTCGAGGGATTCGCGGGCGGAGCGCTTGTGCTGTCTGCCTTCATAGAGCATCGGCATGATGAGGGTGATCCGCTTTGCCTTGCCCGCCATCGCGGCGATGGTGCGCTTGAGATCGGCGTAGTGATCGTCCGGGCTCATCGGGATCTCCTGTCCGTGCATCCGGTAAGTAACGCCGTGGTTGAAACAGTCGCAGATGATGTAGACGTCGCGTCCGCGCATGGAAGAATGAAGGATGCCCTTCCCTTCGCCGGACCCGAAGCGGGGACAGTCCGCCATCGTCACAAAGGTCGCGTCGTCGTCTCCGTGTCTTCTCCATTCGCGCAGGTAGAAATCCACCTGATCGATGAACTTCTCGCATCCGAGCATTCCGATGACCATCAGGTCTCCGTAGTAGCTGTCGCTCATAAAATCCCCCTTTGAAATCATATCGAAATCATATCATTGCCGGTTTCCCTGGGATGTGGACTTCCATTATCATTATAACATAGATTGCGCCGTTTTTGAATCAAAAATCGCAAATTTCGGTTTGTGATTTCCGATAGATTTGCGCCGGATTTCCCGGATGCTTTTTATTCAATTTGCCGCCCGTGCCGAAATGCAATCTCCGCCTTCTCCCGGATGGACGAGACGGCCTCTTTCATGTCCGGCGCGCGGAAGGACGCGGTCCCGACGACGAAGACGTTAGCCCCCGCTTCTGCCGCCTCGGCGACCGTCGCCTCCCCGATCCCGCCGTCGACTTCGATTGCGCATGTCGGGTTGACGCGGTCGAGGATCTGGCGCACCTCTCTCACCTTCGGCATCATGTCCGCCATGAATTTCTGCCCGCCGAAGCCCGGCTCGACCGTCATGACGAGCACCATGCCGAGTATGTCGGCGTACGGCAGGATCTCTTCCGCCGGGCAAGGAGGACGCAGGGCGAGCGCGGGGGTCATCCCGGCCTCCCGGATCTTGGAAAGGGTGTGTCCGAGCTCATCGGGCTCCACGGCGTCTGAGTGCACGGTGACGATCGACGCGCCGATCTCGGCGAGCACGTCGATATAGCGCCCGGGGCAGGAGGTCATCATATGCACGTCGAGCGGGAGAGAGGTGATCTTTGCGATCTGACGGATCACGGGGAAACCGAAGCTGATGTTCGGGACATAGACCCCGTCCATCACGTCGCAGTGGAGCATATCCGCCCCCGCCGCCTCCGCACGCGCGACCTCCCGGGCAAGATGCGTAAAGTCCGCCGCCAGAAGAGACGGCGCGATCTGAATTCTCATCGTCAAGAACCTCCTCAAAAGAACTTTCCCGCCCCGATGTGCGGCAATATCGGGACACCTGCGCACAGAACGGACCGGATCGCCCCCGGATGCCGCGATATCCGGGGATCGCCGATCCCCTGCCCGGCAGGCAAAACCCGTTCTCCGGGCATAAACTGTACCGGCGGGGCGACCCGTCCTGACACAGTTCTGTGAAGCAAGGCGATGTCAAGGAAGTGAAAAACAAAGGACGTGCGTTTCTGTCGTCGCTTTGCCGAGTGCGGGAGCCGGTATTCTTTGCGGATGCCGGCTCTGTTTATCCGTTTTGATCCGTTTCGTTCAAGAGGCATACCGCGTGGGCGGCGATGCCCTCTCCGCGTCCGGTGAAGCCCATCTTCTCCTCGGTTGTCGCCTTGACGTTGATCCGGGAGAGGGGGACGTCGAGGACCTGGGCGATCCGCTCGCGCATGGCCCCGAGGTAGGGCGCCATCTTCGGCCTCTGCGCGATGATCGTCATGTCCGCGTATTCGACGGTGAGTCCGAGGTCCGCGAGGATCTTGGCCGTGTCCCGGAGCAGGACCGTGCTGGAGATCCCGCGGTACTGCTCGTCCGAGGGCGGATAGTGCGCGCCGATATCGCCCTCCCCTGCCGCGCCGAACAGGGCGTCGATCAGGGCGTGGATGAGCACGTCGCCGTCGGAGTGTGCGAGAAATGCCTTCTCGTACGGGATCTTCACCCCGCCGAGCACCAGCGCGTCTCCCTCGGTAAAGCGATGCGCGTCGTAGCCGTGTCCGATCCTCATGTTCCCGCCTCCCTTGCCTTCAGAATGGCCTCCGCCATCACGATGTCCGCGGGATAGGTGATCTTGATATTGGTCGGGCCGCAGTCCACAAGCCGGACGGGAAACCCGAGTCTCTCGCAGAGCGCGCAGTCGTCCGTCGCCGTCACGGAATCGCGCTGTGCCAGATAGGAGGCCGCGCGGTAGATCTCCGCCTTGAAGATCTGCGGCGTCTGGACGAGCCAGGTGTTTTCCCGCTCGACGGTCTCCTTCACAAGATCGGTCCCGTCCGTGCGCTTGATCGTGTCGGGATTGCGGGAAGCCGCGGCCGCCGCGCCCGTGACATACGCGCCCTCGAAGACCGCTTCGATCATCTCCGGCGTGACGAGGCAGCGCGCCGCGTCGTGGATCGCGACATATTCTGCGGCGGGATTCACGGCGTCAAATCCGCGTTTGGCCGATGCCTGACGGGTTTCCCCGCCGCCGATCACGCGCGTGACCTTGGTGATCCCCGCCTTTTTGAGGATGTTCCGGCAGCCGATCACGTCCGTCTCGCGGGTGACGACGACGATTTCGTCGACCTCTTCGGACGCCTCGAACGCCTTCGCGCTCCGCACGAGGATCGATTCCCCGGCGATTTCGACGTACTGCTTGGCGGTGTCGTCGCTGAACCGCTTCCCCTGTCCGGCCGCGAGGATCACCGCGGAGCAGAACCGCTTTTCGTGACCCGCAGCCCGGATGAGCGATGAGAGCTTGCCCATTCTGTTCTCCGTTTGCGTCTTTTTTCTTTATTATAGCACAAAATGGCTTCCGTGAAAACCCCGGGAGACCAAGTTTTCCCGAAATGTGCCGTTTTTGTGCCGATTTTCTTCCCATCGCGGTGCATCCGGTTGATTTTATGCGTCCGGTGTGCTATAATAGCGGAGAACAAAACCAATCCGGAGGATATTATGACTTACGGCGAACTCGAACCGAAAATCGTGTTTTCTTATTTCAAGCAGCTCTCCGACATCCCGCGCGGATCCGGCAATGAACGCGCCGCAGCGGAATTCGTGCGCGATACGGCGCTCTCCCTCGGCCATGAGGCAGAGATCGACGGCGCGAACAACGTCTTCATCCGCGCGAAGGCCGCGCCCGGATATGAGGATCATCCGCCCATGATGCTCCAGGGCCACCTCGACATGGTCTGCGAGGCCAACCGCGGCACGGTCCATGACTTTCTCACCGATCCCATCGAGCTGATCCTCACGGGGGACGAGCTCCGCGCGAACGGCACCACCCTCGGTGCGGATGACGGCATTGCCGCGGCGATCATCCTCGCGATCCTCTCTTCCCCGGACCTCCCGCATCCGGCCCTCGAATGTCTCTTCACGACCGAGGAAGAAACCGGCCTGAACGGGATGCGGAGCTTCGATGCCGCCAAGGCGAAGGCCCGCCGCCTGATCAATCTCGACTGCGCGGGCGAGGGTGTGGCGACCGTCTCCTGCGCGGGCGGCGTCCGTTCTCACATCCGTTTTACTGCGGAGAGGACTTCCCTCGCCGATCCCGCCGTCCTCACCCTGGAGGTCACGGGGCTGGCGGGCGGGCATTCCGGCGAAGATATTAACCTCGGCCGCAAGAACGCCATTGTCACCCTGACGCGCATCCTCTACGCGGCCTCGAAGGCATCCCCCTTCCGGCTCGTCTCCTTTGCAGGCGGCAACCGCGACAACGCCATCCCGCGCGAGTGTGCGGCGACCGTCTCCCCTGCCGATCCCGCGGCATTCCGTGCGGCGGCGGAGAGCGAGATCGCAGCGATCGCGAAGGAATGTGTCCAGGACGACGCCGGTTTCCATGCTGTCTTCGGCACGGATCGCGCAGAATCCGCCCTGACGCCTGCCTCGACCTCGTCCTTCCTCTTCCTCCTCTCCAATCTTCCGAACGGCGTCCATGCCATGAGCCGCGCGGTCCCCGGTCTGGTCGAGACCTCCTCGAACCTCGCCGTCGTACGCGCCTGTGAGGACGGATTCGAGATCGTCGTCTCCTCCCGTTCGTCCGTCGAATCCATGCTCGACTGGATGCAGAACCGCGTGGAATGCGCCGCAGGACCCGCCGGAGCCGCGGTCGAGCACGTAAGCCGCTATCCGGGCTGGGACTACGTCGAGGGCTCGCCGATGCAGGCGCTCTACCTCGAGACGTGGAAGGAGTGCTTCGGAACGGACGCGGGGGTCGTCGGCATCCATGCGGGCCTCGAATGCGGGCTTCTCAAAGGCAAGATCCCCGACATGGACATGATCTCCATCGGGGCGGACATCCGGAATCTCCACTCCCCCGACGAGGTGCTGTACGTCGGTTCCCTTGCCAGAATGTACACACTCGTCTGCGCAATGTTAAGAAAAGCGTGAACGCACAACAGGGACCGCGTATCGTCCGCCGTCCCTGTTTTCTTTATGCTTTCGGTTTATCGGACCGTCTGCACGCCGCTTTCCGCCGTGAAGGCGATCGTCCGGCCGTCGAGGATCAAGAGATAGTCCTGCCCCGCCGTCATCTGATCGGACGTGATCACGACGTTCTGCGCTCTCGTGCCGTTTGCAAAGCTCACGAGCGCGTTCCCGCCGGCATCCGTGAGCGTGACGGTCCCGGCGCCGTTCAGGGAGGAGCAAGCCACGGCGGGCGAGGAGAGGATCCCCGTAAAGCTCAAGCCCGTGCTCCGGCAGAATGCCGCAAACGTGCCGCCCGTGATCTCGGCCGATCCGTTGGTGTCGATGATCGCGTCGGGCTCGCCGTAGATCGACATGTTCGCGCCGAGGGTGATGACCGTGCCGCCGGTCTGTGTGAAGGTGCCGTTGGTGTCGAGGATGTCGTTGCCGCCCTGCGCACGGATCGTGCCGCCGGCGATGAGGATCCAGACGCCGTCCTCGGGTTCTTCACCGAATCCGCCGCCGAAACCGCCTCCGCCGAAGCCGCCGTTTCCGCGACCGCCGCCGCGTCCGCCGAAAAGGGTATCGGTCCCCTCGGACTCGGTGCCGGAGGTGTTCGGTGTGGGCATGGAGAATCCGCCCTGACCGCCGCCGAATCCGCCAAAGTCACCGAACCCGCCGTAGTTGCCGTCGGGAGGCGTCATATCGCCGCTCGGAGGTGTCATGTCACCGGCTCCGGGCATCGTCCCGCCGAAGTTTCCGTCCGGCGGTGTCATATCGCCCTCGGGAGGCGTCATGTTTTCGTCCGGGACATTCATCCCGCCCTGCTGGCCGCCGAACCATCTGCCGAAGTTTCCGCCGCCGAATCCGCCGAAATTGTCGGACGAACCGGAGGCCGCGTTGATCGCGTCGTCCGAGGACACGACCGCAATATCGCCGCCGTAGACCTCGATCTTCATGGCCTCGAGGCCTTCATAGCTCTTGGTGACGTCGATCTTTCCGCCGTATACGAGCAGCCAGGTCTCGGCGTGGATCGCGTCGTCACCAGCGGAAATCGCCGTGTCACCGCCCTCGAAGATCACCCAGCCGCGCGTTTCCTCGCTGTCGTTCGACGCCTTCATCGCGTCGTTCCCGGCCGTCACGGCGATCACGCCGCCGCGCACGCTCAGGCTGTCCTTGCCCTTGATCCCGTTGTGGACGGCGCTGACGCGGATCGTGCCGTTCACGATCTTGAGGTCGTCCTTCGATACGATGCCGTCCTGATAATTCCCGGTCACGGTGAGCGAACCCGTGCCGTTGATCGTCAAATCTTCCTTCGAGAAGATCGCGGCGTCCGGCTCGTCCTCCCCGTCGGCAAAGACGTAGGACGCGCTGTCCGAGACGGTGTTCTCCGTGCCCTCCGCAAGCGTCAGGACGACCTTGTCCGCGCTGACGATATAAAGCGGCGCCATCGCGTCATGCAGGGTCACGCCCGCGAGAATCAGCCGCACATGGGCCTCTTCGCCCGCGTTCACCAGAATCTGCCCGGCGAAGTCGCCCGTGAGAAGGTAGACGCCCTCTTTTTGGATCGTGAGCACGCCGCCATCAAGCGAGAGACCGCTACCCGCAAAGTCCGCCGAGGTCCCGCCGAGGGTCACGCGCACGGCGTCCGCGGGGATCGCATCGTCGAGATCATACTTGGAGTAAGACGTCTGTGGTCTGCCTGACGTGTCAGTCGTATCGGCGGACACGGGCGTCACGCTGATCTGGGAGGAACTGTTCTGTTCTTTTTCTTCCGGTTTGTTTTCCGTGTTCTCTCCCCTGTTCCCGTTCTGCCGCGCCTCGTAATTCGCGAGAATGGAATCGAAGGTGAGAGCAGCAGAGGATTGTTCGTTCTGTTCCGTCTGTACGGCCGCCGTATCCGCGTTCTGCACCGTCGCTTCGGTATGTGCGGGCGTATCTTCGACTGTGTCCACGGGACGCAGGAGACCGCAGGAAGTGAGCAGCAGGCCGCTGAGCAAAAGGGCGATCTTTTTTCTCGTTTCTTTCATGCGTTTCATTTGTTTCATCCGTATCCATCCTTCCCTCTTTTTTGCCTCTATTATACCGGGGAAAGTTCACGGCTGTCGGTCGGGAATGTGGCGGTTCGGTGAAAACTGGATGAAAATTCCCCGGATCTCTCAGATCGTCCGCATCCGCGCGAGATACCGCTCGAACCGCGCGATCTTGTCGGGGTCCGTGACGGGCCGTCCGGATTCGAGATAGACGATCCGCCCCTCCCCCGGGATCTCCCCGCCGATCAGATCGACGAGGCGGTTGACCGTCCCGGCGTTGCCGTCGAGGATGTCCGCGTCCGGGAAGAGCGCGCGGAAGGTGTCACGGAAATAGGTGAAGTGCGTGCATCCGAGAACCACGGCGGCATAGCGCTCTTCGAGATCGAGAACGGAGGAGAGATAGTCCCGCACCGTGTCGAAATCGAAGCGCTCTTCCTCGGCCAGCGTGACCAGCCCCGGCAAGCCGGCGAGCGTCGGACGGATCCCTTCGCGGAAATTCCGGTCGATGAGCGTATGCAGCTTCTCCCCCCGAATGGTCACGGGCGTAGCGCACACGAGGACCCGCTCCCCCGGATGGATCAGGGCGGCTGGCTTGACGGCGGGCTCCATGCCGACGATCGGGATGGAATAGCGTTCCCTCAGCGCGCCGATCGCCATGCTCGTGGCGGTGTTGCACGCGACGACGACGGCCTCCGCACCCCGTTCGCAGAGCGCGTCGACGGCGTCCTCGGCAAAGCGCACGATCTCCTCCTTCGACTTGGTGCCGTAGGGGACGTGATCGGTGTCGGCGTAAAAAAGAAGATCGGCTCCGGGGATGCGGCAGAGGGCTTCGGAGAGGACGGTCAGCCCGCCGATCCCGGAATCGAAGAATCCGATGGTTTTCTGATGTTCCAAAACAGAGAGGGCTCCTTCACACGGATGATGTCACGTTTATTATATCGGAAAACGGGGAAAAATGCAAGAGGATGCGAAAAAACCCACCCGGATCAGGATGGGTTTTTGCATGAAAAAAGCTAGTGGTGGGGATTGAACCCACGACCTGCTGATTACGAATCAGCTGCTCTACCACTGAGCCACACTAGCTTATGCCGAAGAAATTCAGCCTTGTCATTATACATGATCGGGACGGCTTTGTCAAGAGGATTTGCAAAAAAAGATGAAAAAAAGAGAGCCCCGCGCGGGACTCTCTTTCAGAGAAACTCATTCGTTGTCGCCGTCGATGGCGTCCTTGATGTCTTCGACCACGTCTTCGGCCTTATCGGCGACGTCTTCCGCAGCGTCCTTCACGGCGTCCGCGGCGTCCTCGACGAAATCTTCGACCTTTTCGGCGAAATCTTCGGCCTTGTCACCGAGATCCTCGACGATGTCTTCGACGGTCGTTTCCTCTTCGGGCTCGATCTCGACGAGCTTTTCCTGCTTGGTGCCGCAGAACGGGCAGTAAGCGACGTTCTCGTCGATCTCATTGCCGCAGCTCTCGCAGACTCTCTCGTTCTTGAGCTTGACGATCTGCTTCTTCGCGGCGGCGATGTCGGCCTTCAGCTTGTCCGCCTTCATGATGAACGCGGCGATGTCGCTGGTGCAGTCCTGCCCGTCTCTCTCGGCGGTGTAGAACAGGCGGCCGATCTCTTCGTAGACGGAGTTCAGCTTCGCTTCGGAGGACTTGATTCCCATCTTCAGCTTGACGAGAGCGGTGAGTTCGTTGGTCTTTTTGACGGCGCGGTCTGCGACGCCGGTGGCATTGCGCTTGATGTCTTCAAAGTTGGGCATGGTGGTTCTTCCTTTCTTCTTGTTGGTTCTGATTTTCTTGACGTTATCATTATACACGCATTTCAGGGAAAAGTCAAATGAAAGTTCCATTAAAAAACGGTGAAGAAGGTAACTTTTCCGTGAAGAGCGGCGCGGGTGTGCGAATAATCGCCCCTTCTGCGGGAAATACTGTATCCGGAACGATCGGATGGATCCGAAAAACGGGAGGACACGAGATGACAGGCGAGTTATACAGGCGGTATGCCGAGGGACGGGCGCGGCGGTCTCCGCTGATCCGGAACTGTGTGAAGGCGTTCGTCGTCGGCGGGGCGATCTGCGCGCTCGGGGAGGCGCTGCGGCGGGGATTTCTCTTCCTCGGCGCGGATCGGGATACGGCGGGGCTGCTCGTCTCTCTGACGCTCATCGTGATGACGGCCCTCTTCACGGGGCTCGGCATCTTCGACAAGCTGGCCAAGCACGCGGGCGGCGGGACGCTGGTCCCGATCACGGGATTTGCCAACGCCGTCGCAGCGGAGGCCATCGACGCGAAGCCGGAGGGATATATCCTCGGCGTCGGGGCGAAGATCTTCACGATCGCGGGCCCGGTCATCCTCTACGGGACGGCGGCGGGCACGCTCTGGGGTTTGCTGTACTGGTTCATTCTCCGGTTCCGGTGAGGGACTGCTTCGGCGGTCCCTTTTTACATGCCGGTGAAGGTCTCGTCGAGCCATGCGATGCGGTCGATGAGCCACTGACGCAGATACTCGACGTGTTCTTCAGCCGAGGAGAGCGCGCGGACCTGCGCCGGTTCCTGATTGAGCCGCTGCCCGAAGATGGGCCACCGCTCGAAATTGTGGTTGAGCGAATCCTTGTTCATCTCCCACGTCCGGTCGATCTCTTCGATCATCTTGTCGAAGATCCCGGCTTCCTTCAGTTCGTTCCAGCGCTCTTTCACCAGATCGACGAACCACTGGCGCTTCATCAGGGCGATGTACCACTGATTCTGCTGACCGAAGCCGTTGTTCATGCCGGCATAGAGCTTTTTGTAGCTGCCGTTGTCGAGCCGTTCATCGTTCCCCATCGCGAGGTCGAAGTCCCACGACGGGCCGAGGTAGAGCTTGCCTTCCTTGCGGTAGAGGAAGAAGCTCGACCAGCCGCAGTCGATGTTTTTCGTCACCTCCGCGAGGATGTAGGAGTCGACGACCGCATCGAGATCGAGCAGATTCTGTACGTCCTTGTCGCTGCCGCCCGATACGGTGTCCCAGGCGGCGGTCATCCAGTCGTCGATGTAGTTGCAGCGGGCGGCGTTGAGGTTGTCCTCGCCGCGGATCTCGAAGGGATAGCCGCGGGCGGTGAACCACACGATGCCCTTCTCGCCGCCCTTGTAGGCGTAGTTGTCGAGCTCCACCATGAAGTCCGCATCGACCTCGCCGGTGTCGTCGCCATTTTGGATGTCGATCTTCGTCGCCCCGGTCGTGACCTTCTCGACGAGGATGTAGTTGCCGACGTATTCGTTGTTGAAGTACAGCTCCACGAGGCGGCACTGCGGGCTCCACGGGATCCCGTCGAGCTGGTTCTGGAGCCAGAACGCGATGTAATTGCGGATCAGGGACTGGTCGCAGTGATTGGAGATCAGGCACCAGTTGCGGTTTTTCCCCTCCCCGAGTCCGACGAGTTTCTGCTTGACGTCGAATTTGAGGGTGTAGGATTTCTTTTCCCAGCCGAGGGAGGCGTTTCCGCGTGTCTTGATCTCGCCCGTCACGCCGTTTACCTGATACCGCCGCGGCACGTTGGTGATCGAGAGCGTGAACCCGACCGGATTGGTGTCGGACCAGACGGCCTTGCCGTTGTCGGTCGTGATGTAGACGGCGGGCGTTGTCTCGTCGGTTTCCTCGAAGATCGCGTAGAGGGTCGTATCCTCAGCATAACTCTTCGCGCGGTGTTCGGCGGACCGTTCGCCGTCGCTCCACTTCACGAATTCAAAGCCGGGATTCGGCACCGCTTCCACGACAGTGGTCTTTTCGCCGCGCACGAGGGTCTGGGAGGCGATGCCGGAGATATAACCGCCGTCCTCGGGCGTCACGGCGAACTGAACGATCGTCTCCGTCCGCGGGACCGCCGCCTGCTCCTCGCCCGTCTCGGCAGGATCCGCGGAACCCGAAGGCTCCGAGCATCCCGCGAAGGTCAGCGGCAGGAGAAGCGCGCACAGGATCGCCGCGGTTTTGAAGGAAAAGCGCATGAGAGCACCTCCGAATGCATATTCATCAGGTGGGGATTATCTTTATCATGATTCTTCATTATACCCGATCCGGGGAGCCGTTGTCAACCGAAATGCGGCTCGAAAGTTCGGAGAAATTGTAAATATTAACCCTCGATGCCCGGAAAGGAGCCGCCCGTGCCGTCCATTACTGCCCTCGCCGCCCTCCTCGGATCGGTTCTCGTGCCGGGGACGCTCGCCGTCTCTTCCCTGCTCATCGCGCCGCGCGTCGGCTTCCGGAACGTCTTCTCTCCTAAGATCCTTTGGAAACGGCTCTGCGAAGGATCCGGCCAGGGGGGCACACATCCGCTCTCGGCGCTGTGCGTTGCGCTGGCCGGAACGCTCGGCGTCGGCAACATCACCGGGGTGGCGTCCGCTCTGATGTCCGGCGGACCGGGAGCGCTGTTCTGGATGTGGATCGGCGCGCTCATCGTTCTACCGGTGAAATACCTCGAGGTGCGACTTGCGGTCTTCTGCCGCCGGTGGGATAAATCGGGCTATTACGGCGGCGCGATGTATGTCCTTCGCGACGGGCTCACGGGACAGCTCTCCCCGAAAACCGCAGGTGCAGCCGGTGGGGGTTTCGCCGTCCTCTGCTGCGTCAATTCCCTCCTGACCGGGAATATCGTGCAGGCAAACGCCGCAGCCTCCGTGATCGCACCGGATCGGAGACTTCTCTGCGGATGCTTTCTCGCCCTCCTCGTCTTCGTCTCCGTCATCCTCGGGACGCGGAAGATCGAGCGGATCGCCTCCTGCGTCATTCCGGCCCTCACGGGGTTCTACATCCTCGCCTGCGGGATCGTGATCCTCCCGAACCTGCGCCTGATCCCGTGGATCCTCCGAACCGTCGTCCTCTCCGCGCTCTGTCCCCGTGCGGCGCTCGGCGCGGCGATGGGCTTTACGGCGCGTCAGGCGATCCGCTACGGCATCATGCGGGGGATTTTCTCGAACGAGGCCGGATGCGGGACCTCTCCGACCGCCCATGCCGCCGCGGACACCCGTTCACCCGATCATCAGGCATCCCTCGGCGTCGCGGAGGTCGTCTTCGACACGCTGATCCTCTGCACCATGACCGGCCTTGTGCTCCTTGTCGCCGATGTGAGATGGGGCGTGCTCCCATGGCAGGCGAGCGCGGATGCGGCTGCGGTCACGGCGGAGGCGTTTGCGAAAGGTGCCGGGGCATTCATCGCCTCCCTCGTCCGCCTCTCAGTCCCCCTCTTCGCCTATTCCTCGATCATCGCGCAGTTCTATTACGGCATGACGGCGATCCGGTACTTGACAAAAAAGAAAACCGCCGCGATCTTCTACGGGCTGGCCTCGTCGGTCTGTCCGGTGATCGGGGCGGTGATTCCGTCCGGCGCGATGTGGCTCGGCGCGGATCTGCTGCTCGGGTCGATGACCCTTCTCAACTGTTCTGTTCTGGTTTTCCTGTCGTCTCGTGCAAAATGGGCTGGGAACCCTCGATGACGACGGCATCCGCCGGCCTTCCCTCGTTCAGCGCGAGGAGCTTTTTCAGCACCTCCACCGCACCGTCGATGTGGAACGCGCCGCGGATCCTCTGCTTCGGCATGGAGAGATAGATCTTGTCGTGCGCGGACGTCCGGGGATCATAGGCCGCGAGATAATTGCGGAAATAGCGGTCGAGCGTCTTGTTGTACGCCTCGTCCGCGTCCTTCAGGCGGGAGTAGCGGACCTTCGCCCAGAGATGCTTTGCGTCCTCATAACGCTTTTTGTTGAGGACGTAGCCCTTCCCGTAAAGCTCGCTCATTCGTCTCTCCCGCAGCTCAGCCGCGGCGGCGTCGGGCGTCGGGAGGGACAAGAGATACGTGTCGATGTTATAAAGCAGGCTCTTTGCGAACTTCCGCGCGGAATCGGTCTTCACGGACGAGGATTCTCCGCCCGTCGCGTATCCGATGACCTCGGCGAGCGCGTTCATCATGTCGCCACGGATGCGCGTGATGTCCGCTTCGGAATAGAGCCCGACCCGCAGCGCTTCCGCCGCGAGAGAATTCGCGTAATCCGCGCGGTCGAGGTTCTCGGGATCCAGGGCATGCGGAACGATCAGATCAGTAGGATTCATCGTCGTCCTCCCCGTCATATCCGTCGTATTTATCATATTCATCGAAGTCTTCGTCTTCGTCAAAATCGTCGAGATCTTCGAGGTCGTCGTCTCCCTCGCCCGGCAGAATCGGCAGGCGTCCGTCCTCCTGCATCTGTGCCTGGAGATCGAAGAAGCGGTCGAAGAGATCGAGATCGACGTCCCCGTCCTCGTCCTCATATGGCAGCGGACCGCCGCCCACGGAGAGCTGCATAGCGGCATCCCCGAAGCGCACGTCGAGCACGCCGCTCTGATTCAGCGGATTGGCGGGATCGTCCTCTTCGAGCGTCTCCATGCCGACTTCGTCGTACAGTCCGAGGGCGTCTTCGTCCTCACCGGGGCCGCCGAAATCGTCGTAGGGATCGTCTCCCTCCGCCGCGTCGAGGATGGAGGCGGGATCCTCCTCATCTTCATAGGCGCTGCGGTCGTTTTCGTCATCGCGGAAATGATCCGTGCCGAAGGCGTCGTCGAGCAGATTGTCCGGCGTGTCGCGGTTCGATTCGAGCCGGTCGTCAGGTGAGACGCCGACCTCGTCCCGCTCGCCGAACCATTCCGTATAGTGTTTCCCTGCGTTGATCTTGCGGATGATGCGTTCCGCCTCGCGGCCTTCGAGCACGTCAATGCTGCCGCGGCAATAGAGCTCAAACCGCTCGAAAAGCTCGTCGATGAGCGCCTGATCGCCGATCTTGTCGTCGGTTTCGGTCTTGATGTAATAGAAGAGATAGGTGATCTCGTTGAGCACATAGGTATAGTTGTCCGCGTTCATGTACCGGGACGTGCAGAATTTCTTCACGATCTGGGGCACCGCACCGATGCCCGCTTCCACACGCACGTTTTCCGTGAGGGCGGTCTTCCGCGTTTCGGAGAGCTCCCGCGCCTCCTCCGCTGTGAGGGTAAGCCCGTATGCGCGCGATACTTCGTTCAAGGCGAGCAGTTCGTCGGAAATCGGCCGCAGCGAGAGCCCGTCGATGGAAATCAGTCCGTTCATGCTTTCCCCTCCGTTCACAAAATTTCAGAATCCGTCGTCAAAATGCTTGACAATCCGCCGTCAGTATGGTATAATGTTAAAGCCAAAAATTGATATCTTTTGTGCGTTTTGTTGCGGCATACGCTTTATTATATCACTTGCAGGCATCTCTGTCAAGTGATTTTTTTCGTATCCGGTCCCCGTCATTTTCCGACGGGCGACGCCTCGAGCATTTTGATCGGAATGCCCCGCTCGGTGAAGTTCCGCTCGTATTCGGTCACGATGTTGTCCGCCGCACGATCCGAGGCGTGGAGATCGCGGGTTATATACCGGATCGTAAAGCCGTTCTCCGGCAGGATCTCGGCGGTGTAGTCGAAGAGCTCGTCGTTGTCCGTCTTGAAGGAGAACAGGCCGTCGGGCTTCAGCACGCGGCGGTAGTTTTCGAGAAAAGCCGGGCTGGTCAGCCGCTTGCGGCGGTCCGTTCCCTTTCCGGGCCACGGATCGCTGAAATTGGCGATGACCGCGTCGAGCGTATCGTCGGCGAGCAGCGTGAGAAATCCGTTCGCATCCGCCACGGCAAACCGGACGTTTCCGCGCAGTTCCGCAGGGATCTCCCACACCGCGCCGTTCTTGTATAGCGTTCCGTCCGGCGCGAGCCATCCCCCGTTCGGCGCCATGTCCCCGAGTCCGCGGGAGCGCGCGTACTTTTCCACGGCGACGACCGCGACGTCCGAGATGCGTTCGAGGGCGATGTAATTCCGCTCCGGACGCTCCTTCGAGAGCCGGGCGATGAAATCTCCCTTTCCGCACCCCACCTCGACGACGAGCGGACGGTCGTTTCCGAAGACGATCGACGGTTCGAGCCGCCTTTTCTCGTCCGTTTCCGACGGAATCGGGCACAAAAGGGAGGATAAAGCGAGAAGTCTTTCACTTCCGTGCCGTTTTTTTCGCATTCTCATCTTGATTATTTCTCCGTTTTTTGGTAAAATAGAGGCAGACGTCGGAATCTGCCCATATTTACCGCCGTTTTCAGATAGTATAACACAAGATCCTCATAAAATCTACCCCCAAAATCCCAAAAGAGAGGTGAGTTTGCCGGATGGAATTGAATATTTTCATGAGAAATCTTCAGACGGCTCTGATCCGGCGCGGGATCCCCGATGAAACCGCGCTCAAACATGTGACCAACCTCAGGCGCACGTTCACGGCCGAAGACCTCGAAGAGATCGACGCCATCCAGTCCCCCGAAGAGATCGATTCGCTTGCGGACAGCATTGCGTCCATCCTCAAAAAGAGGCAGCCGCCGGTCCAGCAGCAGCCGAAGGCAGAACCTCAGCCCACGCCGCGTCAGCCAGCCTCCGGACGTGCGGAATACACCTTCGACGACGACCTCGGCGAGAGCTTCCCGGAACCCGCTCCCGTGAGAAAGACCAAGAGCAGCCGGAAGGTCGAAGAGGATCCGTACTTCGAGTACTCCTCCGAAGCGGAACCCACCACGCGCGGGATGCTGATCTTCTGGATCGGCCTGCTCCTCACCCTGCCGATCTGGCTCGGGCTGCTCGCCGTGATGTTCGTCGTGTTCATCGCCCTCTTCGTCGCGCTGTCAGCCCTGATCGTCGTCGGCGTCGCCGCCATCATCGCGATTGTGACGGTCGGCGCGGGCATAGCCTTAGTCGGTATCGTATTTGGCATCACGCAGCTCTTCACCTTCCCGGCCGGAGGGCTGTACGAGATCGGTCTCGGCGTGATGATCGCGGGCGCGGTCCTGTTTGTCGCCGTCTTGCTCTATAATTTCTCCATCCGCCTCCTTCCCTGGCTCATCACCCAGCTCAGCGTTCTCTTGAAGTTCCTCTGCCGCAAGCTGAAGGAGTTATTCTTACATATCAGAAGGGAGTGCTATAAGCTGTGAAACCGACCTCCATCATTTCCCTGATCGTCGCGGTTCTGCTTGTGATCGTCGGGCTCGTGACCTGCTTCATAGCACAGAACATGGCGCAGTCGAACGGCGAACAGCTCTTCGCGGATCACGTCAACGGCAACATCAGCATCAGCGAAGAGATCGACCTCGACAATCTCGAGCGCATCTCCGTAGTCTTCTCCTCCGGCAAGGTCAACATCTACGGCAACTGCGACACCCCCGGCGCAGACCATTACAGCGAAGTCTCGAAGATCGAGCTCATCAACTTCAAGGAAAACTACTACACCCTCACCCGTTCGAGCAACCTGCTCTCCTTCGATGAGACCGGTGACATCACCTCCATGCTGAAGTTCTGGGAAAACGGCTTCTCCTTCAAGGGGATGCGCTACATCCTGAACATGGAGCAGATCCGCGAATTCATCGAACAGCACAAGAAGAACCAGGAGAAGGATGAGGACCGCGAGAAGCAGATCAACATCTACCTGACGAAGGAAGCCCTCGAAAAGGCGACCGAAAACGGCGAGGAATCGCTCGGCCTCAAGCAGATCCAGATCACCGCGCGCGGCGCCGGCGGATGCGAAGTCAAGATCGACAACATGCGCATCAATACCGACTACAACATCGTCGCCGACAGCGTCTCCCTGACCGTCTCCCAGACCCGGACGGATTCGTTCATCAACATCAAGGCCGACGGAGACGCCGCCTCAAAGAAGGCAGATGTCAAGATGGAGAACTCCGTCATCGGATACCTCAACATCCGCGCGGACGAGCTCAATTTCAGCTCCACTTCCCTGCATGTCCGCAACGAGCTCAAGTTCACCTCGAAGACCGGCGCGATCGTCTTCGCCTCCCCGGTGCGTCTGAGCACGTATAACATGGACATCCGCTCGAAGGGCCGCATCCAGATCGACGGCACCGACATGTCGAGTCCGTACTCCTACGTCTCGGGATCCGGCAATCCGATGTTTACCATCGAAAGCGAAGAAGCCGACGTGAACTGCTACGAAGCGGACGGCTCAAGCGGCTTTGAGAATCCGTAAGCCCCCAAAGAAAGAAGGAATTGCCATGAGATACCAGTACCGCACCCAGGGCACCTGCTCCTCCGCCGTCGAGTTCGACATCGAGGACGGCAAGCTCTCGAACGTCGTCTTCACCGGCGGCTGCAACGGCAATCTGAAAGCGATCGGCCGCCTCGTCGAAGGCAAGGACGCTCGTGAGATCGCCGATCTGCTCCGCGGGAACCTCTGCGGGTTCAAGAACACCTCCTGTGCCGATCAGCTCTCGAAAGCCATCGACCGGGCCCTCGAAGCGTAAACCCCAAATCAAAAGAACAAGCCGCTGACCGGACGTCGGCGGCTTTTCTTATTGGTCATGGGATTCATTTATCGGTAATTGTCCGTCCTCCGGTAATCCCGTATGTCGATATCGCGGAAATACGCTTCGAGGATTTCCCGGGCATCATATCCCTGCACCGCGAGGTCGAACGCGCCCCACTGGCTCATCCCGACGCCGTGGCCCCAGCCCTTGCCGACGAGAATGAAGTTGTCGCTGTTCTCCGCCCGCGCGATCTTGGTCTTGGTCGATCCGTCGGACTTGTCTTCGACGGTCTCCGTCACGAACTTCATGTCGTCCGTGTAGGGATCGTCGGGGCCGAGGACGGTCGTGCCTTCAAAGGCAGCCGCGTTCTGCCGGGTGACGGCGAAGATGTCGCGTTTCTGATAGTCGATCTTTCCGTTTTCCGTGAGCACCGCGATCGAATCGCCGAAGTAGGTCCTCTCCTCGGCGTCCGCGGTGATGACGTAGAAGTCGTCGAGATCCATGTAAGCGTAGTCCAGACCGTAGGTTTCCGGTTCCTTCGGCTTTTCCTCCGTCTTGGACGAGGATCTCGCGCTCTCGCTGACCACGACGTCCTCCGTATATTCGACCGATCCGCGGCCGATCACGAAGTTCGCGCTCTTGACGTACGGCGTGAGGGAGATCCGCACGGAATCGCACGGCGTGATGTCGACCGTGGTTCCGTAGGTGTCCGTCACGCGCAGGGTCTTGATGTAGGTGGAATCCCGCGCGTACTCGACGATTTCGGCGCTCTCGATCTCGCCGCGGAGCTGCTTGTACCCCGCGAGGTTGAGACGGTCGCACAGGGCCGAGGGGGAGATCTCGCTGATCCAGAACGCGTTCTCGTGGTTCATGTAGTCCTCCCACGGCGTCTCGATCGGCTGGAGGTACGGGATGTCTTCCGTACCGCCCCACGCGTCCTGCGCGCTGACCGTCACGCCGCCCATGCTGGACACATAGTACGCGACGACGATCTTGTTGCCGTAGGTCATGACCTGGCCTTCGGTGTCGAGCACGGCTTCCATCACGGCATCGTTGATCTTCGCGGCGCCCCGGTAGACCTGGCAGCAGACCTCCGTGCAGAGGTCGAACTTGTGGCCCCAGTGCTTGGAATTCGCTTTCCGGTTGGTGAGCGTGAAGGAGCGCACGGTGATCGCGAAGGCCTTCTGCGTCTCGATAGGCCAGGCGTTCGAGGTCTCGTACGGGAGCACGCCGGCGATGTAGGCTTCCAGCGGGATGATGTTGATGACGGACACGCCGTCCTCGGTCTCGGAGACCACGCGCCGGAACGCGAACACGCCGTCGTAGATGTTCCCCGAAGGCGCGGTGAGGTAGGTGTTCCCGTGCCGGTCCTCGTTCGCCGCGATGCCGAGCTCGGTGTCTCCGCGGCAGTCGTATTCAAAGAGGATCGTCTCCTCATCCGGATCGAATACCGTCACGGCCGTGTCCGTCGGCTCGACGACGTACATCCTGCGGCGCGGGATCAGGTCTTCGAGATCTTCCAGTGCATTCCGGGCATCCCGCTCCGAGGAGAAGTCCCCGATACGGAGCATGTAAGATCCGTCGATGTAGGCAGGGATGAGATCGTATCCCATGCGGTTGACGGCACGTCCATGGTCATCGATCAGGTCGACGAGGTCTTCCCGTTCACAGTCCCAGCAGTCGATCTCAATGTGATACCCGCCGATGTCGGTGTCGCGCTCCCGGGAGGCGATCGAATAGGTCCCACGGGACTCCGTGAGATTCGCATCCGACGCACAGACGATCGTCCCGCCGGGCAGCTCCCAGAGCTCCTCGAAGCGGCGGTCCCCGTCCAGCTCCTGCGAGCCGAGGCGGAATCCGGCCGCACAGCTCACCGCGTAGCTGGTCGTCATGGTCGCGTCATAGGTGATACCCACACTGATGAGAACATCCCCGCCGGCTTTGAGCGAGGATGTGTCGAGAGTCTCAGTTTGTTGCGCCGGCGCGTCTGCGTGGATCGTAGAGGCGAGGATCATGATGGTGTAGTAAGCAACGCCGAGCACCATCAGGACGGCGAGGAAGATGGCGATGATGCGCAAGGCGAGCTTCTTCTTGTCTTCCTTGGTTCTTTTCTTCGTGTTAGCCTTTGACAATGGAGTATTCCCCCCTGACCATGATATAAACGGAATCGGATGTCGCGAGGATTCCCCGTCCGTCCGCGCGCGGAATCAGACAGGTATGGTTCTTCGAGAGCGCCTGACCGTTATAGATTTCGTAACCGTTCGTCGTATCGGCCAGCCCCTGGGTGGGATCGGGCGCGATGCAGACGGCGTAGCCCGCGCGCAGGATGACCTCGCAGGAGCCCTCGGCGTAGAGCGCGTCGCCGTTATCAAGCTGCACCACCTCATACGCCATGGAAGGCGCTGGAGCGGGCTGCGTGATGACGACGGGCTCGGGTTCGGACTGAGGTTCGGGTTCCGGTGCGGTGACGGTGGGTTCTGCGGCTTCGAGCTTGTCCGTGATCTCGGCGATTTTCGCGTTGATGCGCTCGTCGACCGCTTCGAGGATCTCTTTTTTGAAGTTGTTCGTGAGATAATTCAGCGTGACGATGGGGTTGGTCGAGCTGTCGTACCCGGCTGCCGCGGCCAGAACGCCCGTCGATACGACGAGAGCGAGCGCCGCCGCGATAAGAATGGCTGTCTTTCGTTTCATGGGATGAACATGACCTTTCGTGGATTCGCATAGCTGCGACAACCTGATTATACACGACCGGCGGGGCAAATGCAAGAGAAATGCACGGAAATCCCGCAAAATTTACATTCCGTTCGTTTTATTGGACGAATCTTCCTGTGAACCGCGCCGGATCAGACGAGCGGGACCTGTTCCGCCGGTTTGTCGATCGAGATGCCCGCCGCCGGGATCTTGTTCTTCCGGCATCGCGCGTACCTGTCGGTTCCCTCTCCTGCGAGGACGCGCGTGATCCTGATCCCCGCCTTCATGTTGAAGAGGATGACGCCGGAGGAGGACCGGGTCGTCTTCTGCGGAATCAGCGATGAGGAGAAGAGGATGCCCTTGCCCGCGCTGTTTTCCATGAGGATGTCGAAGGGTTCGCCCGCTTTCTCGTAGAGGATCGCCGCGATCGGGGAGGCATCGGAATACGCGCCGGTGAGTTTCTTCCGGTTCGTCTTTGTCTCGTAGGTGGAGGCCGGGATCTTCACGCCCTTGCCGTTCTCGAAGAGGAAGATGAAACTGTCGTCCGGGCTGTATGCGGTCAGCGCCTTCATCATCACGGGACGCTCGCCGTCGTCGAATCCGAGCCTGGCCGCGATGAAGTCGCCGAGCGCGGACGCCTTGACCGGCTCGAAATCGGCGGTCTTGGCCTTGTACACCTGCGCCTGATCGGTGAAGAAGAGCAGGTCGGAGACGTTCTCCGTGTCCTCCGCGTTCGTCACCTCGTCGCCGTCCTTGAGCTTCTGTTCGTCCGCCCGCATGAGGGACTGGCGGGTGATCTTCTTGAAGTATCCTTCCTTCGTGAGGACCACGTAGGCGGCGTAATTCTCGACCCCGTCGTCCTCCACGACGACCGGATCGTTCGAGTCGGTGATGATGTCCGTCTTGCGCGGCTTGCCGTACTTCTTCTTGATGGCGGCAAGCTGGCGCGCGATGAGCTCCTTCACCTTGATGTCGTCCGTGATGATCGATTCGAGATCGGCGATCTCTTTCTGCAGGTCCGCGATCTCCTTGATCCGCTCGAGGATGTACTCTCGGTTGAGATGGCGCAGCTTGATCTCGGCGATGTACTCCGCCTGGACCTCGTCGATGGAGAATCCGGCCATCAGGCGCGGCACCACGTCCGCTTCCTTTGCCGTTTCGCGCACGATGCGGATCGCCTTGTCGATGTCGAGCAGGATCTTCCCGAGCCCGCGCAGCAGGTGCAGCTTGTCCTTCTTCTTTGCGAGGTCGAACGAGAGCTCGCGCCGGACGCATCCCATGCGGAAGGAGATCCATTCGCAGAGGATATCCCGCACGCCAAGCTGCCGCGGAGAACCGTTGATCAAGACGGTGAAATTGCATCCGAAGCTGTCTTCGAGCGTGGTCTGCTGGAAGAGCTTCTGCATCAGGACTTCGGGATCGGTCCCGCGCTTGACGTCGATCGTGAGCTTGAAGCCCGAGAGGTCGATCTCGTCGCGGATATCGCTGATCTCCTTGAACTTCCCTTCTTTGAGTAGATCCGTGACCCGTTTGATGATGACCTCCACCACCGTGGAATACGGGATCTCCGTGACCTCGATGAGGCTGTTCGCCTTGTCGAAATGCCAGCGCGCGCGCATTCGGAAGCTGCCCTGCCCGGTCTCGTAGATCAGCCGCATCTGCTCGCG